>CAIMEE010000557.1 GCA_903839865.1 Enhydrobacter aerosaccus | reverse complement strand
GGGCCAACGCATCCGGGTCGCGCGGATTCGGCGTGGCTGGTCGGTCGCCGATCTCGCCGGCAAGGCTGGCATCAACCGCAATACCCTCACCGCGCTGGAACTTGGCAAGACAGGCACGGCGGTCGGCGTGTGCTTCACCGTCCTATGGGCGCTAGGCGTAGACAAGTCACTGGACGCCGTTGCCGATCCTGACACCGATCTGCACGGCAAAGCGCTCGAAGCTTCTCGCCGCCCCACGCGGGCAGGCAAGCCCAGGAAGGCCAGCGACGACTATGACTTCTGAGCGCGAAGCCTATGTCTACATCCAACTCCCCGGTACCCTGGAGACGGTAACGGCGGCGCTGCTCAGGGTGCAGACGCTACCCGATGGCACGCAGATCGGGCGCTTTCGTTATGGCGACCGCTATCTTCAGCGGCAAGAGGCGGTTGCACTCGATCCGTTCCAGTTGCCCCTGGCGAAAAAGGTCTTCGAGTTCACCCAGCTCAAAGGCATCCCGGGGGCAGTGCGAGACGCCGGCCCCGATGCCTGGGGGCGGCGCGTGATCGAGCACAAGCTCGAACGCAGCGCGGCAGATCTTCAAGAGATCGACTACTTGCTGCATGGACCCCAGGACGGCGCTGGCTACCTGAGCTTCGGGCTGAAAGCCGAGCCGCCAGCGCCCAAACGCCAGTACAACCGCACACACCAGTTGGCCGAACTGATCACAGCCACGCAAGCGATCGAGGAGGGGAGGCAGGTCGACGCGCATCTGCTCGAACAACTCGATCCCGGCACCAGCATGGGCGGTGCGCGACCAAAAGCCACGATTGAGGACGCGCAAAATCTTTGGCTCGGCAAGTTTCCCGCCAAAGATGACCGCTGCAATCTTCAGCGTATCGAATTCGCGACGCTCGATCTTGCGCGAGGTTGCGGCCTGAACGTCACCCAGGAGCGGTTGCAGACGGTCGGCGACAGCGATGTACTCATGCTGCAGCGCTTCGACCGAGACTACACCGACAAGGGCTATCTGCGCTTCGGTCTCGTTAGTGGACTGACCGTACTTGATTGCGGCGACAGCTATCTGGACAGGGAACGCTGGTCGTACCCGCTATTGGCCGACAACCTGCGCCGCTGGTCCGACAATCCGGAAGCCGACTGCGCCGAGTTGTTCAGGCGTATGGTTTTCAACGCCGCGGTGACCAACAACGATGATCACCCACGCAACCACGCCCTGCTGCGCAGACAGAAGGGATGGCGACTGTCGCCGGCCTACGACCTGGTGCCCACACCCGCGGTCAGCCTGGAGCGGCGCGACTTGGCGTTGACCGTCGGCAATAACGGCCGCACGGCCAGCATCTACAACCTGCTGTCGCAAGCGGGCCGCTTCGGGTTGTCGGCGGAAGACGCACGCGCGGAAATCGATCGGCTCGTCGATGTGGTCCGTCATTGGCGCGGCAATTTCTTTGCCTGCGGGGTGTCGGCCAAGGACATCGACTACATTGCTCCGGCCATCTTGCCTGATTGTTTTTTCTTTGAAAGGCGGCCGGATGAGTGAGGCAATCCTTTCAACTTAGCCACGCGCCATCAAGTTGTTGATTTGTAGGCATGTTTTAAGTAGGCGAAGGCATCGGTTCGGTTGATCTTGTGGCTTTTCGGAATCTGGCCGAGATCGGTGGCGTCGAGCACCGCCAGGGCATGGAGATTGTCGGCGAGCACCTTGGCTCCGAAGTCCTGTTGTGCGGCCAGCCAGGACAAGCCGGAGGTATTTTCCAGTGCCATGCGATGTTTCAGCCGTTTGAAGGCTTCTTCGATGCGCCAACGGCTGTGATACAGGTCGGCGAAGCCCTCGGCGGGATAGGTGACGGCATCGAGCAAGGACGTGATCACCACGTGCACGCGGCCATTGGGGGTGACCACGCGCACCAGTCGCACTGGTGTTGGGGTCGGCGCGCATTCGTAATCGTCGCAGTCCGCCTGGTCCGGGGCAGGCAGGGTCACCACCCGCTCCGGCAGATCGGTGCGCATGAAGGCTTTGACCGCGTTGAAGCCGGATTGGTCGGCACGCATGCAAAAGGGAATGCCGTGTTGGCTGAGGTGAGCAATCAGCCAGCGGGCGGGGTAACCGCGATCCAGCAGCAGGTCGCCCGGGGCGAGGCTTTCCAGGTGCTCGAACAGCATCTGCCGCTCACCCGTCGAAGGCCCGTACAGCGTTGCCGCCAGCGTCATCTCCAACCCTGGCAGATAGAGGGCGAAAGCGATGGCCTCGCGAACCATTCGACCCGTGGCGTCCTGAAGGGACAGCTGCATTTGGGAGGCATCGGCGGCGACCACCCGCAAGCCATGCCAGCGTGGGACCGGCAATCGGGCCTCAACGAGATCCAGCAAGCGGACATTGAGAGTGCCGAAGACATGATGGGCGAGATTCTTGCGGGCTTTGGAAAAAGCCTGAGCGCTGGCTCGACGAATAGGCCCAGCCTGGTCAATCAGATGGGCGAAAAAAGTATTCAGCTCGTTCTGAACGCTGGCCTTGAAGCCGGAGAGCATGGCCACAACGAGAACGGGGAAAGTCAGTACCCGTTGACGGAGGAAGGCATTGGATTCCAGTCGAGACTGGTTGAGCAGTTCGTCAGAATGGAGGTAGTCGATAAAGTCGACAAGAATACTATGCGGTCGACATGATAAATAACCTTTAATATCAATTGATTACGGATGCCATTTTACCACTGGACTTGGTTGGTTCGTGTGATCGAATCGCTAAGTTGGGTGGATTGCGGTCACCGTGCTCATGGACAAGACCCCTTCCGCCTGTGTGGTAACGATCACGGATCAAGGTCATGGCTTTGACTGGCGGAAATATATCGGCTTCGATCCGGATCGTGCTTTCGACCTGCATGGCCGGGGAATCGCCATGTCAAAGATCATGAGCTTCGACAATCTTGACCCCGAACTG
>CAIMEE010000556.1 GCA_903839865.1 Enhydrobacter aerosaccus | reverse complement strand
GCCGCCGATGCGGTTATGCCAGGCGACAAGTTCCCGCTGATCAGCATGGGCCGAAAATCCGTTGATCGTATGGATCCGAGCCCGAACGGGTATGTCTTCGCCCAAAATCCTGACAGTGCGAGCTCCATCTACGATGCGGCGGGCCAACGTCCCGAGGGCTGCAAATCCCACGAATACGACACCGGCCGCGGCGTTACCGAGGTTGCCTGCAAGATGGTGACGAATGCGGCCGCCTGTGCACATGCCGGCCCCCGCCATGATGACGGCTCCACCGTGGATCCGATTGATGGCAATTGACTCGAGGGTTTCCCGGGTCATGCGCAGTCCGGGAACGCTCAGCGGATCGTCCGCCGCCGCAAATCGGCCGGCCATCCCGGAAGAATAACACTCGGGATGGCGGCGGAAGATTTCCGTCGCCGAGATCGCCATGGGCGAGTCGAGAAAGACCGGCAAGGTTGCGGGCAATCTTGCCCGGGCAATGCCCTCGTGCAGGAAATAGAGGATGTCTTGCGTCCTCTCCAGCGCGAAGGTCGGAATGAGCACATTGCCGCCACGCGCGAGAGTCGAGTTGATTGCGTCGAAGAATTCATCAACGGAGGCCGCAAACGGCCGATGACACCGGTCGCCATAGGTGCCCTCCATCACTACGTGCTCGACTGCGGTCGGCGTCTGGGGCGCGCGCAAAAGAGGACGACCGTCATTGCCGATATCGCCCGAAAAGAGAATCGACCTTTCGCGCCCGCCTTCGTTGGCCTCGACAAGAATGCTCGCCGAACCGAGAATGTGGCCGGCGTCGAAGAACGTCGCACGGACTCCGGAAGCGATCGGGATCGCCTTGCCATATTCGGCCGAGCGGCCGAATCGTCCGATCGCGTCGAGTGCATCGAGCATCGAGTATAGCGGTTCGCAATCGTCGGACTCTCTCTTGGAGCTGCGAGAATGCCGATGATGCCGCGCGTCTTCGCTCTGCAGATGGGCAGAATCGAGGATTACCAGGCGCGCCAGCTCGAAGGTCGCGGAAGTGGCGATGACTTCCCCCCGGAATCCCCGTTTGACGAGGAGCGGCAGGCGACCGACATGATCCAGGTGTGCATGCGTCAGCAGAACGTAGTCGATGGACGCGGCGTCAAATCCAAATGGAGAGGCATTGTCTTCTTGCAGTTCGCGGCTGCCCTGGAACATGCCGCAGTCGACCAGAATGCGGACGCCGCAGGCCTCCAGCAGATGACAGGAGCCGGTGACGGTTTCCGCAGCGCCGTGAAAGGACAAATTCACGGCGAGTCGTCGCTCGGGTCCACCAGAAGCGTTCCCCGCTTCTCATGCCATCCCAAAATCCCGGACCAGATGCTCTCAGCTGTCTCCGCAAACCAGTAGAGGCCGCGATCCTCGGCGTCGATGACGCCCTCCTCGACAAGGAAATCGGCATCGAAGGCCTTGCGCCAGTATTCCTCCCCGACCAGCACCACGGGAATGGGCGGCATTTTCCGCGTCTGCAAAAGCTGGAGAATCTCGAACAGCTCGTCCATCGTCCCGAAACCACCCGGAAAAACGACCAGCGCCTTGGCGCGCAGCGCGAAGTGGAGCTTGCGCATCGCAAAGTAACGAAACTGGATGCAAAGACTTGGTGTGACGTAGCGGTTCGGGGACTGTTCGTGCGGCAGCGTGATATTGAGCCCGATGGACAGCGCCCCGACGTCGGTAGAGCCGCGGTTGGCCGCTTCCATGATGCCTGGCCCACCACCCGTCATGATCACGGTATGGCCGCGCTCGTGATTGACACCGGCCAGCCCTACCGTCCGGCCCAAATCGCGGGCAACGTCATAGTACTTGCTCTTTGCCAGCAACCGCTGGGCCGCGATATGCGCTCGCTTGAAGTCGCTATTGTCCGGTGCAACCGCCAGCCGGCGCTTGCTCTCTTCGACCTGCCGTTCGGCATCCTGACGTTCTCCGATGCGCGTACTGCCGAAGACCACGATCGTGCTTGCGATTCGCTGCCGTCGCATGATTGCATCGGCCTTGAGATACTCCAGCTGCAGCCGAAGGCCGCGAGCCTCATGAGTCTGCAGGAAGCCAAGGTCTTCGTCCGCCGGCCAGTAGTTGCTGCTGGCGACGATTTTCCCGATGGCATCGTCGCTCGATGGACCAGCGCTCGATTGCGTGTCCGCGCCAGTATCCGCGGGCATCGGTGGACGCTGCTTGCCGTTCATCTACCGCGATGCCGGGCCTTCCTCGCCAAGGCAGACGATCTCGACGATGGCCTCGGCCAGCGCGGAAGTGTGATGGGCGCTTTTCGCCATCACGTCGTGGTTTCCGGACAGGCACATTGCGGCACTCTCGACGTCCGACAGTTCTGGCGCGAGTTCGAGGATTTTGGTCACCTTCGCGTCTTCGAGACGTCCAAGGATCCGGCGAACATCTTGCTGAGAAAGCATGCGACACCTGCGTGAATAATCAAGAAGCACGGAGGATGGCTCCGTGACGCCTGCAATGAATTGATCTGGGTCAACCTGAGCAGGGAATCAATTCTTCGCCGTCGGGTCTCTGTCGCCATAAACACGATCGTCGATGGAGAGCCCCTGCCGATCAGAGACGAAAAATCACTTCCGGAAACTAAGCAGGTACGATGAGAGGTCGTTCATCTCGGCGTTCGTCAGAGAGAAATCGGGCATTCGACCATGCTGTCCCGTCATCGAAGCGCGCAGCGACTCTCTTGAAGTGTTTGGCCTGTTCGCGATGTCGACGAAGCTCGGCACACTATCGGCTCTTGCTCCGGCTGGCGCGCGCTCGACCGTGTGGCAGTTTGCGCACCACCGGCCGGCAATTGCCGAACCGTTCTGGACATCCTGGGCGGAGCCGGAGTGCGGCACCAACGCCAGAACCAGTGCGCCCCATCTTCTCATTGCGCGTGCATTCGGTCGGCGGCTTTGAAGAACCGCCGCGCATGGTCGACCAGCTGGCCGTCCGTGGGGTGGTCGAGGGTCTCAACGCCATACAGGCTCTTCTCGAGCACCGGTAAATAATGCCGGACGTGGGCCAGAAATTGCTCCTTTGCGCCGTGTGGCCCCGTCAAGAGCCACTCGTGCACTCCTTCGAGCGCTCCAGAAACCTCGGTGAAATAGGCGGTGTTGAGAGGCTCATGTCCTGCTCCGATCGCACCCGCCTTGTGGTGGACCTTTCGAAATGGCCTGTGCGCCTTGAGCCGGGCTTTCTCGACATCCTGGGCATTGAAGCGAAAGACATGCGCTTCCGAAGAATCCATCCAGACGATCGCTTTGGCGTGCAGCACGGAAGCCTCTTGGGTAATGAGTGACCTTCGATGCAGTGTGCTCCATGAGGCCAAGACCTCATTGATCTACGTCAAGCCCTGCCTCGCCGGGTTGGGCATTTCCAACCGGTAGAAGAGCACTCAAGATCGGCGCGATCAAGGTACAGCGGGACTTCACGGGCATCTCCGTTGCGTGTGTCGGGAGCCATGATCGGCGCCCAGACAATCTACGCGTCGCAGGCCGACGCCTTCAACGACGCGGAAGTCGATCTGTTGACCCAGTTCCTCGACCGTCTTACTTACGGCGCCAGAGCGCTGCGGATGCGGGCGAGGATTGATCCAACGCAACGCGTTCATTCCGCCGCGAGATTAATTTGTCATCTGCAACATTTCAGGGAGAGAGTGGATGAGGGCCAAGGATGTGATGTCGGAAGGAATTACCTCGCTCACCTACGACGCCACCGTGCAGGAGGCCGTGGAATTGCTGGTCAACACCGGTGTCAGCGCCATGCCGGTGCTGGACAAGAACGGCATCATGATCGGCATCGTGAGCGAGGCCGATCTGATCCGGCACGCTCGTTCCGAAGCATGGGATCGCGAGCTGCGCCAAGAAGCATCGATCGCCAGCAGCTTCGCGCGGCCCGTCACCGAGGTGATGACCGAAAAGGTCCTGACCGTCGACGAAAACATGCCTCTCGTCGAAGTGGCCAAGTTGATGTCGACCCAGCGCGTAAAGCGGGTGCCGGTCACGCGGGACAAGTCGGTGATCGGTGTCGTGAGTCGGGTCGACCTCCTGAAGGCGCTACTGTCGCGTCGGCCCCAGGCAGCCGTGTTCCCCCCCAAGGCCGAAGCACCGTCTCTTTCCACGGCGGAGCTTCTCCATAGCGCCGTCACGGCTGCCGTAACCGGCCATAGCTGGTCGGTCGCACGGCGCGGCGATGTCGTGGTCAACGGCAACGTCGCGCATCTCTGGGGAGTCGTGCCGAGCACCGAGATCCTCGAAGCGTACCGGCTGGCGGCGGCGAATGTTCCCGGCATCAAGTCTGTGGAAGTCCACATGCACGTCCTGTCGCGCGGCTGAAACGGAACCCTGAGGTGACGTTCGTCACGAAGTGCATTTGCTGGTAGGGTGTTTGCCCAAGAGCAATGCACCAAGTGGACGAAAGCGTCTCCCTATCCTCCGAGTTGGCGGCCTTCGTTACGGCACTGCCAAGTCCTGTCCTGCTGATTTCGTCGAGGCAGAAGATCGCGGCCGCCAGCCGTCCCTACCTCGCGTTGATGGGCATATCGCCACCCGATCTCGTCGGCCGTGACATCCAGGACGCCTTTCGAGGAAGCGATTCCCTGGAACCCCTCGTCGCCTCGCTGCTGGCTGCAGTGAAAACCCGTAAACCGCATCAGATGGCGCCCGGGCTCTTCAAGACAGGCGATGCCGGCCAGCACCACCAGAGACTTCTACAGGTCGTGAATTCGCCGATGGTGACCGGTGACGACGAGCCCCGATGGATCGTCCATCACGCGACCGAACCGGCATCTTCTTCCGCGCACGAGCAGTCCGCCCTCGCGCTTGCATTGCAGGGCACCGAGGCACGCCTTCGCTCGATCCTGCGCACGGTGCCCGACGCCATGATCATCATCGACGGGCGCGGCCGGATCGAATCACTCAGCAGCACTGCGGAGCGCCTGTTCGGCTACACGATGGACGAGGTGGCAGGGGAAAATATCTCCAGGTTCATGCCAACACCGCATCGCGAGCAACACGACGGCTATCTCGAGCGATACCTCGAGACGGGTGTTCGCCACATCATCGGCATCGGACGCATTGTCGTGGGCCAACGCAAGGACGGCACGACCTTCCCGATGCATCTCACGATCGGCGAACTGCGCTCTGCGGATGGACACTATTTCACCGGCTTCATCCGCGATCTCACCGACCAGCAGATGACGGAAAGCCGTCTCAAGGAGCTGCAATCGGAAGTGACGCACATGTCGCGCTTCACGGCCCTCGGCGAAATGGCGTCGACGCTTGCCCATGAGATCAACCAGCCGCTTACCGCGATCACGAACTATCTCAAGGGATGCCATCGTCTTCTCGAGAAGGCAGGTGACGCTCCGGCCCCCGCCCTGCGCGACGCGCTGTCCAAGGCAGCCGACCAGGCTTTACGCGCCGGCCGCATTATTCAGCGGCTTCGCGAGTTCGTGGCACGCGGCGACAGTGAACGCCAGGCCGAGAATCTTCCGAAACTCATCGAGGATGCCAGCACGCTTGCCCTGATAGGCGCCAGGGAGAACGGCATCTCCGTCTCCTTCCGACTCGACTCCCGCACAACCGACGTGCTGGCGGATCGCATTCAAATTCAGCAGGTTCTGGTGAACCTGATTCGCAACGCCATCGAGGTTCTGGCCGACCATAAGGGTCCGCGAAAGCTCGAGATCACGACCAGCATGCAAGCCGGCGGTATGGTCGAGGTCGGGGTGGCCGACTCCGGTCCGGGCCTGGCGCCGGCCGTCGCCGCCCAGTTGTTCCAACCCTTCGTGACAACCAAGGAGAAGGGAATGGGTCTGGGTCTTTCGATCTGCCGTACGATCGTCGAAGCCCATGGCGGCAAGATCTGGGTCGATGCACCGTCGCAGGGCGGAGCGGCCTTCCATTTCACGTTGCACGCGTCAGACGAGCAGGAGGAGGTGGATCTTGCCCAATAGCCAAGTCGTCCACGTCATCGACGACGACGTCGATGTGCGGCAGTCCCTTGCCTTCCTGCTCAGCACCGCAGGCCTTGCCGTACGGGTTCATGAGTCTGCAGCGGCCTTCCTGAAAGCACTCCCGGGCATCCAGGATGGCTGCATCGTCTCCGACGTGCGCATGCCCGGGATCGATGGCATCGAGATGCAGAAGCGCCTGAAGGCTGGCGGCTGCACTCTGCCCGTCATTATTATGACCGGCCATGGCGACATCGCGCTGGCAGTCGAAGCCATGAAGGCTGGCGCACTGGATTTCATCGAGAAGCCGTTCGACGACGAAGTCATGCTCACGGCCATCAGGGCCGCACTGGCACGCCGCAGCAGCGAGCGGGACAGCGGCGCGGCCGGCTCCGAAATCCAGTCCCGGCTCGATCTTCTCTCTGCGCGCGAGCGTCAGGTGCTGGATGGGCTGGTCGCCGGCAAACCGAACAAGATCATCGCCTACGACCTCGGTATCAGCGCCCGCACCGTCGAAATCTACCGTGCGAACGTCATGACCAAGATGCGCGCGGACAGCCTGTCGGCGCTCGTGCGCATGGCGCTGCTGGCCGGCATCGGGCCCTGACGCCGGATTGCGTTAGATCAATTCTCGAACCTTCGGATAGCGCTAAGGAGGCAAGACTTCTCCAAGGCGTTACCCAGGAAGGATTCTTTAATGCCGGGCACGTCGGATGTGGTCTGTATCGTCGAGGATGATGCCGCTGTCCGCAACGCACTCAAATTCGCCCTGGAGGCCGAGGGACTGTCGGTGCGCATCTATGACGGCCCCGTTTCCTTCCTTGAAGAGCAAAGCCTGCCTTCCTTCGCGTGTCTGGTCGTCGACTATCGAATGCCTGTCATGGACGGTCTGGAACTCACCGCGGCACTCCGCGAACGCGGCATGACCGGATCGGTCATCATGATCACAGGCCGCACGAACAAGGACCTTCGTGCGCGGGCCGCAAAACTCGGCATCCATCATCTTCTCGAAAAGCCGCTGTCCGACAGTGCCCTGATCGACGCCATACGCAATGCCATAAAGGCCGTTGAGCGTCGTGCCTGAGATGCCCCGGACGATCTTCGGCTTCGTGCTGCGCTACACCGGCCGGCACCAGATAGCCCTCGCGCTGCTGTCCGCCATGGTTTTCCTGCTCAGCACCGCCCCGCTGGAATTGCAACGCCGCATCGTCAACGACCTCGCCCACAAGGGGTCATTTTCCGCAATTCTATGGCTCGCCGCAACCTACGCCGGCGTCAGTCTTGCAGAACAGTCGCTGAAGCTTGCCCTGAACATCTATCGTGGATGGGTCGCCGAGAGCACCGTACGCGCGTTGCGCCGGCGCGTTCTTGAAGGCGACGACGGCATGGAGGCCGGCGTCGAGATCGCGCTGATCCTGGAGGAAGCCGAGCCGATCGGCGGCTTCGCCGCGTTGAGCGTTTCCGAGCCCCTCATGCAGGGCGGCATCTTGGTCAGCGTGATCGCATACATGTTCGTTCTGCAGCCGTCCCTGGCGCTGCTGGGGCTGGCATTTTTCATTCCTCAAACGATTTTCGTGCCGCTTCTGCAGACCGCGATCAATCGCCGGGCGCGGGATCGAATTCTGCTCAAGCGCGAGATCAGCGGCGCCATCGCCAACGGCGTGGCCGCGGCCTCGAACAGTGCGCAACTCTCCGCTGTCGAGAAAGTCTTCGGGCTGAACATGGGCATTTACTGGATGAAGTATCTGATGAACCTGCTGATGAACCTGATGCACCATCTGTCCGTCGCCGCCGCTCTCGGAGCCGGCGGCTGGCTCGCCCTCGAAGGGCGCATCGAGCTGGGCACGGTGGTGGCGATCGTGGGCGGACTCGGCAAGCTCAACGATCCGTGGGGCGACCTGGTGAACTGGGCGCGGGAACTCTCCGTCGTCGACGTGAAATACCGGCTGTTCGCCCGGGCCGCGACCCAGCTGGAAGGAGCAAGAGGCGCCTGAGCCCTGTTTCCGGCGGCTGCGCCAGCGGGAGGCCTATCCAGCGACCGGTGGGAGCAAGAGCAGGCTGCGCTCGGGCGTGATGCCGTAGGCGCCGCGATGGCCATCGACAAGGGCGGTTCGACGAGCGCGACAGTCAGGCCGGCGACAATATCCCCCGTAGGCCGGAAGACCCACACCCCTCCGATGGAGCGGTCAGGAGCTTCGGCGTATCGGCACGCTGCGGACGCCGGGAAAGGATTGAGAGCGCTATTTAAGGGCCGTTACGCCCTGCAGAGCGCGCGTGGGCTTTCTCGTAAATCGTCAGCGTTATGAGGGACGCGGCGAAAACACCGAACGCGCTGCACACAAGCACCAGGAAATAGATTTCCGTCGTTTCCATAACCCCTCCAGAGCTATGCCTGTACAGTTATGCGTCACACCTGTGCGGCGCTTTGATCTGGATCAACCCGGCCAAACGCCGGCAGTGGTGGGACCGTCCGGCCCATTCTTCGACAGAGTGCGGCTTCGCACTCGCTACGGACCAGGCTCAGCGCAACAGGATCCTCGGAACGGGCCAAGGCCGCCGCCGCCGCAGTCCAATGCTCGGGACCGAAGCATCGTTCCGCCGCGGGAATGATGGCCGCGCGCAGGAGCCGCCCATGGCCGGCACTCAGGCGGAAATGATCGCGCGCATTGTCGAGAAACTGGTCGACCGCCCTTGGCCAGCCCCGCTTCCAGTGGCCCAGCGATTCGGCCATACGGCTGCAATATCCACCGGAGCCGATATGATCGCGACGCATGCGCGCGAACTGGGGGCGAAGCTCCGGCATCAACTTCTCGAGCGGCTTCAGAAACCACGCTTCTTCAAATCGGTAGTGCTGCCGTGTCGCGACTTCTTCGACATAGGACAGCATGCCGGTAAGCCAGTCGAAGTCCGGGGTGAACCCCGCTTTGCCTTTGCGGCCGTGAACCATGAGGGCCGCCAGCACGACAGTCGCCACCCGGTTCCGACGCACAACAGTTTCCGAGACTTGGCTCACGACCGCCTCCTCCTCATTTCGGGGAATCCGGGTCGTGACGGCGTGACTTCTTCGACCGCTCCGGCGATTTTCCCGTGAGCGGATCGATCAGGTGAAAGCCGCCGCAGGCCAGGCACGACTGCGTCACGTAGGTCTGCCCCTCATAATCGCCCGTGGCGATCGTTCCCTGCACGTTCAACATCGTAACGGGGCATCGATACAGAAAGTTACGCATGCGTCAGATTCGGGCGACCGGGCAGGACCGGCATTGACCCAGATCAATGGGTCTTTGCAGCCAATACGGGATGCACGCTGACAATGCGAAACGGATAGGTCTTGCCGTCGTGCTCGGTAACGGACACATATTCGCCCGGCCGGAAAACATGGGAGTCGAAGCGAAAGATCGGCTCGTCGTCTTCCTCTCCTGCACGATACGAGAACACCCATTTGCCGCGATGGTGGAGCAGCACCCCATGCTCGTCATCGGCGTCGTCCGAGAACCGATGCACGCTGCATTGTGACTTGGTGGCGGCCCAATTGACGGCATCGAGCTTGCCCGCCTCATCGAGCGGCGCAGTAAACTCATATCCGCATCGAGGATTTCCTTCCGGAAACTTGGGAGTCCGTGCCATTTCCAGCCGAATCTTCTTCAGGGCCATGCTGCGCTCCAGTTGATGCCGACAGAGCAACTGTCGCTCATACCGGCGACAGCGCCCATGATCTGGATCAACCCTTCTCAGCCTGCCTCGGATTCGTCGTACGCGGTCTTGATCATCCACCAGCAGAACAAGACGCCGAAGACCGAAAGACTGAGACCGAACCAGAAGATCGCAGGGTCGCGCGCCGCGCCCGACATAAAGAGCCCGATGAGGCCGGCAACTCCGGCCAGAATGCCCATGATCCAGTGTGACATCATTTTTCTCCTACTTCTTCATCGTCGAACAAAATGCGCTCCGCCGAGCCTTCCGGGTCTTCGAACTGGCCGTGCGCCAGCGCCCACAGGAACGTCGCCAGCGCCAGAAGACCGAGCGTCAGCGCGGCGGGAACCAGGATGAGCAAACTGTCCATCACATCCGCCCACGCCGCACGCCAAGACGCAGCGCATTGACAATGACCAAAAGCGAGGACGAGGACATGGCAATTGCCGCGATCAGCGGCGTTACCGCTCCGGCAATCGCCAAGGGCACGGCGGCGAGATTGTAGGCAAGTGCCAGAACGAGATTCTGGCGCACCAGACGGCCCGCACGGCGCGACACGGTGAGCGCCTCGATGATCGGACCAAGCGCGTCCCCCTGGAAGACGGCGTCCGCTGCATTCTGGGTAGCTTCGGCCGCTCCGGCTGGCGAGATCGACACATGGGCCGCAGCCAGCGCCGGCGCGTCGTTGAGACCATCGCCCAGCATCAGCACTTTCTTGCCGGCAGCCGCCAGTTCGCGCAGATGCGCCACCTTGCCGGCCGGCCCCACGGTTGCCCGTGCCTGCGAAATGCCGACGTTCGCTGCGGCGAGCGCTACAGCCTGCGGCTGATCGCCGGACAGCAGTTCGACGGACAGACCGAGGCGCTGCAAGGCTCCAACTACGTCGGCAGCATCCGGCCGCAGGCGATCTGAAAACGCAAAGCGCACCGGCTCATACTCCGGTCGCGCGAGCCATATCTCGGAGAGGCCGTCATTGGGCGCCGTCGAGATGCCGCAGAATGCGGCCGAACCGAGCCTTGCCGACCCTGCCTCCAGTCCCTGGCCGGCATGTTCAATCACGCCGTCCACGATCGCCGCGCGCGGCGCCGCCCTCAACAACGCCTTCGCGAGCGGGTGCCGCGAGCTGGCGGCCATGCCTGCGGCAAGGAAGAGCGCCGCGTCGTCGTTCACCGGCACCAGTTCGGGACGTCCGAGCGTCAGGGTGCCGGTCTTGTCGAACACGACGTGGTCGACCTCGGCCAATCGCTCGAGGGCTGTCGGGGACAGCAAGAGCACCCCTGATTTCAGAAGGCGCGTGCTCGCGACGACCTGCACCACCGGAACGGCCAGGGCCAGCGCGCACGGACACGTAATGATCAGGACGGCCGTCGAGATCACCAGTGCGCGATCCCAGGCAAGTCCACCCACCACCACCCATCCGATGAAGGTCAGCAGCGCCGTGAGATGAACGACAGGCGCATAGGCTCGCGCCACACGATCCGCGAGAGCGACGAATCGCGAACGTCCCTGCTCTGCCGCCTCGACGAGGCGTACGATTTCGGCCAGCACAGTACGCTCACCGGCAGCCGTCACGTTGATCCGCAGGGGTGCGCCGAGATTGACCATGCCTGCCACGACCTTGTCGCCAGCCTCGACGGCGACGGGCAGACTCTCGCCACTGATCAGCGAGGCATCGAGCGACGACTTGCCCTCGACGATCGTGCCATCGGCGGCGAGTCTTTCGCCGGCCGCTACCAGAAGCATGTCGCCCCGCACGAGCCTTTCGATCTGCACCGCCTCCGTGACGCCGTCGGCGCGCACCACCTGCGCGCTGCCGTTCGACAATGCCATCAACGCCTGGACGGCGTGGCGCGCGCGGCCACGGGCGCGTCGGTCGAGGTAGCGACCGATCAGAAGAAAGAACAGCAGCGTGATCGCCGAATCGAAGAAGGCATGCTCCCCGCCGATCCAGGTCTCGTGCAGGCTGACGATGCAGGCGAGCGTCACGCCGATCGAGATTGGCACGTCCATGTTCGTCCGGCCGGCCCGGAGCGCGGTGAAAGCCGAGCGAAAGAACGGCCGGCCGGCATAGGCGATCGCCGGCAGGGCAATCGCAGCCGACAGCCAATGGAACAGGGTGCGGGTCGCCTCGCCCATCGAGCCGTCGTGGCCCGACCAGACCGCGACCGAGAGCAGCATGACATTGGCTGCGGCGAAGCCCGCAACGCCCAGGCTGCGCAGCAGCTCGCTCGCCTGCCTGTCTTCCTGGGTGAGCGCATCGGATGTGCGATACGGGAGGGGAACGTAGCCAAGGGCGGCGATCAGTGCGGCATGGCTGTTTGCATCGGCTGCGGCGCCGCGCCATTTGAGAGCCAGTCTGCGGGTAGAGAGATTGACCCGCGCTGCGATCACTGAGGGATTGCGGGCGAGCAGGCTCTCGATCAGCCAGACACAGGCGCCGCAATCCAGGCCTTCGATCAGAAGGTCGAGCGCGAAGCATCCGTCATCGAGAGCACGCGCGAAGGTCTGGAAATCGGTCTCGAGCGGCACCGGGCGGTGCGCCCGGGTATCCTCGAGCTTTCTGTAGAAGGAGCCGAGTCCGGCCTCACCGATGATGGCGTGGGCACTTGCGCAGCCAGCGCAGCAGAAGGCGGTTTCGGCGCCCGTGCGCAGCGGCTCCCCGCAATGCGCACAGCGCGGGCGTTCCTGCGCTTCTGCCGTGAAGCCGGCAAGCGCCAGGTCGGTCATTGCAGGAAGACCCGTTTGGTGACGGCATAGTGCTGCCCATTTGACTCGACGGCGATGTCGAGGTCCCAGCTGCCACGCATCGGCAAGTCGATCCTGGCACCGAATTGGCCATCACCGAGATTGGTCAGATGCACGTCGACCGGTGCCCGCCTTTCTGCCGGCCGGACGAGCTCCACCGAAACGCGGGCGCCGGCAAGCGGACTTCCGTCCGCATTGGCCAGCGAAAGCCCCAGACGTTGCGACTCTGGTTGCCACGATGTCGCGACTTTCCAGCCGAGGCCGTCGCGCGCCTTCTGCTCGGCAATGACGCGGTTGTAGGCGACCCCGTGGTCGCGGGCATGATTGCTATAGAGACCAGAGAAGGAGTCGATGGCCAGCCACATCATGATGCCATTGACGGCGAAGACGACGGCGAAACCCGCGATGAAGGTCAGCGGTATGGGATGAATGCGAAGGAAGGACATGAAGATCCCCTATCGGCCCGGGCCGACGAAAGCCGACTCGTGACGCGCGATCTCGCGGCCCGAGTCGTCGACAGCGAAAAATGAGATCGGCATCGATCCCGCCGGCGCCTTCGCGGCGGGGACCGTCACCAGCACTCGATAGGTCCCGACGGCATCGGCGTGGATCGTGAGATGAGGCGGGCCGGCGAGTTCATCGGCCGCGTTCGTGATTGCGATCGCAGCATCGGACAGCCCCCGAACGCCAACGCGGATGCGCCGGTCTTCCTGCCGCTTGTTCGAGATTTTGACCGTATAGCCGTTGCGAACGTCGCCGTTGGACAGGCGCACAAAGTTCGGGCTGCGATCACGCTGGGCGGACACATCGATATCGCTGCGCCATGCGAAGGCTGCGATCATGACTGCGGCCACCACCGCCAGCAGAGCCGAGTACAGGAGGGTGCGGGCGCGAATCGGGCGCCACGCAGTAGGAGCCCGGCCGCGTTCATGCTCCTCCTGATGCGCAAGCGTGTCCCAGCGGATCAGGTCGACCGGTCGATCGACCTTGGCCATCGTTTCGTTGCAGGCGTCGATGCAGAGGCCGCAGCCGATGCACTCGAGCTGCTGGCCGTCGCGAATGTCGATCCCGGTGGGGCAGACGTTGACGCACAGGCGGCAATCGACGCAGTCGCCACGCCCGTCCCAGCTGTCGCCCGCCTTGTGCTTGCCGCGCTGTTCGCCGCGCCACTTCTGATAGGTGACGATGACGCTTTGCTCATCGAGCATCGCGGCCTGGAAGCGCGGCCACGGGCACATGTAAGTGCAGACCTGTTCACGTGCCCAGCCGGCCAGCGTGTAGGTGGTGGCTGTCAGCAGGCCAATGAAGACGTAGACCTCGGTCGAGGCCTCGCCGCGAAAGATCTTGAAGAGCGTGCTGGGGGCATCGACGTAGTAGAAAACCCAGGCGCCGCCGGTTGCCGCGGCGATCGCCAGCCACACGAGGTGCTTGAGGCCTTTCTTTGCCGCTTTGACGGCAGATAGCGGCGCGCGATCGAGTCGCATGCGTTCGTTGCGATCACCCTCGATCAACCGTTCCACCAGCATGAACAGGTCGGTCCACACGGTTTGCGGACAGGCAAAGCCGCACCACACGCGGCCGAACAGCGACGTCGCCAGGAACAGACCGAACGCGCCCAGGATCAGGAAGCCCGTAACGAAGTAGACTTCCTGCGGCCACAGCACGATGTCGAAAATCCAGCCGCGCCGGCCGTCGAGGTCGAGCAGGATCGCCTGGTCAGGGGCCCCCGGCCCGCGATTCCAGCGCAACCATGGCACCACGTAGTACATGCCAAGCAGCAGGACGAGCACGCTCCACTTCACCCACCGCCAGGTGCCGGAGACGGCGCGCGGATAGACCCTGACTCGGGGCGCGTAAAGAGAGGTCTCGCCATCCATTACGCGTCCCCACGCCCTACTTCCCGCCGCCGAGGGCGTGGACGTAGAGGGCCAGCATCTTCATCGTCGCCGGATCGAGACGTTCGCTCCAGGACGGCATGGAGCCGTTTCTCGCGTAGAAGATCGTGCGATAGATACTGGCGCGGTCTCCGCCGTACAGCCAGATGCCGTCGGTCAGGTCGGGCGCACCCATTTCCTGGTTGCCCTTGCCGGTCGCCTGGTGGCAAGCCGCGCATTGATCCTGAAATAGCTTGGCGCCCTCGGGCGTCGACTTTCCCTGTCCCGACAGGCTCAGGACATGATCCGTCACCGCCGCGACCTGCGCCGCGGTCATCAGCTGGTCGGCACCGAAGCGCGGCATCATGGTCTGGCGCGATTTGTCGTTGGCATTGCGGATGCCGAACTGGATCGTCTGGTAGATCTGGTCGATCTTGCCGCCCCACAGCCAATCGTCGTCGACCAGCGTGGGAAAACCCTTGCTGCCCGCGCCGCCCGCGCCATGGCACTGCATGCAATTGGTTTGGAAGGCGGACCGGCCGCCCGCCAGCGCGAAATTGAACAGCTCTGGATCCTTGCGGATGTCCTCGAACGATGCGGTGCGGATGCGATCGACGAACTTGGCTCGGCCCTTGGCCTGTTCGCCGAGATCCTGCGTGAGCTGCGTGCGGTTGGTGTAGCCCAGCAGGCCGGTCGTATGGCCCGAAAGCCAGGGCCACGACGGATACAGCACCGAATACACCACGGCGAACACGATGCAGGCGTAGAAGGTATAGACCCACCATGTCGGCAGCGGCGTGTTCAGTTCCTTGACGCCGTCCCATTCGTGGCCGGTCGTGTCACGACCGGTGATGGCGTCTTTTTCGATCTTGGTCGGCATGGTCGGCGCCCTACCGTTCGTCGTTTAGGGGAATACGCGCGTCGTTCTCGAAACGCGTACGATTGGCCGGGCGCAGCGCCCAGAACGCGATGCCCATGCAGATCGCGACGGCCCAAACCGTCCAGAGCGTGGCGAGCATTTCGTGGATGATTTTCATGTCCATGATCATTGCCTCACTGACGCAGCCGTTCCGGGGGGATGTTGCTGATCGGCACCAGGGTGCCCAGCATCTGCAGATAGGCGATCAGCGCATCGAGCTCCGTCACCTGCGCTGACTCGCCGTTGAACTTGCCGACGACTGCTTTCGGATAGCGCTTGAGCAGATCCGTCGGGTCGGCATCGGGGTTGACCTGCGCTTCGAGATCGGCGCGCGCCTTGGCGATCATCTCGTCCGAATAGGGAACGCCGGTCACGCGCAGGGCCTTCAGATGGTCCGCCACGTCGTCATACTTGAGGGGCCGCTCGGCCAGGAACGGGTAGGCGGGCATGACGCTCTCCGGCACGACCGCGCGGGGCGAGACGAGATGCGCCGCATGCCAGTCGTTGGAATAGCGGCCGCCGACGCGCGCCAGGTCCGGGCCAGTGCGCTTGGAGCCCCACTGGAACGGATGATCGTACATGCTCTCTGCCGCAAGGCTGTAATGGCCGTAGCGCTCGACCTCGTCCTTGAACGGACGAATCTGCTGGCTGTGGCAGAGATAGCAGCCCTCCCGGGTGTAGATGTTGCGGCCCATCTGCTCGAGAGGCGTGTAGGGACGCATCCCCTCCACGCGCTCGATCGTGCTCTCGATCGTGAACAGTGGGATGATCTGGACGATGCCGCCGATCGACACCGTGATCAGCGTCAATACCAGCATCAGGATTACATTCTTCTCGATCATCGAGTGACGGAAAATCATCGTATGTCCTCTAGGCCGCAAATACCGTGCGGCCGTCGGTGCCGACCGTCTCCGGTTGGCTCCGCACGGTGCGCCACATGTTGAAGGCCATGAGCAGGCCTCCGCTCAGGAAGAACAGGCCGCCCAGCATGCGGATCGCATAGAAGGGATGCATGGCGGCGACCGACTCGACGAACGAGTACTGCAGGAAGCCGAGCTCGTCGTAGGCGCGCCACATCAGGCCCTGCATGATGCCGCTCACCCACATCGACGTGATGTAGAGGACGATGCCGACGGTCGAGATCCAGTAGTGCCAGCCGATCAGGCGCGTCGACCACATGGTGGTGCGGCCCCACAGGCGCGGCACCAGGTAGTACATCGTGCCGAACACGATGAATGCCACCCAGCCCAGCGCGCCGGAATGCACATGGCCAATCGTCCAGTCTGTATAGTGACTGAGCGAGTTCACGGCCTTGATCGACATGACCGGGCCTTCGAAGGTCGCCATGCCGTAGAAGCCGACGGCGGTTACCGAGAAGCGCAGGCCAGGATCGGTGCGCAGCTTGTCCCACGCGCCCGACAACGTCATCAGGCCGTTGATCATGCCGCCCCAGGAGGGCATCCACAGCATGACCGAGAAGACCATGCCGAGCGTTTGCGCCCAGTCGGGCAGCGACGTGTAATGCAGGTGATGCGGCCCGGCCCAGATGTACATGAACACCAGGGACCAAAAGTGCACGATCGACAGCCGATACGAATAAACTGGGCGGTTCGCGGCCTTCGGTATGAAGTAGTACATCATGCCGAGGAAGGCTGCGGTCAGGAAAAAGCCGACGGCGTTGTGGCCGTACCACCACTGGATCATCGCATCCTGCACGCCGGCCCACGCGCCGTAGCTCTTGGCACCGCCGAACGACACCGGCATCGCCAGATTATTGACAATGTGCAGCATCGCGATGGTGACGATGAAGGCGAGATAGAACCAGTTGGCGACGTAGATGTGCGGCTCTTCGCGCTTCAGGATGGTGCCTAGATAGGCGATCAGGAAGGCGACCCAGACGACGGTCAGCCAGGCGTCGGCGTACCATTCCGGCTCGGCGTACTCCTTGCCTTGCGTCACGCCGGTCAGGTAGCCGATGGCGGCCGTCAGGATGAAAAACTGGTAGCCCAGCAATATGAACCAGCCGAGCGGCGCGCCGCCGAACAGGCGGGCGCGGCAGGTGCGCTGCACGACATGGAAGGCGGTGCCGATCAGCGCCGTGCCGCCGAAGGCAAAGATGGCCGCCGACGTATGCAGCGGGCGCAATCGGTCGAATGTCAGGTGCTCGTTGTCGAAGCTGAGTTGCGGCCAGACGAGCTGGGCTGCGATGACGACACCGACCGTGAAGGCGATGACGCCCCAAAACATCGTCAGCACCATCGCGGTGCGGATCACATCCTCGACATAGGATGGGGCCGGACGGCGGCCGGGCAACAGGGCAGCTTGGCTGGACATTCGATCTCCCGCGAACTCGTTGCGGGTAATCTAGATAGGACCGCGCGACCTGCCCTTGACGTGGATCAACGCCAAGGCCGGCGACCCTCGGCAATTTGCAACTTGGTCCGGGAGAAAACGCCATGCGCGAGACAATCGCCGTCTTTCCAACACCGCAGCCGCATATCCGGCGCGTCCCGGTCGACCGCGCCTGGGTCTGGCTCGCAGCCGGCTGGCGCGACATGGTGTCCGAGCCGCTTCAGAGCCTTGCGTGGGGATTGGTGCCAGTCGTCGCCGGCTGGAGTGCCGCCGCGCTCTTCCTGTGGCTCGACCTGCCCTACCTGCTGATTCCGCTCGGCGCGGGCTTCTTCTTCATCGGGCCCTTCGTGGCCGGCAGCTTCTACGAGATCAGCCGCCGCCGCGAAATCGGTCTGCCCATCGACGCCCGCGCCGTCGCCTTCGCCTGGCAACGCAATGCCGACCAGATTGCGCTGATGGGCGTGGTGCTCCTCGTCTTCCACCTCGTGTGGATGCGCGTGGCGCAGTTGCTGTTCGCCATCTTCGAGTGGCGCACAGTGCCCTCGTGGGACCGCTTCGCCGATCTGGTCTGGTACTCCTCGCGCAGCCTTCCTTTCCTCGCGATCGGGATCGCCTGCGGGGCCGCGCTCGCCGCCGCCGCCTTCGCCATCGGTGCCTTTTCGATTCCGTATCTGCTCGACCGTCGCAGCTCGAACCTGTTCGAGGCGATCGCCACATCGATCACCGCAGTGCGCCAGAACGCCAAGCCGATGCTGCTGTGGGCGGCTCTGATCGTGTTCCTTGTCGTCGTCGGCATGATCCCCGGCCTCATCGGCCTGGTCGTCACCTTGCCCGTCATCGGGCATGCGACCTGGCACGCCTATCGCGATATCGTGGTCTTCGATCAGGATTGATCAGAGCCTCGCGCCAGCCAGAGCCAGCATGAGCGTGGCGTTCAAGACCAGCAAAGGAACAGCCGTCCAGCGTGCGACGCCGTGCCAGCGGCGGCGCAGCAGCACGCCGCCCCAGCCGACCGCGACCAGCGCCGGCATCGTCCCCGCCGCGAATGACGCCATCGCCAGGGCTCCCGAGACGGATGAACCGGTGCCGGCAGCCATTGCCAACGCACCATAGATCAGGCCGCACGGCAGAAATCCCAGCACGACACCCAACGCGTAGCGCGCCATCGGGCGTGTCGAGGAAGAGAAGGGCTTTGCCCAGCGTGCCAGCAGGCCCGCCACGGGCAGTGGAGCGCGCGCGGCAAGCCCGAGTGCCTGCGCGAGCATCAGTGCCGCACCAAGAACGAGTAGAGCGCCGGAGATCCAGGCGAAGGACGGCGTCGACGCAAACAGCGCCGTCGACGCTCCTGCGGCGGCGCCCAGCGCCGTGTAGGTCGTGAGCCGGCCGAGGTGATAGGGCAGCAACGCAGCGCCAGCGAGCCGGCGCCACTCGCCGTAGCGCGCCGTCACCGTCCCGGAGTCCGCCATCACCTGGCCGATCACGAAGGGCCCGCACATACCGACGCAGTGCACCGCGCTGCCCGCCAGTCCCGCCAGGAACAGCGGCACCATGAGAGCGCCCGGCGCACCGCCGAAATGAGCGAGGCCCTGCCGGCAGGCGGCGACCATCGCGAAGACAAATTCCATCGTCTGATCATACCTGCCCATCCGACGCATCCGGATTGACCTGCGTCAAACCTCCCGCGCGCAAGGCATGACAAAAAAGCAGCGGAATTGCCCGACAGGAGATACCGATGACCTACAAGACGATCGTCGTCCACTGCGATGCCAACAAAAAGACTGCCGATCGCCTCGCCGTCGCGGCCGACCTCGCCACCCGCTTCGGCTCTACTCTGGTTGCCGTCCATCCTCGCCCGCCATGCGAAGTGCCTTCGTTCGAAGTGGGCCTCGCCTCGGCTCCCCTTTTCGAAGCCTACGAGAAGAACGCAGATGCCGACCAGGCCGCCGCCCACACCGCGTTCGACACGGCCGTTAAAGGCAAACACCTGACGACGGAATGGCGGGTGATCGACAGCTTTGCCGAGGATGCCATGGCCCTCAACGCCCGCTACGCCGACCTGCTGATCGTCGGACAGGCCGACGACACCGGCATCGACTCCGCTCCAGCCGACATGCCGGAATCGATTGCCATCTCAACCGGCCGGCCGGTGCTGGT
>CAIMEE010000555.1 GCA_903839865.1 Enhydrobacter aerosaccus | reverse complement strand
GCTGGTGTAGTCCACATAATAATTCTCCAAAGTCTTTAACTGGTTGAACAGACAACATGTCTTGTTCGAGTGATTTCATTATGAGTCCATTTAAAAACTTAGCACTGTTGCTGTTCATGAATGGCGGCTAAGCATAATCATGAAAGACAAATAACATGGTTACACCTCAGCCCCGCAATTTAAGCCTCAAGCAGACCGAGTATGTGCTGGAGCAGATCAAGTCGGTGATCGAGACCGCCGGCGGCACCATGGCCGACGTCACCTTCAACCAGATCTTCCTCACCGACTGGAAGAACTACGGCGCGATCAACACGGTCTATGCCAGGTACTTCCCGGGCGACAAGCCCGCGCGCTACTGCATCCAGTGCGGCCTGGTGCGCCCCGACGCGCTGGTCGAGATCGCGACGACGGCGCATATCGGCAAAAAGTGACGTTCGACGTTCACGAGAGCGACCGTCCGGGCGCCGACACGGTCCTGCTGTCGGCAGGACTGGGCGGCGCCGCGGGCTACTGGGCGCCGCAGCTCGCGGCGCTCAAGGCGCGCTATCGCGTGATCGCCTACGACCAGGCGGGCACCGGCCGCGCCAAACGCGAGCTGGCCGAGGATCACAGCATCGAGGCGATGGCCGACGAGGTGCTGGCGATCCTCGACGCCACGAAGACGGACGCGTGCCATCTGGTGGGGCACGCGCTGGGCGGGCTCGTCGGTCTCGACCTCGCACGCCGGATCCCGAAGCGCCTGAAGTCGCTCACGATTGTGAACGGCTGGGCGAGAGCCGATGATCACACCAAGCGTTGTTTCGAGGCGCGGCTGCTGCTGCTGAAGCACGCGGGCCCGGAGGCCTATGTACGGGCGCAGCCGATCTTCCTCTATCCGGCGGTATGGCTGGCGCAGAACGCCGAGCGCGCGAAGCACGAGGATGCGCACGGGCTGGCGGGTTTCCAGGGCGCCGACACGTTGCGCCGCCGGATCGGCGCGCTTCTGCGCTTCGATGCGACGGCCGATCTCGCGAACATGAAGCTGCCGGTGTTGGTCGTGGCCTCGCGCGACGACGTTCTGGTGCCGGCGACCAAGTCGGAAGAGTTGGCGGCAGCGATGCCCGGTGCCGAACTGCATATGGCAACCTATGGCGGCCACGGAATCAACGTCACCGAACCCGCGGCCTTCAACACGTTGCTGCTGCACTTTCTCGATGCTCACGCAAACGCGTAAGCCGCTCAGCAAGGCCGACCGCAAGCGCGAGGTCATTCTCGCAGCGGCGCTGGAACTCTTCTCCCGCAGTGGCGTCGACGGCGCGAGCCTCGACCGCGTGGCAGAGCGTGCCGACGTCTCCAAGACGAACCTGATCTACTACTATCCCAGCAAGGACGCGCTCTACGCCGCGGTGCTGAACAACGTGCTGTCGCTGTGGCTGGTGCCGCTCGAGGTGATCGATCGCGCGAACGCTCCCCAGCAGGCGATCACGCGCTACATCCGCCAGAAGATCACCTTCTCGCGCGATCATGCCGATGCGAGCCGGCTGTTCTGCTTCGAGATCCTGTACGGCGCGCCGGTGCTGGGCGGACGGCTGCGCGACATGCTGCGGCCGGCGATGGATGAGAAGGCAGAGGTCTTCGCGCACTGGATCGCGTCAGGCCAGATGGCCGCCGTCGATCCCTGGCAGTTCCTCTATTCGCTGTGGGCCACGACGCAGCACTTCGCCGACTTCGCGAGCCAGATCGAGGCGCTGAGCCGGCGCACGCTCGACGATCCCGCCTTCTTCGAGAAGAGCGTGACCCACGTGACCGAGCTCTTCCTCGCGCGCATCAGGCCGTGAAAGACCGCAGCACCTTTCCGGGGCGCGACTTCGGGTCGGCGCAGAAGCCTTTGTCGTTGGCGACTTGCCGGCCGTTGATCCAGACTCCGTGCAGGCCGACCGCCGATCCGGTAAGGCGCGCCGCGCCCGCCGGCAGGTCGTGAGCGCGACGCTTCGGTCCGCGGTCGACGGTCCTGGGGTCGAACAGCATGAGGTCAGCCGCGTAGCCTTCCTTCAGCAGGCCGCGCCCTTCGATGCCGAACAGTTTCGCCGGCTGGCCGGTGAGGCGATGCACCGCCTGGGCCAAGTCCATCACGCCGAGGTCGCGGCTCCAATGGCCCATCAGGTGCAGGCCGAAGCCCGCGTCGCAGAAGAAGGTGAGATGCGCGCCCGCGTCGGAGAGCGAGATGTGCGTGTTCGGATCGGCCAGGATCTTGCCGACTTCCTTGTCGTCGTTGTGCAGGAGCTGCGCCACGAACGTGGTGTCGAGATCCTCCGACAAAGCGAGGTCGAGGATGCAGTCGAGCGGGTCCTTGCCCTGGCTCTTCGCCACTTCGGCCAGGGTGGCGCCTTCGAGCTTGCTGTTCTGCGGCTTCGCCGTCTCGACGACGAAGAGCTTCCGCCACTCGCTGTTGAACAGCAGCCGGCCGTGCCGCTCGTCGAGTTCGCGCCGTACGGCTTCGCGCCACGACGGATCGGCGTAGATCTTCTTCAGCGCCTGCAGATCGTGCGCGGCCATTGCGGGCTTCCACGCCTGCATGCTCTCGAACAGGTAGGGGCTCTTGAAGGTGAAATCCATGCTGAGCGGGCAGCACGAGGTCTGCGCCACGAGCTTGTGGCCGCGAGCGCGCGCCTCGTTGACCTGCTGCAGCCAGGTGAAGGCAGCCGTCGGGTTGGTGTTGGAATGGAAGAGTGCCGCGATCACCACCGGCCGCTTCACTTCGGCCGCGATCTCCTCGAGGTAGGGAATGGTCGTCTTGCTGCCCTTGGTCAGCATGTAGACGCCGCGGCCGCGCTCGCCCATGGCGCGCACCAGCGCGCGCAACTCCTTGTCGTCCGCCAGGCGCGACGGCATCGGCGTGCCGCCTTCGCCG
The DNA here is from genome assembly GCA_903839865.1 of Enhydrobacter aerosaccus. Taxonomy (GTDB): domain Bacteria; phylum Pseudomonadota; class Alphaproteobacteria; order Reyranellales; family Reyranellaceae; genus Reyranella; species Reyranella aerosaccus_A. The sequence continues at coordinate 50,191 of CAIMEE010000555.1, read as the reverse complement.
TTGTGCGCCTCGGCCGTGCTCGACGCGAAGCCCACCGCGCCCGCCGCCATCGCCTCGCGCACGAGGTCGGCCATCTTCGCGATCTCGTCGTCGGTCGCGGCGCGCTCGGTCGCCTCCGCGCCCATCACCCAGGTGCGCACCGACGAATGACCCGAGAAGCAGGCGACGTTGGGCCCGACGCCCTGCTTCTCCAGCATGTCGAGATACTGCGGGAAGCTCTCGAAGCCCCAGCGGATGCCCGAGCGCAGCGCCTCGAGCGACATGCCCTCGACATGCGTCAGGTGGCGCATGGTGATATCGCGGTCCTGCGGCTTGCAGGGCGCGATGGTGAAGCCGCAATTGCCCAGCACCGCCGTGGTGACGCCGAGCGCGGGCGAGGGATCGACGAAGGGATCCCAGGTGATCTGCGCGTCGTAATGCGTGTGGCCGTCGATGATGCCCGGCGCGAGGGCGAGGCCGTCGACGTTCACCGTCTCCTTCGCAGCTCCGAGCCTGGGGCCGATCTCCACGATCTTGCCGGCACTCACGCCGACGTCGCCGTGCGTGGGCTGGCTGCCTGCGCCGTCGAAGATCTCAGCGTCCTTGATGACGAGGTCGAGCATTATTGTTTCCTCCAGGTCGCCACTATATACCCGATCGATGCAGCGATTTCTGGCGATCCTCCTGCTTCTTTTGCCTGTCGGCAACGCTGCAGCTCAGCCCGTCCACTTCCCGAGTGTGGCGGTGGCCAACGTGCCGGCAGGTCCCGAGATCACAGGCCGGCTCTATCGGCCCAGTGGCGCCGGGCCGTTCCCTGCTATCGTGCTCGCCCACACCTGCGGTGGAGTCAGCGAACAGACCGAAATGTGGGCCAAGCGGCTGGTCGGCTGGGGTTATGTCGTGGTGGCGCCCGACAGCTTCGGGCCGCGCGGCGAGAAGAACGTCTGCTCGAAGGGCAACGTGGTGAGCGGCAACATGCGGGTCGCCGACGTAGCGGGCGCGCTCGATTTCCTGAACGCGCAGCCGTTCGTGCAGCGCGGCAACATCGGCCTGATCGGCCACAGCCACGGCGGCTGGACGGCGGTGCGCGCCGTGCAAAAGAGCTACGGCCTTGCCCAGCGCGGCCTCAAGGCGTCGGTGGCCTACTATCCGTCATGCAGCGCGGCCTTCGATACGCACGTCGACGTGCCGGTACTGATCCTGATCGGCGACCAGGATGACTGGACGCCCGCGGGGAACTGCCGAAAGCTGCAGGCGGCGGGCTTCGACCGGCCCGAGCTGGTCGAGGCGACCTATTATCCCAATGCCCGCCACAGCTTCGACCACAACGTGCCCGATCGCACCGCGTTCGGCCACAAACTGGGCTACGACCCGGCCGCCGCGCCCGACGCCGAGGCGCGCACCAAGGCGTTCTTCGCCAGGTATCTCGCTAGTCGACCGTAATCTTTGTCTGCTTGGCGAGGTCGCGCCATTGGCCGATCTCGCGGGAGATCAAAGCCTTGAATTCCGCCGGCGTGTTGCCGACCGGCTCGACGGCGTCCTTGTCGAAGCGGGCGAGCGTGTCGGGGGCGGAGGCGGCGCGCCGGGCGGCCGCCGTGAGCTTGTCGACGATCGGCTGCGGCGTGGCGGCCGGCACGACGATGCCCATCCAGAGATAGCCCTCGAAGTCCTTCACGCCCAACTCCATCATGGTCGGCACGTCCGGCAGCTGCTTCTGCCGCTTGGCACTGGTGAAGGCGAGCGCATTCAGCTTCTTCTGCGCCACGAACGACTGCGCGGTCGTGTAGTTGTCGAGCTTGGCCTGGACCTGTCCCGCCACAAGATCGGCCAGCGCCGGCGCGGCGCCGCGGTAGGGCACGTTGGTGACCTGGATCTGCTCCTTGACCATCAGCAGCTCCATCTGGACGTGCGGCAGCGTGCCGTTGCCGGCGTGGCTGATGTTGATCTTGCCGGGGTTCGCCTTGGCGTAGGCGATGAAGCCCTTGTAGTCGGTGACCGGCAGCGAAGGATGGCTGACCAGCAGCATCGGCACCTGGCCCACGATTGAGATGGGCGCGAAGTCCTTTTCGGTGTCGTAGGGCAGCGAGGTGCGGAACGCCGCGTTGATCGTGAGGCCGGGCGTGGTGAAGAGGATCGTGTAGCCGTCGGCCGGCGCCTTGGCCACGATGTCGGTGCCGATCACGCTGCCGGCGCCCGCCTTGTTGTCGACGATGACCTGCTGGCCGAGGTCGGCCGTGAGTTTCTCCGCGATCAGCCGCGCCACCACGTCGGTCACGCCGCCGGGCGGGAACGGCACGATCATGCGGATCGGCCGCTCGGGATATTCGGCGCGTGCGGCGGCGGCGAAGGAAACGAGAAGGGCTAGGGCGAGAAGGAGGCGATGGCGCATGCCGCAGAGTGCGGGTCGCCCCGCCTCGCGGCAATGGGGTTAGTGTGCGCCTGCGAGACCCATCTGGCGGCACAGCAGGACGAGCGTTTCGTAGATCACATGCGCGCAGAGGTGCGCGGCCATGCCGTTCACGTCCTGCGGCGGGCTCACGGTGTTGACGTCGACGGCCACGATGTTGAGATCGTTGAGGCAGCGCAGCAGGTCGATGCCCTCGCGCGCGCTGAGGCCGCCCCACGACGGCGTGCAGACGCCGGGCGCGCACGACGGATCGAACACGTCCATGTCGAAGCAGAGATAGACCGGCCGCTTGCCGACCTTGTCCTTGAACTCGGCCATGCGCTGCGCGAAGCCACCGCGGATCAGCTCGTCGATCGACACGACCTTGTAGCCGAGGCTCATCGCGCGGGGCACGACGCCCTGCGCGTAGGTCGTGCTGCGGATGCCCACGTGCCAGGCGAACTCGGGATCGATCAGGCCTTCCTCGGCCACGTGGGTGAACTGGGTGGCGGAGTTGTACTTTTCCTCGCTGCCGTACGGGTACGAATCGGTGTGCGAGTCGATATGGAGCGCCGCCATCTTCGGATACTTCTTGCCGACCGCGCGGGCGACGGGAACCGTCACCGAGCCGTCGCCGCCGATCGTGATCGGCACGGCGCCGGCCTGCACGATGCGGTCGACCGCCTGTTCGGTGCGCTCGAAGGCATCGACGATCTTGCTGGGTGTCAGTTTCACGTTGCCGCAGTCGACCAGGCCCAGCGCCGTCACCGGATCGAAGTCGGCGTTGGTCGGGTTGAAGCGGCGCATCAGCTGCGACTTCTCGCGCACCGAGTCCGGCCCGCCGCGCGCGCCGATGCGCATGTTGGTGCCGCAGTCGAAGGGAATGCCCAGGACCGCCGCCTTGCTGCCCGGACCGGGGCGGCCGTAGGGCGCGCCCATGAAGGTCATTGGCAGGGTGAAGAGCTCGTCGTCGGAAAGCCGTTCCATGGTCATTGTCCCGCTGTCAGGAAATCGAAGGCCGTGAGGGTGTGGATCTTGGCGACGGCAAGCAGCTCGTCGACCAGGACATATTCGTCGGCGCCGCCCATGTTGAAGGGCGTGAGGCCCAGCACGACCGTCGGCACACCGGCCGGCCGGTACCAGCGCGAGTCCGAGCCGCCCACGCGCATGTTCACGGCGGGTGCTTCGCCCAGCACTTCTGCCGCGACCTTTGCGGTGCGCTGCACGATCTCGTCGCCGGGCGGCGTGAAGGAAGGCTCGAAGCGGCGGATGGCGCGCCAGGTCACGCCCTCGAGTGGCGCCAGCCATTCGTCGAGCTTGGCCACCAGAACGTCTGTCGTGATGCCGACGGGAAGTCGGATATCGGCGCGCGCGATGCAATGCGTCGGCACGAGATTTGGCGAGGTGCCGCCTTCGATCGTACCGATGTTTACCGTCACGCGTTGTAGCGTTTCGGATTCTCCCGCGCCCGACAGCGGCTCCGAGATCGCCTTGGCCTTGGCGATGGCGGCGGTGACGACGGGCGGCGCCTGGAACGGCACGTCCTCGAGATCCTTCAGCCGGTCGAGGGCGGTGCGCAGGCGATCGATCGCATTGGTGCCGCGATGGACATGCGCGCCGTGGGCCGGCGAACCCGTTGCCTCCACCTCGACCCACATCAGGCCCTTTTCGCCGAAGCGCACGACCTTGGGCGAGCCGACGTCGCCGCAGATGTTGGCGTCGCCCCTGGCATGGGGAATGTGGTCCATCATGTACCCGGTGCCGAGCGATCCCATGTTCTCTTCGTCGCCGGCCAGAGTGAGCACGATCTCGCCCGACCATGCGTCACGGTTCTGGGCGAGCAGCTTCGCAGCGAGGATCGAGCAGGCGAGCCCGCCTTTCATGTCGCTGACGCCGCGTCCGTACAGCTTGCCGTTCTTCAGCACACCGCCCAGCGGCGGCACGGTCCACGGCAGGCTTTCCAGAATCGGGAAGGTGTCTAGATGGCCGTTGAAGATCAGCCGGCGGCCGGGCTTTCCACTCCTGATGCGGCCGATCAGGCTTTTGACGCGTGGCGCGGGCTCGATCACCTCGATCTCGATGCCGGGAATCTCGCGCAACAGCGCCTCGGCCACCTTGGCGATTTCCTCGGTGTCGCTCGGCGGGTTGGGCGAAGCGACGCCGACCAGCCGCTGCGTGACGGAGATCAGCCCGTCGAGGGAGCCGTCGACCTGGCGGGCGAGGGCGCTGCGGACTTGCTGGAGTTCAGCGGCGGACATCTCAGCGCGCCTGCAGGCGGCGTTCCCACCAGCGGATGGCCATGGCGAGCGGCCAGCAGATCAGGAAGTAGACGACGGCGATAAAGGTAAAGGTCTCCAGCGGCCGGAAGTTGCTGGCACTGAGCTCCATGCCGCGGCGGGTGATCTCGCTTACCGAGATCACCGCGCCCAGCGAGGAGAACTTGATGAGCTGCACGAAGTTCGACGCGAGCGGCGGCAGGGTCATGCGGATCGCCTGCGGCATGACGATCCGGAAGAACGACTGGATCGGCGTCAGCCCCAGCACCTGGGCGGCTTCCCGGTGACCCTTCGGGACGCCCTGGATACCCGAGCGGTAGACCTCGGAGATGAAGGCGGCCTGATAGAGCGAGAGGCCGACGACAAGCGCCGTGAACGATTCGATGCGCACGCCGAACACGATCGGCAGCACGTAGTAGGCCCACAGGAGCTGCACCAGGATCGGCGTGTTGCGGATGACCTCGCCGATCGAGATGCCGATCCAGCGCAGCGGCGCGAAGCGCGACATGTCCATCAAAGCGATGACCAGGCCGAGGATCATCGCCAGGACCAGGGTGACCGCCGAGATGATCAACGTCATCTGCAGTCCCGACATCAGGAAGTCGAAACTGCCGAAGACCGTGTCCCAGCGGAACTGGTACTTGAACATGGCGCGCTGCGTTCCCGCTTACGGTGCCACGATCGGATCGAGCTTGTGCTTCTTGGCGTACTTCATCAGGCGGCCGTCGAGCTTGATGGTGTCGACGAACAGGTTGATGTAGTTCAGCCAGATCTGGTCGCCCTGCGGCACGACGTAGGCGTAGGGTGTGATCGCGAGCTTCTCGCTGGGCAGAATGTAGGTCGCCCAATCGAACTCGTCGGTCACTTTGATGGCGGTCGGAAAGTCGGTGATGATGACGTCGACGCGTTGCGCCACCAGTTCGGCCTCACGCGTGTTGGGCGGCGCGACGGACACCAGCTCGGCGTTCTTCAAGTAGCCCTTCATGAAGGGCTCCATGTAGCTGCCGAGCGAGACGGCGGCCTTCACGCCCTTCTGGTCGACGTCTTCCCACTTCTTGATCTTGCTGTCCTTGCGCGTGACGGCATAGAGGTTGGTGAGCAGGTAGGGCTTGGAGAATTCCACCGCCTGCCCGCGCTTCAGCGTCGCGCCGACGCCGAACATGCCGATCTCGCACTTGCCCGACTGGAGGTCGGCAATGAAGCTGCCGAAGCTCGCTTCGACGATCTCGAGCTTGGCGCCGAGTTCCTTGGCCAGTTCCTCGGCCAGGTCGGCGTCAATGCCCTCGATCTTGCCGGTCTTCGGATTGCGGAAGGAGATCGAGTAGTAGAGCGGGAACTGGCAGACGCGGAGCTTCCCGCTCTTGGTCACCTCGAACAGTCGCGATTGGGTCTGCTGCGCCTCAGCCGGCAGAGCCATGGCGGCCATGCCCGCGATAACGAGCGCTCCCAGAATTGCCTTCACACCCATGATCAGTCTCCCTCTGTTCCCCGTTACTCTTCGAACTGCTGCAGGAAGCGCTTGGCGCGCTCGCTCTTCGGCGCATCGAAAAACGCCGCACCCGGTGCCTCCTCGACGATCTCGCCCCTGTCCATGAACACGGTACGCGTGCCGACGTGGCGGGCGAACCCCATTTCGTGGGTGACCACCAGCATGGTCATGCCCTCCGTCGCCAGCTGGCGCATCACCAGCAGCACCTCGCGGCGCAGTTCCGGATCGAGCGCGGACGTCGCCTCATCGAACAGCAGCACCTTGGGCGACATCGCGAGCGCGCGGGCGATCGCGACGCGCTGTTGCTGACCGCCGGACAAGCGCGCCGGATAGGCGTCGCGCTTGTCGACCAAGTCGACTTTCAGAAGGAGCTTCTCGGCAATGGCAATGGCTTCCGCGCGCGGCATCTTCTTCACGCGCAGCGGTGCCTCGATCAGGTTCTCCAGCACCGACATGTGCGGCCAGAGATTGAAGTGCTGGAACACCATGCCGATCTCGGAGCGCACGGCACGCGCCGCGGCCTTCACCGGCTTCGCCTGGTCGGGCGTCGAGATCGCGGTGCCTTCCATGACCACGCGGCCTTCGCTCGGCGTTTCGAGCAGGGCGAGGCAGCGCAGCAGCGTCGTCTTGCCCGAACCCGAGGGGCCCACGATGCAGACCACGTCGCGCTCCATCACCGGCAGCGAGACGCGCGTCAGCACCTGGTTCTCGCCGAACCGCTTGCTGATGCCCTCCGCCGCGATGATGGGAGTAGATGTCATGAGACAGCATAAGCAAATCCTATGCCGGTCCGCAATGATGGTCGCTGTTGGTGAATTCTTTGCGTAGAGTGGCTCCGCAGCGCTATAAGGCGGCAATAACGGATTTTTATAGTCAATGGACGTCAAGCTTCTGGAAGCCTTCCGCGCTGTCGTGGACACCCGCTCGGTCACGGCGGCGGCCCAGGCCATGGGCATCACCCAGCCCGCCGTCTCGAGCCAGATCGCCAAGCTCGAGGAGTCGGTGGGCTTCTCGCTGTTCGAGCGTTCGGGGGGACGGCTGAAGCCTACGCCCGAGGGCCTGCTCTTCTATGCCGAAGCGAGCCGCGTGCTGGGCGAGGTCGACCGGCTTGCGTCGACGACAGCGCAGATTCGCGAGGGCCAGTCGGGGCGGCTGGTGATCGCCAGCCATCCGTCGGCCGCGATCTCGCTGCTGCCGCCGCTGGTGGCGGAGTTCCTGCGCGAACGGCCGGGCGTCTCGGTGCGGCTGATCTCGCGCCACTCCGACGTGGTGAGCCAGCTGCTGCCGAGCGAGAGCTTCGACATCGGCATTGCCGAACTGCCGATCGACGAAACGGACGTCACCCTCGTGAAGTACCAGATGCGCTGCGTGGCGATCCTGCCGCCGCGCCATGCGCTGACGTCGCGCAAGGTCGTGACTCCCAAGCTGCTGGCCGAGTATCCGATGGTGATGCCGGCGCGCTCGCACCAGGTGCCGAACCGCATCTTCGCGACGTTTGCCGCGGCCGGCGCGCAGATCAATGCGGTGGCAGAGGCCGAGTTCTTCGCCAGCCTTTGCGCTCTGGTCTCGGAAGGCACCGGCTGGTCGCTGGTCGATCCGCTGTCGGCCGCCAGCTTCGGCCATCTCGGCCTGGTCGTGCGGCCGTTCGAGCCGGCGGTCGTCTACGAAATCGGCGTCTTCCATCGCCGTGACCGCGAGCCGTCCGTGCTCGCCGCGGCCTTCCTCGAACTGCTCGACGGGAAACTGAACCGATGACCGATTATCGCCTCGATGCCGCCGTCGCCGCCTGGCTCGCAGCGGATCCCGACCTGTGGCGCGACTTCAACGACATCTGCGACACCGGCGGGCGCCTTGCCGGCACGGAGAGCGAGAAGAAAGCCTTCGCCCTGTTGCGGGAGAGGGTGAAAGCGGCATCGCCGGCCAACTCCGGCCGGTCGATCCCGGTGCCCTACGGCGGCTGGCGCGCGAAGAAGGCGACCCTGCGTCTGGCCGACGGCACGATAGCCAAGTGCCATCCGCTGGTCCGCTCGATCGCGACTGCGAAGGAAGGGCTCACCGCCGAGGTGCTCGATATCGGCCGCGGCACCCCGGAAGAATTCGCCGAGCACGCAAAGGAGATCAAGGGCCGCATCGTGCTCGCACGGCACGAGCCCATGTTCGCGGCCGGCACCATCCACCGCCGCCGCAAGTACGACATGGCGCGCCAGCACGGTGCCGTGGGCTTCCTGATCGCGGGACCGCTGCCGGGCCACGTGGTGACCGGCTCGTCCGGACGCATGGGCGGCGAGGGCATTCCAGGCCTCGGCATTCCGCCCGAGGTCGCCGCGCGGCTTGCGCGCACGGCGGAAGGTTGGCCCAAGGTCACGATGACGCTCGAGACGGAGGAGAGCCCCGCCGAGACCGAGACCTTGATGTACGAGTACCCCGGCACGACCGACGAATGGGTCGTGCTGTCGGCGCATGTGGACGGGCACGATCTCGCGGAGTCGGCGATGGACAACGGCACGGGCCTCGCCTCGGTGCTTGCCGTGACGCGCGCGCTCTCACCCTTGGTTGCCAGTTTCCGGCGCGGCCTGCGGGTGATGTTCTTCTCGGTCGAGGAGTGGGCGTTGACGGGCTCGGCGCAGTACGTCGAAGCTTTGGGCGAGGCGGAGCGCGCCAGGATCGCGCTCAACGTCAATCTCGACTCGGTGGCGGGCAGCCCGAATATCGCGGCCCTCACCAGCGGTTATGCGGGCGTCGAGCCGTTCCTGTTGCATGTCGCCGCTGCCAATGGCCAGTCGCTGCGCACGGTGCGGCCGCTGATGACCAACTCCGACCATGCGAACTTTGCCGCCGGCGGCATTCCCGCGATCCGCCTCGTGGCGGGCTTCGACGAACCGACGGCGCATCTTCACAAGGTGCTGACGCCGGCTGATACGCGGGACAAGGTGGCGCAAGGCGAGCTGCGGCAAGCCACGTTGCTCACGGCAGCGTTCGTCGCGGCGGCGTGCAACGCCGATCCCGCCGAAGCCGCCAGGTGGCGCGTCAGGTAGACTTCAGGAACTGAAGCAGCAGGCGATTGACCTCGTCGGCCTGTTCCTGCTGGACCCAGTGGCCAGCGCCATCGACGAGATGGATCTGCTTCATGTTCGTGCACGCGCTCTTCTGCATGCGCTCGAGCGCGCCGGGGGTCTGGTAATTTCCCCAGTCACTCTTGCCGGAGATGAAGGTCGAGGGCTGGTCGATGGTGCGGCCGGCGAAGGCTTCGTACTCACGGCCGACGAGCCCCGAGGTGCGCACGCGATACCAGTTCAGCCCGCCCTGGAAGCCATTGCGTTCGTACTCGGTGCTGTAGACGCGCATCTCGTCGTCGGTCATCCACGCGTTGGCAGCGATCTCCGCCGGCGAGGGCATCTCCTTGGCGACGGTCTCGGCCATGCCTTCGGCCAGATCCATGATGTAGTAGGTCGGCATCTTGGCCAGTTCTTCGGCGATCCAGCCCTTTAGCTCGTAGGGCTTGTTCCCTTTCCAGTCGGCAGACTTGTAGTGGTAATAGGCGCGCATGAAATCGTGCACGCCCTGCTTGGCGTGCCACTGGTTCTCGTTGGCCTCGCGCGTGGACTGGTACCACTGGTAATGCTTGCGCGGGCGCGGCAGCGCGGCGAGGGCTGCATGGATGTCGGGCGCCTTCGGCGCCGGCGGCTTGCCCGCGGTATCGAACGGCACGGAAGAAACACCGCCGAACGGCGCGCTCATCAACACCATGCGCTTGAACATGTCCGGCCGGACCAGGGCCAGGAACGAGGCGACGGCGGCGCCGAAGTCGTGGCCGACCACGGCTTCGGCCGTGCGATGGCCGAGCGCATAGAGCACACCGATCGAATCGCGCAACAGGTTGAGGAAACGGAAGCTCGAGAGATCGGCGTCGAAGTCCTTGCTCCAGCCGGTCGTGCGGCCGTAGCCACGCTGGTCGGGCGCGATCGCGTGATAGCCCGCCGCGGCCAGGGCCGGCAGCACCTTGCGCCAGCTGTACGCAAGCTCGGGAAAGCCATGCAGCAGCAGGACGGCTGGTCGGCCTTTGCCGGCGCCGGCTTCGAGCACATGGATGTCGAGGCCGTTGATGCCGGGGAGGATGCGGGCGCTGACGCCGGCGGGGAGGACTGAAGCGGGCAGGGGTTCCATGCCTCTTCATTCCACGAAAGAAACCGGCCGGGCAAGGCTGCCCGGCCGGTGTTGTCGTCAATTGAAGAGTGCGTTTCGCGTTACGGGCGATACGGCACCGGCTTGATCACATAGCCATGTGAGTCGAGCAGGTTGCCCTCACTGTCGTAGCCGAAGCCGTAACTATCGACGGCGACTGCTGCATGCGGCGTATCGTCGAGGAAGGTCAACGCCTGGACAGTATCGGGGCCGCGACGCGCCTCGTTGTCGATGCACTGGGAGTAGCCCAGCGAGTGAGGGTCGAGGCCGTAGGACGCGCAGACGCTGTTGGCGCTGCCGATCACGTGAGCGGCGTCATACGCGAGTTCCGGCGCGCCGCGATAGAAGTCGTCGGCCGCGCGGTCGACGCAGGTGTTGTACGCCCCTGAGTAGAGGGGCACGCCAGCGTCGGAGCAGGTGCGTTCGGCAGGCGCCAGCGCATCGCCCGACTGGGCGTTGGCGCTGGCGAAAGGCGTGCCGACAAGGACCAGGCCGCTCATCGTGAGTGCAAGCATCGTTGCTCGGGTCATGGTGCATCTCCTGTGTGGCTGAACGAGAACGTCCGTGTGCAGGAAAAACGCGGTGTTCAAAATGCGGTTGCCCGCCGGATCGGGGCCATTTCAAGGCCCCAAACCATTCCGCAGCTGCTATTGGGCGGTGGCGACGTTGTCACCGCTCTGGTCGTCGCCCAGGATCAGCAGGTCGCTGCGCCCATCGATCTCCCGGCCCATGCAGTCGCGGAAGCCAGCCGTTTCGACGCGGAAGCCTTCGTTCATGCAGCTTTCACGCGCTTCTCGGGCGACATGCGCCAGTTGCTTGGCGAGAGCCGGCTCGCCCCACTCATAGGCGCGGGTCACGTGCGCCAGGCAGAGTTCGCGCGCGGCCGAATTCGGCCAGACGCCTTCCTTGTCACAGGACTGCTCGGCGCGCAGCTGCGCCGCCGCGGGCTGGAAAGCGTTGGGCGGCGCTGCGAGCGCGGTCGCTCCGACGATCAGGCCGCCGAAGGCGATGGCGGCGAGCAATCCGGTCTTTGTCATGGTCTCCTCCTCCGCTCAGAGTGGCGTATGTGCAAAAGGAACGGCTTGCCGGGCCGGTTAGTTGCGCCCGGGGACAAGGCTTTTCCGGGTCGGCCCGCCGTGGTTCTCTGCGTTCGGCATGAAGTTACTTCTCGCTAAACTGCTGTGAAACAACTGGAAATCGCCTGGAGATGGCTGCGCGTCCGCGCGGCGCGTCTGCGGCGGGTTCACCTGGCGCTGGCGCTTAGGGTCACTCTGAGTGCGATCCTGGCCCTGGTGGTCGCGCAGGCGCTCAACATCCCGCTGCCGCTGTGGACGGTGCTGACCGCCGTCATCGTGACGCAAATGAGCGTCGGCCGGTCGCTCAAGGCCAGCGCAGACTATCTGATGGGAACGATCGGCGGCGCGATCTACGGCGGGGCGGTCGCAATCGTCATTCCCCACGACACCGAATGGGCGCTGCTGGCGGTGCTGTTCATCGCCGTGGCGCCGCTTGCCCTGTTCGCCGCCACGCGCGCGAACATGAACGTGGTGCCGATCACGGCGATCATCGTGCTGCTGGTGCCGGAGATGACGCACACCACGCCGTTCTATTCGGCGGTCTTCCGCGTCATCGAAGTGGGCGTCGGCGCGGTCGTGGGCCTCGTCGTGTCGTTCATCGTGCTTCCGTCGCGGGCACACCCGCAGATGCGCCATGTGGCGGCACGAACCCTCGAGCTGATGGCGCGCGTCCTGACGGTACTGCTCGCGGGCAAGCGCGAGGGCTTCGACGACAACGCGCTACACCAGCTGCAGGACGGGATCGGGCAGTCGCTCAACGAGCTCAACATGGTGGGTGTCGAGGCCGAGCGCGAACGCCGCGCGCGGCTGTCGCGCGAGCCGGAGACGGGACCATTGAGGCGTACCCTTCTGCGCCTGCGCCACGATCTGGTGATCGTGGGACGCGCCGCGGGTGAGGCGATGCCCGATGACATACGCCAGCGGCTCCAGCCGCGCCTTAGCGCCATCGCCGAATCCGCGTCGGACTATATGAAGGCAAGCGCCGCCGCCCTGCTGGTGCGCGAGGGGCCCGCGTCGCTCGAACCGTTCGAATCCGCCCTGCGGGCCTATGCCGAGGAAGTCGCCCTGATGCGCCAGGAGGGCGCAACACGGGAGCTTCCCGGCGAGACGGCCGAGCGCTTCTTCGCCATGGGCTTTGCGCTCGAACAGGTCCATCGCAATTTCGGCGACCTAGAGCGCGTGGTCACCGAATGGGGGCCGGCGATCGAAACTGAGGAGGACTCTTGAAGACCGTTGCCATCTGGGCCCTCGCGACCGTGATCGGCGCCGTTGTCGCAGCAGCGCTGGCCGCCGGCGCCTTCGAGGATGCGTGGGCGTTCCTGCCTGCGGTGACGGTCAGTTCCACGCATGCCGCGATCTTCGGCGTACCGGCCGCCGTGCTCTTTCGCCGTCGGGGATGGACCTCGCCGTGGGCCGCCCTGGCAGGCGGCTTCGTGATCGGCGTCGTGCCGCTCGAGGTTTACCTCTGGCTCACGGAAGTTTCGTCGGGCGTGAACAGCTGGTCGAGCTCGGGCCCGACGATGGTCGACGGCGTACGTACCTGGGCGGGTTGGATGGAGCACATCCAGTTTATGGCGGTCATCGGCGGCTTCGGCGCCGGCGGAGCCTTCGCGTTCTGGCTGACCCTGAAGCTCTTCGGCCTCGTCGAGCCGCGTCAGTAGCTCTTGGGCAGGCCGAGCACGCGTTCGGCCACGTAGCAGAGGATGAGCTGCTCGCTGACCGGCGCGATCCGCGCGATCATGACTTCGCGCAGGAAGCGTTCGACGTGGAACTCCTTGGCGTAGCCGTAGCCGCCATGGGTGAGGATCGCCCGCTCGCAGGCATCGTAGGCGTAGCGCGCACCGAGATACTTGGCCGAGTTCGCCTCCGCGCCGCAGTCCTTGCCCTGGTCGTAGAGCCAGGCCGCCTTGAAGGTCAGCAGGTTGGCCGCCTCGAGCTGCATCCAGCTCTCGGCCAGCGGATGCTGGATCGCCTGGTTCTTGCCGATCGGGCGGCCGAACACGGTGCGTTCCTTGGCATATTGCGTGGCCTTGGCCAGCGCCGCCTTGCCGATGCCGATCGCCTCTGCCGCGATCAGCACGCGTTCGGGATTGAGCCCGTGCAGCAGATAGTGGAAGCCCTTGCCTTCCTCGCCGATGCGATCCTCGAGCGGGACCTTGAGGCCGTCGATGAATACCTGGTTGGTGTCGATCGCCTTGCGACCCATCTTCTCGATCTCTCGCACCTCGATCTTCGAGCGGTCGAAGTCGGTATAGAAGAGCGAGAGTCCGTCGGTCGCCTTCTTGCACTTCTCCTTGGGGGTCGTGCGCGCGATCAGCAGCATCTTGTCGGCGACCTGAGCCGTGGTGGTCCAGGTCTTCTTGCCGTGCACGACGTAGCCGTTGCCGTCGCGCTCGGCCTTGGTGTCGAGTGCCGTGGTGTTGAGGCCCGCGTCGGGTTCGGTTACGGCGAAGCAGCCCTTCACCTTGCCCTTGATGATGTCGGGCAGGATGCGCTTCTTCTGCTCTTCGGTCCCGAACACGACAATAGGGTTGGGGCCGAACACGTTGAGATGGATTGCCGACGCACCTTGCAGGGCAGCGCCCGATTCGGCCACCGCCTGCATCATGATCGCCGCCTCTGTGATGCCAAGCCCCGAGCCGCCGTACTCCTCGGGCATGGCAATGCCCAGCCAGCCGGCATCGGCCATGGTCCGGTAGAAGTCTTCCGGGAAGCCGCCGTCCTTGTCCTTCTTCAGCCAATACTTTCCGTCAAACTGGGCGCAGAGCTTGCCGACGGAGTCCTTGATGGCGAGCTGGTCTTCGGTGAAGGCGAAATCCATGGTGACTACCTGTTGGCCGCGAGCCAGCCCATCATGATCCTGTTGAACGCGTCCGGCCGCTCGACGTTGGGCAGATGCCGCGCCTTGGCGATGCCTTCGTACTTGCCGCCGGGAATCTTTGAGGCGATCAGCTTGTTGCGCTCGGGCGGCGTGCCCTCGTCCTCGTCGCCGCAGATGACCATCGTCGGCACTTTGATGGTCGAGAGCCGGTCGAGATAGTCGAAGTTCTGGATGGCCGACATGCAGCCGGCCGAGCCTGCGGGCGTGGTCCCGCTGATCGTGTCGCGCACTTCGCGCCAGCGCTGCGGGTTCACCTGCTTGAACTCGGGCGTGAACCAGCGATCCATGGTGCCGTCGGCCAGAGCCGCCAGACCCTTGCTGCGTACGGTGGCCTTGCGCTCTTCCCAGGTGCCGGCCGAGCCCGGAGGCGTGCCGGGCTGTGTATCGCAGAGGCAGAGGGAAGAGAGATAGCCCGGGTTCGCCAAAGCGAAACCCTGTCCGATCATGCCGCCGATCGACAGGCCGATATAGTGCACCTTCTTGATGCCGAGAACGTCGAGCGTGCCCTTCACGTCGGCCGCCAACGCATCCATCGTGTAGTCGCCGTCCACCGGCGCACTGCCGCCGTGGCCGCGCATGTCGAGCCGCAGCACGCGATAGCCGGCAGCGAGCAGGGGCACCATCTGCTCGACCCACATGCCGCCGTCGGCATTGAGCGAATGGGTGAAGCAGACCACCGGTGCGTTCTGCGCGCCTGCGAGATCGAAATAGATCTTACGGTTGTCGAGCGAGAGGAGCATGGCTGTTTCTCCGGTTCACATTGCCGAAATGCCGCCGTCGATGATCACTTCCGAGCCCGTCATGAAGCTCGATTCATCGGAGGCGAGGAACACCAGCGCCCAGCCCACTTCCTCGGGCCGGCCGAGGCGGCCGATCGGGACCTGCTTGCCGAGCTTCTGCTGCATCAGGTCCTGGCCGAAGCGGTCGCGGTATTTGTCGAGGATCGGCGTGTCGATGAAGGTGGGATGCACCGAGTTGCAGCGGATGTTGTAGCCCGACTTGGCGCAATGCAGCGCCACCGACTTGCTGAGCAGGCGCACGCCCGCCTTGGCCGAATTGTAGGCGGCCATGTTGGCGCCAGCGATGATGCCCGAGATCGACGAGATGTTGATCACCGAGCCGCCGAGTTCCTTCGTGTGCTTCTTGATCTCGCTCACGCCGTGCTTGCAGCCCAGGAACACCCCATCTAGGTCGATCGCATGGACCTTGCGCCATTCCTCGAGCGTGATGTCCTCGACCGTCTTGCTGAGGCCGATGCCGGCCGAATTCAGCAGGACATGCAGCGCGCCGAACTTCGAGACGGTCTCGGCGATGACTGCCTTCCAGTTGTCTTCGCTGGTGACGTCGAGTTTCGCGAAGTGCCCGGAGGCGCCCAGCCTGTCGGCGACCGCCTTGCCGCGATCCGCCGCGATGTCGGCCACGACGACCCGCGCGCCTTCCTTGACCATGAGTTCGGCGGCGTTGGCGCCGAGGCCCGAGGCGCCGCCGGTGATCAGAGCCACTTTGCCTTTCAGGCGATCCGTCATGTGTTTCCTCCCATCACAGGTCTTGCCTCAGGAAGGAGCGGCCATCAAGCTCGTCCCGCATCGCAAGCAAGGAGCGTCCCAGTGCCATTTCGCCTGTCGTGTTTGATCCTGCTCCTGCTTGCCGCCGTGGGCGCGCCCGCCGGCGCACAGGACTATCCCAGCCGGCCGATCCGCTGGATCGTGCCGTTCCCGCCAGGCGGTCCGACCGACACGCTGTCTCGGATCCTGGCGGCCAGGCTCGGCGACGTGTGGAAGGCGGGCATCGTCATCGAGAACAAGGGCGGTGCCGCCGGTGCCATCGGTACCGACATTGCGGCCAAGGCGGCGCCGGATGGCTACACGATCCAACTCGGCACGCAGAGCACCAACGCCTCCAACAAGATCTTCTATCCCAACCTGCCCTACGATCCGATCAAGGACTTCGAGCCGCTGACCCTGCTTGGGACCGCCTGCATGGTCCTGGTAATTCCCAACAGCATCCCGGCCACCACCGCAAAGGAACTGGTCGAGTGGATCCGGAAGCAGGAGGGAGTCTCCTATGCGGCGGTCACCGGCTCGAGCCAGCACATCGCGGCGGAACTGCTGGTCAAGCGCGCCGGTCTCAAGGCGACGCTCGTGCCGTATCGCGGCAGTGCGCAGGCGCAGCCCGACCTGATGGCCGGCCGCATCGCCTACATGTTCGACAATCTTCCTTCGGCCCTGCCCCAGGCGCGCGCCGGCCAGGTGAAGGCGCTGGCCCAGACCTGCGCGACACGTTCGCCGTCTGCGCCAGACCTGCCGACCATGGTCGAGGCGGGCTTCCCCGACTTCGTGGTCGACGGCTGGTACGGCATGTTTGCACCGGCCAAAACGCCCAAGGCGATCGTCGACAAGCTCTCGGCCGACATCAACAGGGCGCTGAAGGATCCCCAGTCGCTCGAGAAGTGGAAGACGCTGGGCTTCGACCCGATCGGCAGCACGCCGGCGGAGTTCGCCAAGCGCCAGAAGGACGACCTTGCTTATTGGAAAGAGATGATCGAGTACACCGGCGTCAAGGTGGAGTAGGCGGGTCATGGACTACGACATCAAGATCACCGGCGGCGAGATTGTCGACGGATCGGGCAGCGCGCGCCGCCGCGGCGACGCCGGCATCAAGGACGGCAAGGTCGTGGCGCTGGGCGATGCGCCGGGTGCGGCGTCGGAGACGATCGATGCGAGCGGCATGATCGTCTCGCCGGGCTTCGTCGACGTGCATACGCACTATGACGCGCAGGTGTTGTGGGACCCCATGCTCACCATCTCGCCGTGGCATGGCGTGACGTCGGTCGTGGTCGGCAATTGCGGCTTCGGCGTCGCGCCGACGAAGCCCGAGCATCGCGAGCTGATCCTGCGCACGCTCGAGAGAGTCGAGGGCATGAGCCTCGCGGCCCTCAAGGCCGGCATCGGCGCGGAGTGGCCGTTCGAGACCTTCCCCGAATACATGGATGCGCTCGACCGTCAGCCGCTCGGCATCAATGTCGCCGTCATGGTCGGCCACACGCCGGTGCGGCTCTCGGTGATGGGCGACGACTCGACAACGCGCGCCGCCACGGCGGCCGAAGTGGCGGAGATGAAGAAGATCGTGGCCGAGGCGATGGCGGTGGGCGCCGTCGGTTTCGCCACCTCGGTCTCGAAGGTCCATATTGGCTATTCCGGCCGCCCGGTGCCCAGCCGGCTCGCCGAGTTCGGCGAGATGCTGGAGATCGCCGACGCCGTCGGGAAATCGGGTCATGGCATCATCCACTACAATGTCGGACGCGACCCGCGCTGGCAGGAGTACGAGGAGCTGCACCGCAAGAGCGGCCGGCCGGTCATCTGGACGGCGCTGCTGGCGGGCTCGCTCGGTCCCAATTCGCACCGTCCGCAGCTCGCCAAGTCGAGCGAGCTGATCGCGCGCGGCTTGCCGATCTACCCGCAGGGCGCCTGCCGGCCGATCCAGATCGAGTTCGACTTCCGCTCGCCCGTGGTGTTCGACACCTTCGCGTCGTTCGAGCGCCTGCGCGTGGCGAACAGCGACGACGAACGCCGGGCCGTCTATGCCGATCCCGCCTTCCGCGCGCGCGTGAAGGTGCAGATGGCCGGCCGCGGTCCCGACGATCAGTGGTTCATGGGCAAGGAGGTCGAGGGCGACACGCGACGCGCCATGTTCCGCAATCTTGTCATCTCATCCGCGCAGGACACCGCGTTGATCGAGCGCAAGCTGGTCGACGTCGCCGGCGAGCGAGGCGTCGATCCGGTCGACCTGATGTTCGACTTCGCCGGGCAGGATCTGCTCATGAAGCTGCGGGCCAATGTGCTCAACTTCGAAGAGGCCGAGGTGCGCGAGATCGTGCAGGACCCCAACGTGCTGATCGCCCTGGGCGACGGCGGCGCGCACATGAGCCAGCTCTGCGACGCCTGCTATGCCACGCACCTGCTCGGTCACTGGGTGCGCGAGGACAAGGCGATCACGCTCGAACAGGCGGTGCATCAGCTGACGCAGCGGC
This sequence comes from Enhydrobacter aerosaccus, assembly GCA_903839865.1. Classification (GTDB taxonomy): domain Bacteria; phylum Pseudomonadota; class Alphaproteobacteria; order Reyranellales; family Reyranellaceae; genus Reyranella; species Reyranella aerosaccus_A. Next base: position 31,892 of record CAIMEE010000555.1, on the reverse strand, counting down.
CGGCCGATATCTTCGGCCTCCGAGATCGCGGCCGTCTCGCCGTCGGCCTGCCGGCCGATGTCGTGGTGTTCGATCCCGCGACGGTCGGCGCCAGCAAACTCGAACGGGTGCATGATTTGCCGGCAGGCGAGGATCGCCTGATCAGCCGTCCGCTCGGTGTTAAGGCTGTGATCGTGAACGGCGTCATCCTGCCCGAACCGGGCACGGTGCCGAAGAGGCCGTCAGGCAAACTACTGCGTCAGGGGCAATGATCATGATGAAGCTCAGCCGCCGCGCCGCACTGGGCGTGTTTCCCGCTCTCGCCGCTACTGGTATCGCGCGCGCTGCCGACTACCCCGACAAGCCCATCCGGCTTGTCGTGCCTTTCGCGCCGGGCGGCAACGCCGATCTCACCGGGCGTCTGTTCGCCGAGGCGATGGGCAAGCGGCTGGGCCAGCAGGTGATCGTCGACAACCGCGGCGGGGCAGGCGGCGCGATCGGCGCCGAGCAGGTCGCGAAGTCGGCTCCCGACGGCTACAGCATCGTGCTGGGGTCCACCGGCACGTTCCTGGTCAGCCCGCGCATGACCGGCGGCAAGCCGCCCTACACGCTGGCAAGCTTCGCACCCGTCGGATTGCTCAGCACCTCGCCGATGGACATCGTGATGAACGCCAGCAATCCGATCAAGGACTGGCCCGCGCTGCTGGCTTCTCTCAAGGCGAACCCGGGCAAGATTACCATCGGCCATCCCGGCAACGGCAGCACCAATCATCTCGCCATCCTGCGGCTGCAGCAGGCAGCGGGGGTGAAGTTCAACGTCATTCCCTACAAGAGCAACGGCCCGGCGCTGAACGATCTGCTCGCGGGCCTGATCGATGCCGTGATGGACCAGATTCCGGCTTCGATCGGCCATGTGCGCGAGGGACGCCTCACGGCCGTCGCTGTCACTACGCGCAAGCGCGCCCGCGAACTGCCGGATGTCGCGACCCTGGCCGAACGCGGCGTCACCGACTTCGACGCCACGACGCCGCTCTACCTGATGGCGCCCGCCGGCACGCCGGCCGAGATCGTGAACAAGCTAAATGCCACCGTGGCTGCCGCGATCGCCGATCCGGCGCTCGCCAAGCGCGAGGCCGAACTCGGCGCCGACGTCGAGGCGCTGAGCGTCGCGGACGTGACGGCGATGCTTCACAAGGAAGACGAGGCGATCGTGGAGTTCGAGAAGGCCGGCCTGCTCAAGACGGAGTAGGCAGGCCGGCCTTTCCCGTCAGTTGTGCTTGGCGATCTCGAGACGGCCGACCTGGTCGCGATGGACCTCGTCGGGACCGTCGGCGAGACGGAGCGTGCGCTGGTGGGCGTACATGCTCGCAAGCTTGAACACCTGGCTGACGCCGCCCGCGCCGTGGAGCTGCAGGCAGCGGTCCACGACCTTCGACGTGATGTTGGGCACCGCCACCTTGATCATCGCGATCTGCTGGCGGGCTTCCTTGTTGCCGAACTTGTCCATCGCCCACGCGGCCTTGAGGACGAGCAGGCGGGCCATGTCGATCTCCATGCGCATGTCGGCGACGTGCGCCTTGGTCACGCCCATCTCGGAGATCTTCTGGCCGAAGGCCGTGCGGCTCTTGGCGCGCTTGATCGCCATCTCGAGCGCGCGCTCCGCGACGCCGATGGCGCGCATGCAGTGATGGATGCGGCCGGGTCCGAGACGGCCCTGCGCGATCTCGAAGCCGCGGCCCTCTCCGAGGAGGATCGCCGACTTCGGCACGCGCACGTTGTCGTAGACCACTTCGGCATGGCCGTGCGGCGCGTCGTCATAGCCGAACACATGCAGCATCTTCACGATCTTGATGCCGGGCGTGTCGCGCGGCACCACGATCATCGACTGCTGGCGGTAGGCCGGCGCCGAAGGATCGCTCTTGCCCATCAGGATGATGACCTTGCAGCGCGGATCGCCCATGCCCGACGACCACCACTTGCGGCCGTTGATCACGTAGCTGTCGCCGTCGGCTTCGATGCGGCACTCGACGTTGCGCGCATCGGAGGAGGCCACGGCGGGCTCAGTCATGGCGAAGCACGAGCGGATCTCGCCGTTCAGCAGCGGCTTCAGCCACTTCTCCTTGTGCTCGGCCGTGCCGTAGCGCGCGAAGACTTCCATGTTGCCGGTGTCGGGCGCGGAGCAGTTCACCGCCTCGGAGGCGATGTTGGAGCGGCCCAGCACTTCGCAGATCGGCGCGTAGTCGAGGTTGCTGAGGCCCATCGTGCCGTGCGTGTCGCCGCTTGCGCGGTCCGCAGGGAGGAACATGTTCCAGAGTCCGCGCTTCTTCGCTTCCGCCTTGCAGGATTCGATGATGGGCGGCAGCTGCCAGCGGTCCTTTGCCTTCTCCATCTGCTCTTCGTAGATGGGTTCGGCCGGATAGATCACCTCGTCCATGAATTTGTTGAGCTTCTCGAGCAGCGCCTTGCTGCGATCCGAGTATTCGAAGTCCATCTTCGTCTCTCCCTTTGTGCTGCGGCGGACTTTGGCCGAAAATGCCCCCGATGTGAACGGTCATTCACGCGGGGGAAACGATGAAAATATCCGGTTACCAGGTCGTGACACTGGCCGTGCCCGAGGACGATCCGCTGGCCAACATGCCGGAAGACGCCAACCGCAAGCGCCCGACCGTGATCCTGCGCCTGCGCACCGACAATGGCATCGAGGGCATCGGCGTCACGCTGTACGGCGGCCGCGTGACGCGCAGCCTGCATGCGATGATGGAGGATCTTTGCGCCGGCATCGTGGGCGAAGATCCGATGCGCCTCGAGGCGGTGCTCGCCAAACTGCGCACGGGTGACGTGGGCGGCCCGGGCGGCATCTTCACGCTCGCTCTGTCGGCGATCGACACCGCGCTGTGGGACATCAAGGGCAAGGTGCTCGACCAGCCGCTGTGGCAGTTGCTGGGCGGCCATCGCGCGAGGGTGCCGACCTATGCGTCGGGCTCGCTGCGGCGTGGTCTCACCGACAAGCAGACGGAGCAGGCGGCGCGCATCCTGGTCCAGAAGGGCTTCCGCTCGATGAAGACCCAGATGGCGCTGCCGGGCGATCCGACACCGGCCGACGAGATCCGCCGCATGCGAACGGTGCGCGACGCCATCGGCCCCGACATCCCGCTGATGTGCGACATCAACCAGCGCTGGCGGCCCGAGCAGGCGATCGATATCGGCAGCCGGGTCGAGCAGGCGGGCATCGGCCTGTTCTGGTTGGAAGACGTAACGACGGCCGACGACTACGCGGGTCTCGCGCGCGTGACGGCCGCGCTCAAGACCCCGGTCGCGGGCGGCGAATACGTCTGGGGCATCGTGCCCTTCCGCCACATGATCGAGGCGCGCTCGGTCGACATCGTGATGGTCGACATCGCGAGGGTGGGCGGACCCACGCAGTGGATGAAGGTCGCGGCCATGGCCGAGGCGTTCAACCTGCCGATCGTGAGCCACGTCATGCCGGAGGTGCTGTGCCACATGGTGGCGGCGTGCCCCAATGGCCTCACGGTCGAGTACATGCCGTGGATGCTGGCGCTCTACGAGGAGACGCCCGCGATCGAGAATGGCGAACTGGTGCTGCCGACCAAGCCCGGCCTCGGCCTCAAGTTCGACGAGAAGGCGATCGCGCGCTTCAAGGCGTGAGGTCATCCGGCTTTTAGGTTCAGCGCGCGGATGAGCTTGGCCCATTTGTCGCTCTCCTCGCGCATGCGCGTCGTGGAGGCGTCGAGCGAGGGGTCGTAAGGCTCGAAGCCCAGTGCCGCCACGCGCTCCTTCACGTCGGGCAGCAGGACCGCCTTGCCCATCTCGCGATGGAGCAGGCCGACGATGTCCTTGGGCACGGCAGCGGGCGCCACGCATCCCACCCAGACATCGCTCTCGACGCTCGGGTAGCCCGCCTCCGTCATCGACGGCACGTCGGGGAGCGACGCGATGCGCTTCTTGCTGGCCACCGCCAGCGCACGGAGCTTCCCGCCGGTGATCTGGGACATCGTCGCGGCCGGTGAGCCGAAGGCGATCGGCGTGTGGCCCGCCGCCGCCGAGTTGATCGCGAGGCCGCCGCCGCCGAACGGCACGTGGATGAGATCGAGCCCGGCCGCCGCCTTGAACAATTCGCCGGTCAGGTGTCCCGGCGTGCCGATGCCGGGCGAGGCGATGCTGTAGGTGTTGGGCTTGGACTTCACGAGAGCGACGAGCTCGGCAACCGTCGCGACCGGCAGCGAGGGATGGACCACCAGCACCTGCGTCGTGGTCACGGACAGCGACACCGGCTGGAAATCCTTGAACGGATCGTAGGGCGCCTTGTCGTAGAGGTTCGGATTGACGACGAAGGTCGTGCCGTCGGTGAAGAGCAGCGTGTAGCCATCCGGCGGCGCCTGGGCTGCGAGCCCCATGCCGATGTTGCCGCCGGCGCCCGACTTGTTCTCGACGACGAACTGCTGGCCCAGATGCTCCGACAGTTTCTGCGCGATGAAGCGGGCAATGACGTCGGTCTGCCCGCCCGGCGCGAACGGCACGATCACCTTCACCGGTCGTGCCGGATAGGTGTCCGCCCGGGCGATGGACGGCGCGGCAAGGCAGGCGGCGCCCACGAGAAGCGATCGGCGGAGCATATTCACCATAGCGTTATCCTTTGCGTGGGCGGCAGGTACATGGCGTCGCCCGGTTTGACGTCGAAGGCTTCGTCGAAGGCGGTCTGGTTGCGCACCGCGCCGTTGGCGCGGAACTGGCCCGGCGAATGCGGATCGGTCTTCAGCCGCTCGATGCCCGCGGCGTCGCGGATCTTGGCCTTCCAGATCTGCGCGAAGGCCAGGAACAGCCGCTGGTCTCCGGTGTAGCCGTCGATCGGGGGCGCGGGCTTGCCGTTCAGCGACGCGCGATAGGCCTTCACGGCGACGGCGAGACCCGCATTGTCGGCCGCGTTCTCGCCCAGGGTCAGCGCGCCGTTCACGTGATAGCCGGGCAGCGGGCTGAAGGCGTCGTACTGCGCGATCATGCCGTGCGTCATCTTCTCGAAGGCCGCTCGGTCGGCCTCGGTCCACCAGTTGCGCAGGTTGCCCACGGCGTCGTAGCGGCTGCCCTCGTCGTCGAAGGCGTGGCTGATCTCGTGCCCGATCACCACGCCGATGCCGCCGTAGTTGGCGGCGTCGTCGGCCGCGGCATCGAAGAACGGCGGCTGGAGGATGCCGGCGGGAAACACGATCTCATTCAGGGTGGGATTGTAGAAGGCGTTCACGACCTGTGGGCCGCCGAACCATTCCTCGCGATCGACCTTCTGGCCGATCTTGGCGGTCCAGTAATCGTAGCCGAAAGACCGCGACCGCATCACGTTGCCCACCAGGTCGTCGCGCTGCACGACGAGCCCGTCGTAGGTGCGGCCGTGTTCGGGATAGCCGACCTTGGCGCGGATCGCCGCAAGCTTGGCCAGCGCCTCGCGACGCGTGTCGGGTCCCATCCAGTCGAGCGTCTCGATGCTGCGCCTGTAGGTTCCCAGCATCTCGGCGATCAGCGCCTCGGCATGCGTCTTGGCCGACGGTGGGAAGTATTTTCCCACGTAGAGGCGCCCCAGGGCAAAGGTGAGAGCGCGATCGACCGTGGCTACACCGCGCTTCCATCGGGCCTGTATCTGCGGCACGCCGCGCAGGGTCTTCTGGTCGAAGGCGAAGTCCTCGGCCACGAATGCCGCCGGCAGGAAGGGCGAGAGCGCCGTCAGCAGTTGATAGGTGAGGTACGTGCGCCAGGTGGCCACCGGCACGTCGTTCAACAGTCCTGCCAAGCCCTCGATGTAGCTCGGCTGCAGCACGACCAGGCTCGGTACGTCGACGCCGAGGCCCTCCGCCGTGAGATACGCCGGCAGCTCGGCCTTGGTGCGCTTGTTGTAGGTCTTGAGCGGATTGCGATTCTCGACACGCGTCCACTGCAGGCGCGCGATGGAGGTTTCGAGCGCGATCATCGCCTCGGCATCGGCCGCGCTCACCGGTTCGCCGGCGAGCGTCAGCACTTTCACGATGTGAGCGCGATAGGCTGTACGGATCGCCGTGAAGTGCGCGTCGTCCTTCAGATAATAGTCGCGGTCGGGCAGCCCGAGCCCGCTCTGTGCCAGATGCGTGATGTAGACCGTGGTGTCGTGCTCGTCGGGGCCGATGTCGAGGTAGTAGGGCGTGCGCACCCAGAACCGTGACAGGTGTGCGAACAGGGGTGGCAGGGCGGCCTTGTCCGTGATGGCATGGATGCGATCGAGCTGGGGCTTCAGTGCGGAAAGGCCCGCGGCTTCGACCTTCGGCTCGTCCATGAAGGAGGCGTAGAAGTCGGCGAGCTTGCGGTGTTCCTCGTTGTTGCTCTTGGCATCGATGCCCTCGATGACGTCCCGCAGCTGGGCCTGGGTGGCCTCGCGCACGACGCCGAAGGAGTCCCAGCCCGGGCGATCGGCCGGGATCTCCGTTGCGGCCAGCCACTTGCCGTTGGCAAAGCGCCAGAAGTCCTCCTGTGGCCGCACGGACGTGTCGATCAGCGACACGTCGATGCCGGAGCGCTGCTGGGCGCTTGCGGCCGTGGGGAGAAGGGCGAGCGCAACAAGAAGAAGGAGTGTCCGCACCTCAGGCGGCCTGCGCCACGGTGGGGCCATCGCCCGCCAGCGTCGTGCGCCGCATGTCGCGCGGCTGTTCGGCCGGGAAGGGGCGCGCGCGATGCATGGTCTGGCGGTTGTCCCACATCACGAGATCGCCCAGCCGCCATTTGTGGGTGTAGACGAACTCGCGCTGGGTCGCGTGCTCGATCAGGTCGCGCAGGTAGCCGCGCGCTTCGGGCATCGGCCAGCCGACGATGCCGCCGGCATGACTGGAGAGATAGAGCGACTTGCGGCCGGTCACCGGATGGGTGCGCACCATGCATTGCCGCACCGGCCGGAAGCGCTCGCGCTCCTCGTCGGTGAAGTCGAAGAAGCCGATCAGCTGGCGGGAGAACATCTGGCTGTGCTCGCAGACCATGTCCTGCACCTCGGCCTTGGTCTCCTCGTCGAGCGCGTCGTAGGCCGCGCGCATGTCGGCGAACTGCGTGTTGCCGCCCTTGGTCGGAATGCTGATCGCGTGCAGCAGCGAATATTTGGCCGGCGTCGCTTTGAACGAGCTGTCCGAGTGCCAGAGCCGGTTGCCGATCGCGAACAGGCGGCGGCGGTCGTCGCGCGCGAACGGCGTGTTGGTCTTGTCGAGGTTGGAGACGTCGGCGAAAGTCGTCGGCAAACGATAATCCTGGGCGGCGCACAGGCTGGTGCCGATCGCCTGCTCGATCGGTCCGAGCGCCTGTGTGAAGGCGAGCTGCTGGGCGTCGTCGATTGTCTGGTCGCGGAAGACCAGGACCGCATAGCGGTCCATGCCGGCGTGGATCGCCGCCGCGTCCTCGTGCGACAGCGGCTGGCGCATATCGAGCCCGTCGACTTCGCCCGCGAAGCAGGGCCCGACTTGACGGATGGCGATGCTCATCGCCCGTCTCCTCCTGATCTTTCTCTTCTTGTGGGGATGTTAGGCCCGCCGGGCTTGGGGGGAAAGGCCGGGGCCGCTATGCTGAAACGATGAACCGATTGAAGGGCAAGGTCGCCATCGTGACGGGCGGGGCGAGCGGCATGGGCCGCGCCACCGTCATGCGCTTCCTCGCCGACGGCGCGAAGGTTGTCGTCGCCGACCTCAACGAGGCCAATGGCGCGGAAACGATGACCGTCGCCAAGGCGAACGGCCACGGCGACAGCGTCGCTTTCATCCGCTGTGACGTCGCCAGGGAAGCTGACGTGGCGGCCATGGTCGCGTTCGCCGAGAAGCGCTTCGGCCGCCTCGACATCGCCTATCTCAATGCCGGCGTCGGCGGCGCCTTCGGCCCGATCGCGGAAACCTCGGTCGAGGACTGGGACTACACCTTCGCCGTGCTGACGCGCTCGGTCTTCCTCGGCATGAAGCACGCGTCGCTCGCCCTGAAGAAGAACGAGACGGGCGGCGTGATCCTGGTGACGGCGTCGATCGCCGGCATGGTGGGTGGCGGCGGCAGCCACGCCTATTCGGCGGCCAAGGCCGCGGTTATCAACCTGATCGAGAACGTGGCGGCCGAGCTCGGCCCGCATCGCATCCGCGTGGTCGGCATCGCGCCCGGCGTGATCTCGACGCCTCTGGTTCATCGCGGGCGGCCCGACAAATACGAGAAGCAGTTCACCCAGCAGCCGTGGCCCGACCGCGGCGAGCCCGAGGTGATTGCCGACGTGGCGTCTTTCCTGGCCTCCGACGAGGCCCGTTTCATCACCGGCGAGACGGTGAAGGTGGATGGCGGCCTGCTGGCCCAGGGCGTTGCCCTCTGGGGCACCGGCGCCGACAACACCTTCATGAAGAGTGCCGGCGTCAATCGCGGGACCACAGGCGAAGCCATGGTCGTGCGCAATCTCCAACCAAGCGAGCAGAAAAAATGATGGAAGCACAACGCCTGCACGGGCACCTGATCGGCCAGCAGGGCTCGCGCCGCTCGCTCAACACGCCGGCCCTCGTGCTCGACGTCGAGATGCTCGACCGCAACATCGCCGAGATGGCGCGCTTTGCGAATGAGCACAACGTCAAGCTTCGGCCGCACTCCAAGACGCACAAGTCCGCCGACATCGCCAAGCGCCAGATCGCGTCGGGCGCGCTGGGTGTCTGCTGCGCCAAGCTGGGCGAGGCCGAGGCACTGGGCGACGAGGGCGTGCAATCGATGCACATCACCTCGCCGGTGGTGACGCCGCAGGCGATCGCGCGGCTGGTCGCGCTGAACGCCAAGGTGTCTGACCTCATGCTGGTGGTCGATCATCCCGCGAACGTCGACGCGCTGGCCTCGGCTGCAGCGAAGGCGGGCAAGCCGCTGACCGTGATCGTCGACATCGATCCCGGCATACATCGTACCGGCGTCGCCACACCGGACGGCGTGGTCGAGCTGGTGAAGAAGGTCGTGGGACTGAAGTCGCTGAAATACGCGGGCGTGCAGTTCTATTGCGGCAGCCACCAGCACATCATCGACTTCAAGGAGCGCCAGGAGAAGATCGAGGAGCGCACTGCCTACCTGAAGGGCATCGTCGACAAGCTCATGGCGGCGGGGCTGAAGCCCGGCATCGTCACCGGCTCGGGTACCGGCACGCATTTCATCGACGCCAAGCTCGGCGTCTTCACCGAGCTGCAGGTGGGGTCCTACGTGTTCATGGACCACGACTACAACGTCTGCGACCTGCGTGGGCTCGATAAGCCCACCTTCGAGCAGGCACTGCAGATCGACGCGCGTGTCGTCAGCGCCAACACGCCAGGCCTCGTCACGGTCGACGCCGGCCTGAAGGCGATGGCGACCGAGAAGGGGCCACCGGTGATCTTGAGCGGCGCGGTCGAGGGTTCGACCACGCGGTTCATGGGCGACGAGCACCTCGCCGTGGTCGCACCCGAGGGCAAGGCGCCGCCTGCGCACGGCGAGCAGGTGATCCTGACCCCGCCGCATTGCGACCCGACGGTGAATTTGTACGAGGCCTATCACATCGTGAAGGGCGACACGCTGGTCGAGATCTGGCCGGTCACCGCGCGCGGCCGCTCCCGTTAAATAAACGGGAAAATAACGGGAGCTTTTCTTTTCCGTCGCTTGCGAGGAATCGCCTGAAACGCTGTCCCAGCAGGCTTTGACCAGATTCCTCGCGAGGACTCGCGAGCCCCTCGCGAGGATTTCTTCCGGACCGCGAGCCTCCAGCTCGCTCATGATTCCTTGAGCGAGCTGGAAGCTCGCGGTCCGCAGGAAAGGCATTGGATAGTATAGCGAATATCGCAATATATATCAAGCGATATTCGCTGATCCGCCTCCAACCACCAGCCCGCCGTTCCAGCGGCGCGCGAGCATCACGATGCACAAGAGACCCACGGCGCTGATCACCGTCATGCCCAGGAAGGCGTGCTGGCCGTAGCGCGCATAGAGAAGTCCGGCGAACTGGAAGATCACCGCCTGCGTGGCCCCGGTGCCGAGCGCGTAATAGATGCTTTGGCCGAGCGCGACGCCCGACGCCGGCAGGGCGCGCTGGATGAAGGCCATGGCGCCCAGGTGGCAGGCGGCGAAGGTGCCGGCGTGCAGCAGTTGCAGCACGACCAACAGCGGCAGGTCGTTGGTGAAGGCCATGCCGGTCCAGCGCACGAGGCCGCAGACGAGGCCAAAGCCGATCAGGCGAACGACGCCGATGCGCCGCAGCAGCCAGCCGCTCACCACCATCATCAGGATTTCGACGGCGACGCTCTCGCCCCACAGCAGGCTGATCGTCACGTCATCGATGCCGGCGGTGCGCCAGGTGAGCGTGCCGAAACTGTAGAGCACGGCATGGCTCGACTGGCAGAAGCCCGCGCCGATCATGAACAGCACGAACGGCCTGTTGCGGAACAGCTCGAACAGGCCGAACGGCGCGTGATGCGCCGCGCCCGGCTCGCGCGGTTCGGATCTCGGCAGCAGGAGCGCGAAGGGCACCAGCAGGGCGACGCCGACGGTGCCGATGTAGAGCACTGACGGCGGGCCGAAACGATCGACAGACACACCGGTTATCAGCGTGCCGACGATGAAGGCGACCGATCCCCACATCCGCAGCCGTCCGTAAACGATGCCGCGCCGCTTGGCCTCGTTCACCAGCACGCCGTCGTAGAGCGCCATGATCGGCGACCAGACGATGCCCCAGATCAGGCCGGTCAGGAGGAGGGCGAGGAACGTGTGGGAAATCTCGTACGCGCCCATCATCACCACGCCGGCAAGCGACAGGAAGAAGAGCAGCCCACGCAGCCGGCCAAGCCGGTGGGCGATGAAGCCCATGCCCAGCATCGCGGCCACGCCCACGAGCTGGCGCGCCATGAACAGCGTGCCGATCTCCGCGTCGGTGATGCCGCGGTTGCGCAGCCACACCGGCCAGTAGCTCATGAAGGCGCCGGCCGCGAGGAAGTAGGCCGTGCCGAAGGCCGCGAGGCGGGCGCTCTCGACGCCCCTCGTCATAAGAGGAGATCCGGCATTAAGCGGCGAACTCGCGCCGGACCTGATCGGTGTGCTGACCGACCGTCGGCACATCGCCCAGACGCTGCGGCTGGCCGGGATAGGAGGCGGCCAGCGCGGGGATCGAAACCTCGCCCTTGGGCGAGGCGAAGCTCATGCGCTTGACCTGCGGGTGCGCCGACAGGTCGCCGACCGAGCTGACCCGGGCCCACGCGATCTGCGCTGCATCGAGCTTGGCCGCTAGCGTCTCGAAGCTCTGCGCGCCGAAGCTGTCGGAAACGATCTTGTTGGTCTCGTCACGCCGCGCATTGCGCGCCTTGTTGGTGGCGAAGTCGGGATCCTTGTCGAGGCCCGGCCGGTCGAGAACGCTTTCGCAGAGCCGCGTGAACTCGCGATCGTTCTGGATCGAGATCAGCAACGGCACCTTGTCCGCGCTGGGATAGACGCCGTACGGCGCGATCATCGGGTGGGTGAGGCCGAGGCGCGGCCAGTCGTAGTTCGAATATTCCTTGGCGAGCAGCGGCACGGTCATCCACTCGGCCATCGCCGAGAACAGCGAGACTTCGAGCGCGCGGCCCTCGCCCGTCTTCTCACGCGCGATCAGCGCTTCGAGGACGCCCGCATGCGCATACATGCCGGTGCCGACGTCGGTCGCCGACACGCCGATGCGGCCGGGCGCATGCTCGGTGCCCGTGATCGAGGCCATGCCGCTCTCGGCCTGCACCAGCAGGTCGTAGGCGCGGCGGTCCTTGTAGGGCCCATGGTCGCCGTAGCCCGAGATGTCGACGGTGATCAGCCGCTTGTTCTTCCGGCGCATCTCGGCCGAGCCGAAGCCCGCGCGCTGGGCGGCGCCCGGCGCCAGGTTCTGGATCAGCACGTCGGCCTTGCCGATCAGCCGCTGCAGCAGGTCGAAGTCTTCCTTCTTCTTGAAATCGAGCGCGACCGACTGCTTGCCGCGATTGAGCCAGACGAAATAGCTCGACCAGCCATGCACGTAGCTGTCGTAGCCGCGCGCGAAGTCGCCCTCGGGCCGCTCGATCTTGAGCACGCGCGCGCCCGCGTCGGCGAGGCGCGCCGAGCAATAGGGGGCGGCCACCGCCTGTTCGACACTCACCACCAGCAGGCCGTCCAACGCTCCGCTCATCGACGCAATTCTCCTGTGAGGGCGGCAACATATGCCATAGTGCAAGCAGAACAAGACGAGATAGGGACGGAAAATGCCGGGACCTTTGACGGGCGTGAAGGTGATCGATCTGACGGCCGTGCTGCTGGGGCCGTTCGCCACGCAGCATCTCGCCGACATGGGCGCCGACGTGATCAAGGTCGAGCCGCCGGAGGGCGACCTGCTGCGCCTGTCGGGCGGATCGATGGGCAGCGACAAGAGCATGGGGCCGATCTACATGGCCGCCAACCGCAACAAGCGCTCGCTCTGCCTCGACCTCAAGAAGCCGCGCGCGGTCGAGATCCTGAAGGGCATGATCAAAGGCGCCGACCTCTTCATCCATAACAGCCGGCCGGCGGCGATCGAGCGGCTGGGCCTCGGCTATGAGGACCTGAAGAAGGTGAACCCGTCGCTCATCTATGCCTATTCGCTGGGCTACGCGCGCAAGGGACCGTATGGCCACAAGCCCGCGTTCGACGATCTGGTTCAAGGCGTGTCTGGCGCCGCATCCCTGCAGAGCCGGGTGGACGGACTCTCGCCCAAGTTCATGCCGAGTCTGATCGCCGACAAGACGACCGGTCTTCATCTCTGCATCGCTGTGCTGGGCGCGCTCTACCATCGCAAGTGCACGGGCGAGGGCCAGATGATCGAGGTGCCGATGCTCGAGACGCTGGCCTCGTTCTGGCTGACCGAGCATCTTTTTGGCGAGACCTGGACGCCGGGACGCGGCGCGATGGGCTACGACCGGATCATCAACAAGTACCGCCATCCTTTCCCGACCAAGGACGGCTATGTCTGCGCGCTTCCCTACACCGACGCGCACTGGGTGACGTTCTTCGACATCGTCGAACGTCCGGATCTCGCCAAGGATCCGCGCTTCTGCGACCGCACGGTGCGGCCCAAGCATTTCAGCGAGCTCTACCAGGTGCTGGATTCTCTCATGAAGCATCGGAGCACCGCCGAGTGGCTCGAGGCCTTCGACAAGGCCGACATTCCCGCGATGCCGGTGCGCACGCTGGAAGAGCTGTTCGACGATCCGCACCTGCAGGCGACCGGCTTCTTCACCGACCGCGAGCATCCCAGCGAAGGGCCGATCAAGACCTTTGCCAGCCCGCTCGATTTCGAGAAGACCAAGGTGGAGTACCGCCGTCACGCGCCGCGGCTGGGCGGCGACGGCGTCGAGGTGTTGCGCGAAGCCGGCCTCAGCGACGCCGAAATCGACGCGCTTAAAGCCGACAGGACGCTGATCGTTCCCGCCTAGCCGCCTAGAAGCGGTAGGTGATGCCGACGCCGATTAGCCAAGGATCGATGTTCGCCGTACCGCTCACGGGGATCGTGTTGTTGACCGTTGCATTGTAGCTCGGCCGCAGCAGCAGCTTCTTCACGTCCATGTTCAATCCCCAGTGGCTGTCGATCATGTAGTCGAAACCTGCCTGGAAGGCGGCGCCGAAGCTGTTGTTGACGTTGAGGCTGGTCACGGACAGTCCGTTGCCGTTGGGCGTATAGCCCGGGGTCTGGTTGAAGAAGAAAGTGTAGTTTACGCCGAGGCCGAGATAGGGCTGGAAGCGGCCGAAGTCGGTGAAGTGATACTGCGCCATCAGGGTCGGCGGCAGCAGCCATGACTTGCCGACGTAGAGACCGCCGAGTTGGCCGGTGCCGTTGATGTTGTGCGGCGTGACGCCGAGGACCAGTTCGGCCGCGATGTTGCGCGTGAAGTAGTAGCTGACATCCAGCTCGGGAACGATCGAGTTGTCGATCGACAGGCCGGAGTTGGGCGAGGAGAGCGCCGGCACGCCCTGCACATTGACGGTGGTGCCGGACGTGTCGGGCACGACGCCGAGCGCACGCACGCGCAGCTGCCACGGGCTCTGAGTGTCCTCGGCGCGTGCCGGTCCTGCGAGGACGGTGGCGACCAGGCCTGTAGCGGCCAGGGCGGCGAGGATAAGCGACTTACTCATGAATGAAACTCCTGCTGTGACAGCCCGGAGCTAACGACAGGCAGGAGTAGGCGGGTTTGACGTGGATCAACGGCGCGGTATCAGGGCCCGGTGCGTGACCCCTTTGCCACGGTTTCCGGGAAGTTTTTCCACGTAAGCTTGTTCCGCTTCGCGGCGCAGGAAGCCGCAGTCCGGTATCGCGGCGCTTGTCCGGCTCAGGTCCGCCGGTAAACTCCCGCCAAACGCAAAACGCTGACCCGGGAGGGTTTCATGGACCTCGCTTTTACGCCCGAAGAACAGAAATTTGCCGCCGACGTACGCGCCTTCGTGAAGGCGAACCTGCCGGCCGACGTGCGCGACAAGGTGAAGAACGGCAAGCACCTCGGCCGAGACGACTACATGCGCTGGCAGCAGGCGCTCGGGAAGAAGGGCTGGCTGGTCTACACGTGGCCGGTGAAGCATGGCGGCCCGGGCTTCACGCCGGCGCAGCGCTACATCTTCGAGAACATCTGCGCCGAGGAATATGCGCCCGGCATCATCCCGTTCGGCAGCAAGATGGTCGGGCCGGTGATCTACACCTTCGGCAACGACGAGCAGAAGGCCAAGTACCTGCCGGCGATCCGCGAGAGCACCGTGTGGTGGTGCCAGGGTTATTCCGAGCCGGGCTCGGGCTCCGATCTCGCGTCGCTGCGTACCAAGGCGGAGAAGGACGGTGATCATTACATCGTGAACGGCTCGAAGACCTGGAACACGATGGGCCATTGGGCCGACTGGATTTTCTGTCTGGTGCGGACCGACTCCAAGGCCAAGCCGCAGGAAGGCATCTCCTTTCTGCTGATCGACATGAAGTCGCCGGGCATCACCGTGAAGCCGATCATCATGGCCGACGGCGGCCATGAGGTGAACGAGGTGTTCTTCGACAATGTGAAGGTCCCGGTCGCCAATCTCGTCGGCAAGGAGAACGAGGGCTGGACGTGCGCCAAGTTCCTGCTCGCCAACGAGCGTCTTGGCATCGCCGCCGTTCCGCAGTCCAAGCGCGGCGTCGAGGCCCTGAAGGACATCGCACGCGCCGAACAGGACAATGGCAAGGCGCTGATCGAGAACCAGGCCTTCGCCGAGAAGATCGCCGATCTCGAGATCCAGGTGACGGCGCTCGAATACACCGAGTTGCGCGTGCTCTCGCAGATGGCGCAGGGTGGCCAGCCCGGCGCGGAAGTCTCCGGCCTCAAGATCCGCGGCTCGGAGATCCAGCAGCGCATCACCGAGCTCACCATGGAAGCCGTCGGCGAATACGCAGCACCCTATCTGCCGGGTCTGCTGTGGCAGGGCACCAACGAGGCGCCGGTCGGGCCGGAGTATGCGCATCTTGCGGCACCGCGCTACTTCAACACCCGCAAGACCACGATCTACGGCGGTTCCAACGAAATCCAAAAGGGCATCATCAGCAAGATGGTGTTGGGTCTCTGACATGGACCTTGCGCTCAAGCCCGAACACAAGACCTTCGCCGACGAGGTGAGGGAGTTCGCGCGGAACAACCTTTCGCCCGCGACGCGCGAGAAGACGTTCTCCGGCAAGCACTACGACAAGGCCGACCATGTCGTCTGGCAGCAGGCGCTCGGTAAGAAGGGCTGGCTCGCCTACACCTGGCCGAAGAAGTTCGGCGGCCCGGGCTGGGACGTGACGCAACGCTTCCTGTTCGAAAACGTGCTGGCGGAAGAGGGCGCGCCGCGAATCATTCCGGTCGGCGTGAAGATGGTCGGGCCGGTGATCTACACCTTCGGCACCGACGAGCAGAAGGAACGCTTCCTGCCCGGCATCCGCAGTTCCGAGATCGCCTGGTGCCAGGGCTATTCCGAGCCGGGCGCCGGCTCCGATCTCGCCAACCTGCGCACGCGCGCCGTTCGCGCCAAGGATGACAGTGGCGACCATTACATCGTGAATGGACAGAAGACCTGGACCTCGTTCGCGCACTGGGGCGACTGGATCTTCTGCCTGGTGCGCACCAACCCTGACGTAAAGCCGCAGGAGGGCATTTCCTTCCTGCTGATCGACATGAAGACGCCGGGCGTGACCGTCCGGCCGATCATCATGCTCGACGGCGCGCACCACGTGAACGACGTGGTCTTCGACAATGTGAAGGTCCCGGTCGCCAACCGCATCGGCAAGGAGAACGAGGGCTGGACCTGCGCCAAGTTCCTGCTCGCCAATGAGCGGCTCGGCATCGCCGAGGTGCCGGCCTCCAAGCGCGGCGTGCGGTCCCTGCGCGAACTGAATGACGATCCCGCGCTCAATGAGAAGATCGCCGACGTCGACCTGCAGGTACAGGCACTCGAGATGAGCGAGCTGCGTGCGCTGTCTGCGATGGCGCAGGGCGGGCAGCCCGGTCCGGAAGTCTCGACGCTCAAGGTTCGCGGTTCGGAAATCCAGCAGCGCCTCGCCGAGCTCGCGATGGAAGCGGTCGGCGAGTACGCCGCGCCCTATCAGCCGGGCATGCTGTTCCACGACACCAACGAGACGCCGGTCGGTCCCGACCATGCGCCGCTCGCCGCCCCGCGCTATTTCAACATGCGCAAGACCAGCATCTACGGCGGCAGCACCGAAATTCAGAAGAACATCGTGTCGAAAGCCATACTGGGGTTATAACCAACGCTGTCACCCCGAGCGCAAACGAGGGGTCTTTCGGGCGACAGGGAAGGATCCCTCGCTGCGCTCGGGATGACAGAGATCAAGTGGAGGAAGAGAAGATGGATCTGTCCCTGTCCGACGTACAGAAGCAGCTGCAGGAAGGCGTCGAGCGCTTCGTGCGCGACAAATACGCGTTCGACAGCCGCAAGAAGATCGCAGCGTCCGAGCGCGGCTGGCTGCCCGAGAACTGGGCGCAGTTCGCGGAGCTGGGCTGGCTCGCCATTCCCTTCTCCGAAGAAGACGGCGGCATCGGCTTCGGCGCGATCGGCACGATGATCGTGATGGAGCAGTTCGGCAAAGGCCTGGTGCTCGAGCCGTTCCTGCCGACGGTGGTGCTGGGCGGCGGCATGATTGCCGCGGCAGGCACGCCCGCGCAGAAAGAATCGCTGCTCGCGCCGATGATCGAGGGCAGGAAGCAGTTCGCGCTGGCCTGGCTGGAGCGCCAGAGCCGCTACAATCTGGCCGACGTGTCGCTCAAGGCCACCAAGGAAGGCAACGGCTGGTCGCTCTCCGGCCAGAAGGGCGTGGTCTACAACGCCGCCTCCGCCGACACGATTATCGTGCTCGCCCGCACCGCAGGTTCGGCGCGCGAGGAAAAGGGGCTGACGCTCTTCCTCGTCGACGCCAAGGCCAAGGGCATCACGCGCCGCGACTATCCGACCCAGGACGCGCAGCGCGCGTCGGAGATCACCTTCGACAAGGTCTCGGTCGGCGCCGATGCCGTGCTGGGCACCGTCGACGGCGGTTTCCCGGTGGTCGAGGACGCGGTGGACCGCGCTATCGTGGCGCTCTGCGCGGAGGCGACCGGTTGCATGGATGCGATCAACGCCGCCACGCTCGAATACATCAAGACCCGTAAGCAGTTCGGCGTCGCGATCGGCAAGTTCCAGGTGCTGCAGCACCGCATGGTCGACTGCTTCACCAACGCCCAGGAAGCGCGCTCGATGACCCTGATGGCCTCGCTCAAGATCGAGGACAAGGATCCGATCGTGCGCCACAAGGCGGCGTCGGGTGCCAAGGTCCAGATCGGCAAGTCGGGCAAGTTCTGCGGCCAGAGCGCGGTGCAGATGCACGGCGGCATGGGCGTCACCGACGAGCTCTCGGTCAGCCACTATTTCAAGCGGCTCACCATGATCGACCTGATGTTCGGCAACCAGCAGCATCACCTGACGCGCTACAGCAACCTCGCGATGGCCGCCTAACCGCCCATCGGGGCGGCGGGACGTGAACGCGATTCTCGACATCATCGTGCCGGTGTTCGGCACGGTGGCGGTGGGCTGGGTGATCGGGCGCTCGAAGCTGCTCTCGCCCGAGGGCCTGCGCGGCCTCACCAACGTCACTTTCTACGCGCTCTTTCCCGCGCTCCTCTTTCGCTCGATGTCGAAGGTGCGGGTCGAAGCGTTGTCGTTCGACATCCTCGTGGTGTTCTTCGGCACGGCGCTGCTGCTTTATTTCCCGCTGATGATACTGGGCCGTGTCCTGGGCATGCGGTTGGGCGATCGTACCGTGTTCGCGCTCTCCAGCACCTTCTCCAACGGCGTCGGGATCGGCATTCCCTTCGTCTCCTACGCCTTCGGCGAGGCGGGGCTGGTGCCGCTGCTGATGATCATTTCCGTGAATTCGCTGGTCCTGCTGACGCTCTCGTCGTTCCTGATGGAAATCGACCAGCAGGGCGGCGCGCGTACAGGTCTGCTGCGCAAGCTGGGCGGCGCCGCGCTGATGATGCTGAAGCATCCGGTAATTCCCTCGATCTTCGCGGGGCTGGCCTGGTCGGAGATCACGGCCTTCGTGCCCGGGCTCGGCACGCCTCTCGTGATCGACCGCGTCTTGCAGGCGCTGGCGACGGCGGCGCCGCCCTGTGGCCTCATCATGGCGGGCGCGTCGTTGGCCCACGTCGGTTTGAAGGAGCATTGGCAGCGCGCGGCGATCACCAGCGTGTTCAAGCTGGCGGTGCTGCCGCTCATCGTGTGGGGGGCCGGTCGTTACCTCTTCACGCTCGATCCGCTGTGGCTCACGGTGGCCACGATCAATGCCGCGATGCCTGCGGGCGCCAACGTCTATCTCGTGGCCCAACTCTACCGGACCGGCGTGGGTCTGGCGACCAATGCCGTCGTGATCTCGACCGGCGCCAGCATCTTCACCTTGTCGGCGGTCCTGCTTCTGCTGGGTGTCCAGCCGCGCTAGGCGCGGAGAAGGCGTGGGGCCGCGCTAGGCGCGGCGCGGCAGGTTGCCGAGGCCGCCCAGCAGCATGCGGGCGGCGAAGTCGGCGGCGCCTGCCGGATCGACCGGGGTGCGCGACAGCATGATGACGGAGATTTCGAACACGATGCCCGAGAGCGAGGCGATCAGGTAGGCCGGGTCGACATTGGGCAGGATGCCGCGCGAGATCGCCGAGACGATGTCGGCATTGAGCGCATCGGCGAGATGGCGCAGGTCGGGCTTGTCGATCAGGTTGCGGACGGCACCCACATTGTTGCGGCCGAAAGCGAGGATCTCCGGGTCGGCCGCGACGAAGTTCATGTAGACCGTGCAGTGGCTGCGGATGAATTCCTCGGCCGTCTTCGCCTTGACGCGGCCCTTCTGATGGCGCGCCAGCAGCTCGGCGCTCATGTCGACGACGACGGCGCTGAAGATCTCTTCCTTGTCCTTGAAGTAATTGTAGAAAGTGCCCGAAGCGAGATCGGTGCGGCGCACGATGTCGCGCACGCCCGCCGCGCCATAGCCGATCTCGGCGAAGACGCTGCGCGCCGCCTTGAGCAGGGCCGCGCGGTTCTCTGCCTTGTTCTGTTCGCGCCGGCCGGGCCGGTCGCCCGCCGTGGCGGTCGCCATCTGTTCGTTCATTTCCAGTGCCTGTTCAACGTGCCAGCCCCGCCAGTTCGTGGCGAAGACCGACGACCATGTCGTCCATCGCGCGCGCTGCGCCCTGCAATGCACCACGCATGCCAATGAAACCATGAATCAACGATTCAAATTCGTGATGGATCGTCTTGACGCCGGCTGCCGCGAGCCGCTCAGCGTAGGCTTGGCCCTCGTCGCGCAGCGGATCGAACCCCGCCGTGTAGATCAGCGCCGGCGGCAAGCCGGACATATCGGCGGCGCGCAGCGGCGAAATCCGGGGGTCGGCGGTATCGGTTCCGCCGTCGAGATAGTGGCCGGCAAACCATTCCATGTCTTCGCGGGTCAGCAGGAAGCCCTTGCCGCAGCTTTCCTGCGAGTGAGTTTTGCCGGCGGGGTCTGTCGCGGGATAGATCAGCCATTGCAGGCAAGGGGCATCTGTTTGCCCGCGCATCTCTTGCGCCACGACTGCGGCCAGAGTGCCGCCGGCGGAGTCGCCCGCAACAACGATGCGCGCCGGATCGAGGCCAAGGCTCGCGGCATTGGTCGCGAGCCAACGGAACGCCGTGATCGCGTCGTCGACGGCGGCGGGAAATTTATGCTCGGGCGCCAGTCGATAATCGATCGCCACGACTGCGCAGCCGGAGCGGGCACAAAAGAAGCGGCAGGGCAGGTCGTAGCCCTCGAGGCTCCCGATCACCCAGCCGCCGCCATGGAAATAGAGGATGGTCGGCAGCAGGCGGGCCACCGACCCGGCTGGGCGATAGATGCGGACACGCATCTTGCCCGTGGGCGTGCCGACGGTGCGGTCGACGATCTCGCCCACTGCGGAAGGGCGGCCGCCCATGATCGCCTGGAAGGCGTCGAATTCCTCGCGCCCCTTGGCGACGCCGAGCTGGGACAGGGGCTTCTGGCCACTGCGGGCCAGGAGCTGGAGAAACCACTGGGTGCGGCTGTCGAGCACGCGGCCGTCGACCGTCACCGACGGTCCCGCCAGGATGTTGATCCAGGAGATCGGCATGCGCAGGGCCAGGTTGGCCGCCATGCCCCGAAATTCCCGTGCGATCTCCGCCATCTGCATGGCCGCTTGGTAGCATGTCGGATGTGAGGTGGGCTACCGTGGGCGCATGAAGTGGTACTTCGCCTACGGATCGAACATGAACGTGGCACGCCTTCTCGACGGCCGGCTTGCCCAGAAGGACGTCGGCATGGGTGCCCGCATCGGCGGCCGTCTCGACGGCTGGTAACTCACGTTCAACAAGATCGGACGTCTCCACAAAGGCTCGGGCGCGGGCAATATCGTGATCGCTCCGGGCAAGGTGGTGCATGGCACACTGAACGAGATGCCCGACGCGGGTCTTGATGTGCTCGATGTCTGGGAGGGCGTTGCGGGCGGCCACTACGAACGCCGCACCTTGCCCGTCGTACGCGCCGACACCGGCGAGACGGTCGAGGCGATCGCCTATGTGGCGCTCCTGGTGGGCGAGGGGCTGCGGCCGACGCGCGAGTATCTCGGCCATCTGCTGGCCGGACAGGACTTGCTGCCGGCCGACTACTGGGCGTGGCTCAAGGCAACGCCGACGATGGACTAAATATCGGCGAATACTTCCAGCAGGTTTCCGTCGGGATCGCGGAAGAACAGCGTGCGATGGCCGAAGGACTGGTTCGTCGGCGGCGAGAGCGGGTCGACCTTATGCCGTGCGAGTTCCTCGGCGCACGCGTCAACTTCGGCCGCGTCGACCTTGAAAGCGAGCTGAAGCGAGGCGCTGCCTTTGGGCGTCGGCGCATCGGCCGCCGTTCGCTTGGGCGTCGCCAAGGCAAGGGTGTTGCCGCCAATCCGGTATTCGATCCAGTCCGGCGACAGCTCGCGCAGCAGCGGAAAGCCCAGCACATCCTCGTAGAAGCGGCGCATCGCCGCCATGTCGCGCACGAAGACGACCGTGTAGTCGATCGCCCGGATAGCCTTGAAGGCGCGAGTCACTTCGCCGGAGCGAGAGTACGAAGTTGCTCGCCCGGAATCTTCGAGGACATGTCGATCTCGGGAACCTCGGCTTCGTGCCAGAAGTTGAGCTCGATCATGATGCCGTCGGGATCGTGCAGGAAGACCTGCTGCAGCGGGCGCGCCGGCACCTTCTTCACTTCGAAGGGGATGCCGTCCTTCTTGATCGTGTCGATCGTGCCGCGGATGTCGGCGCAGTTGATCGCGACATGATCGATGGCGCCGCCGCCGTGATCGTTGCGGCCGCTCTCGGAAATGAGATGGAGGATTGCCTTGTCGCCGGCATAGAGCCAGGCGCCGGGGAAGGCGAACGGGGGACGATCACCCGAATAGAGGCCGACGTACTTCTCGTAGAAGTCGACCGTCGCCTTCAGGTCCTTGCAGTAGACGTTCCAGTGATCGAGCGAGAGTGCGGGCATGGGATCCTCCGTGGAAGGTCCCAAGCTTACAACTTTCAGCCTGCTGCGAAAACAGGCCTTCAGACTGCTTCGGGGCGGTTTCGCACTGCATTCATGACGACGCGCGGCACGGGCAGTTCCTCGCTGTAGACGGCCCGCAGCTCCGCTTCATGGGCGTCGGGATCGCTCGACAGCAGGGCAAGGCGATTGAACTGCGCGTGGTCGACTGCCGCGTTGGGCGGAGGCATCGGGTCCCAGCAATCCCACGGCAGCATCTCGCGCTTATTGAGGGCCGCCAGGTCACGCATCAGGTTACCCGCGATCAGCCAGGAGCCTTTGAGGTCGAGGATGCAGAAGTCGTCCGGCGGGATCTTGCCAGATCGATAGAGATGCCAGGCATCGCCCGCGACCAGGAACTGATCGCGCGGCACGTCGAGGGGATCGAACGCGACCTTGAACAGCTCTTGCTGGCGGGCATCGAGCTGCGCATCGACCAGCACCCAACGGCGGGCATCGGCGTTCCAATATTCGGTGACCCAGTGGTCGAGGAACTTGCCCCTCTGGAAATAGGCGCTGAAGCCGCAGCGGGCGCGCGCCGGCACACCGAAGTGCCGCAGCATCGCGACATGCATCAGGGTGAAATGCCGGCACACGCCGATCTGGCGTTCTTCTGCCCGCCGCGCGGCCGATAGGGGCCGCGGATCATGCGCCACGATGCTCTCCAGCATCGCCTCGACCGGTCGCGTGTGCACCTGGTCATGTTGTTCGGCGCTCAGGGTCAGGCCATAGGCGGGCGCGATGTGCTCGTGCATCAGAAGGCCCTGCACCACCTTGGCGAGGGAAGCAGCGTCGTGCGGCAGTCCGTCGAACAGCCTTGCCTGCGCGCCCGCGTCGCTGAGATCGACGGGCGTGCGCCAGAACTCCAGAGTCACGGGAACAGCTTCTCCAGCTGGTCGAGGCCGAAGCTCCAGCCCCGATTGTGGTCGTCGCGTGCCTTCTCGTTGAAGAACTGCTCGTGTGTGAGCGTCAGGATCGAGCCGTCGGTGTCGGGCTTGATGTCGATCGTGACCTGCGACTCGCGCTCCGGCGTCGTGCGCCAGGCCCAGCTGAACACCAGCTTGCGGTTGGGCACGACCTCCTTGTAGACGCCGCTCACGTCGTGCTGCTCGCCGGTGTCGCCCTTGAAGCCGACATGGAACCGGCCGCCGACCCTCAGGTCCGTCTCGGCGGTGCGGGTGGCCTGGTTGTTGCCACCCCACCAGCGCATCATTTGCGCAGGGTTCGTCCAGGCTTCGTAGACTTTTTCCGGCGGGGCCTTGAGTCGACGCTTGAGGGTGAGGCTGGGCTTGGTGTCCATTGGTCCTTCTCCAGGAATGCGGCCAGACGGTCGAGCTGGTCCGTCCAGTAGCGCTCGTAGCGGGCGAGCCACTCCATCGCGTGCTCCATCGGTGCCGGGGTCAATTGGCAGGCGACGCTGCGGCCTGTCTTGGTGCGCTGGATCAGGCCCGCGTCGCTCAGCACGTCGAGGTGCTTCATGATCGCGGGCAGCGACACCGGGAAGGGCTTCGCGAGTTCGCTGATGGTGAGGCTCTCCTGCTTCTCCTGCTCGAGCCGCGCCAGCAAGGCGCGTCGCGTCGGATCGGCGAGGGCGGCGAAGGTCCGGTCGAGGCCGGTCGGCTGATAGTTAACCATAGCGTTAACTATTGAGCCTGCCCCTCCGGGAGTCAAGCGTGCGGCAGCTATTTTGTCAGGAATGCCGTGATGGCGGCCATGGTGGCGGCGGGCTGTTCCTCCATCAGCCAGTGGCCGGAGTTGGCGATGACCTGGCCGGTGACGTTGCTGGCGACGAAGCGTAGGACGTCGGCCTGGGCCGGGCCGAACGATTTGTCGGCGCCGATCGCCAGCACCGGCATCGCGAGCTTGCCCTTGGCGGCGAGTTCCTTGTTGTCGATGGCATCCTGGGTGAAGGTCGCAAACTGCTCGAACGCACAGTGCATGTTGCCTGGCCGGGCGTAGATCGCCGCATAGTGGTTGCGCGTCGTTTCGTCGATCGACGCCGGCGTGGCGGAGAGCTCGTTGTAGATGCGGTCGAGATAGATGCGCTCCCGGCCGGCGACCAGGCGCTCCATGTCAGGACCGCGAAAGTTGAAGTGCCAAAGCATCGGGCTCTTCAGGATCTCGTCCCACGGCCCGATGCCCGGAAGCGGTGCGTCCATGACGATCCAGCGCGAGATCTTGACCGGAAACTGCGCCGCCAGCGCCTATCCCACCATGTTGCCGATGTCGTGCGTGACCAGCGCCACTGTGCCGATCTTCAGCGCGTCGAGGAGATGCGCCATGTCCTGGCCCTGGGTCTTCTTGTCGTAGCCGCCGTTCGGCTGCGAGGAGAGACCCATGCCGCGCAGGTCGGGCACGATCACCGTGTTGGTCTTCGCAAGCGTCTTGGCGAGGGGCGCCCACATGTCGCCGGTGTCGGCAAAGCCGTGCAGTAGGAACACGGCCGGTCCAGTGCCGCCGATCCTCGTGTGGATCGTTGCGCCGTCGAGCGCGATATCCTGGATTTTGAAATTCGCGGGGAAGGACTCAATCATGACTCAAATTCTTTCAATGAGTGCCTGTGCGGCAGCTGGATTGCGGACCTTGGCGCCGGAAATGAAATAGACAAAGGCGTCACCCTTCTTGGCCCAGGCCTTTGCCTTCCTGGCCCATTTGTCTAAATCGGTGGGTTTGTAGCCCGTCTTCACCTTGTCCTCGCTCTTCATCAGGCGGGCGTAGGTGAAGTCCGCCGTCGGCTCGTCGATCTCGGGGAAGTCGGCGTCGTGGGCGTAGACGATCGCCACATTGTGCTTGCGGCAAAGTTCGTAGAAGCGCTTGTCCTTGAAGCTGTCGTTGCGCACTTCGAGCGCATGGCGCAGCGGCAGCTTGCCTGCCTTTGCAGGCAGCAGCTCGAGGAAGGCCGCGATGTCGTCCGGATCAAACTTCTTGGTGGCCATGAACTGCCAGTTGATCGGGCCGAGCCGGTCGCCGAGCTCCGTGAGGCCCTGGTTCACGTAGCGCTGGATCGACTCGCCCGCATCGGCCAGAACGCGGCGGTTGGTGCAGAACCGTGACGCCTTCATCGCGAAGACGAAGCCGTCGGGCGTCTCGCTCTTCCACTTGGCCCAGCTCGCGGGCTTGAAGGATGAGTAATAGGTGCCGTTGATTTCGATCGAGGTCAGCTTGCGGCTGGCGTACTCCAGCTCGCGCTTCTGCGTGAGGTCGTCGGGATAGAAAATCCCGCGCCACGGTTCGAACGTCCAGCCGCCGATGCCTACGTAAATCTTGCCCGCCATTCAGCCCTCCAGCAGTCTGGCCGCGCACCTGTTGTGCGTGGCGATCACCGGCTGCATGTCCATGGTGACGATCTGGCCATCTTTTACGATCTGCTTGCCGTTGACCACGGTGTGCCGTGCGGTTTGCGTCGCGCAAAATACGACGGCAGCGACGGGATCGTGCAGCGCGCCCGCGAAGCCTATCGTGTTGAGGTCGAGCGAGAAGAAGTCGGCGCACTTGCCGGGCTCCAGCGAGCCGATGTCGCTGCGACCCAGGACGCTGGCACCGCCCAGGGTCGCGATTTCCAGAACCTCGCGTGCCGTCATCCATTCCTTGGCGCGTACCGGATGCGACTGCGACAGATGCATGTACTTCTGCGGCCCTTCGGGCGGCAGCAGGCCAAGCCGCAGCCGCGCCAGCAACATCGCCTGGCGCGCTTCGGCCAGCATGTTGGACGAATCGTTGCTGGCCGAGCCGTCGACGCCCAGCCCGACCTTCACGCCGGCGGCCATGTATTTCTTGATGGGCGCAATGCCGGAGCCCAGCCGCATGTTCGAACAGGGGCAGTGGGCCGCGCCGCAGCCGAAGTGGGCGAACTTGGCGATCTCGTCGTCGTCGACGTGGATTGCGTGGGCAAACCAGACGTCGTCGCCCAGCCAGCCCAGAGTCTCCATCCAGTCCACGGGCCGCATCTGGAAATGCTCGAGCGTGTAGCGCTCCTCGTCGAGCGTCTCGCAAAGATGTGTGTGCAGCTTCACCTTGTGCTTGCGCGCGAGCGCCGCGGAGTCCTTCAGCAGCGTCTCGGTCACCGAGAAGGGCGAGCAGGGGGCGAGCACGATCTGGGTCATCGAGCCCATAGAGGCATCGTGATACTTCGAGATCACGCGTTCGCTGTCCTGCATGATGAAGTCTTCGTCCTCGACGCAGTCGTCCGGCGGCAGGCCGCCCTTCGATTCGCCGCGCGACATCGAACCGCGGCTGGCGTGAAAGCGCATGCCGAGATCGCGGGCCGCATCGATCTGGATATCGACGGTGTTGCCGTTCTTGAAGACGTAGCTGTGGTCGAACACCGTGGTGCAGCCCGATAACGCAAGCTCGGCGAGGCCGATCAGGGTGCTGGCGCGGGAGCTCTCGGCGTCCGTGCGTGCCCAGGCGCGGTACAGGGTGCGCAGCCAGGCGAACAGGTTGTTGTCCTGCGCGCCGGGAAAATTACGCGTCAGCGTCTGGTTGAGATGATGGTGGGTGTTGACGAAGCCCGGCAGCACAATCTGCCCGCTGAGATCGATCACGGTGTCGGCCCTGGCCGGCAGCTCCGACATCGGGCCGACCTGCTTTATCATGCCGTTCTCGGCATAGATGCCGGCGCCCTTCAGTTCACGGCGTATGCCGTCCATGGTGACGAGGACGTCGGCGTTCTTGGCGAGGAGAGTGCTCATTCTCCCACGGTATCAAATCCATATTACGAAAGCTCGCGCGCTGACGCCTGCTTCCGGTAGAGCGGCGTCCGAGGAGCCGGCCTCTCGCCTGTGATCGACAGGACGGCCTCTCAGTTGCGAACGCTACAGCAGCCCCAGGCTCCGGAAGCTCGCGTGGCCCTTGCGGCCGATCACCAGGTGATCGTGGATCGCGATGCCCAGCGCCGACGCGGCCTTCTGGATGTCCTTCGTCATCTCGATGTCCTCGCGCGAGGGCTTGGGATCGCCCGAGGGATGGTTGTGCACCAGGATCACGGCGGCGGCGTTCAGCGCGAGCGCGCGCTTCACCACTTCGCGCGGATAGACGGGCGTATGGTCGATCGTGCCGCGCTGCTGGACCTCGTCGCCGATCAGCACGTTCTTGCGATCGAGGAAGAGGATGCGGAATTGCTCGGTCTTCTCGTGCGCCAGCGCTGCGTGGCAATAGTCGATGAGCTGCTGCCAGTTGGTGAGAACGGGCATGTCCTTGACCTTGCGCTCGGCCAGCCGCCGGCCGCTCTCGCGCATCGCCCTGAACAGGACAAGCGTGCGCTGGTCGATCTCGAATTCTTTCAGTTGCTCCGGCTCGGCGGCAAAGATGTCGCCCAGGGTACCGAAGCGCTCGAGCAGCCGCTTGGCGAGCGGCTTGGTGTCGATCCGCTCGATCGCGTAGAACAGCATCAACTCCAGCAACTCGTAGTCGGGCAGCGACTCGATGCCGGCCTTCAGCACGCGCTCGCGCAGGCGCGCGCGGTGGCCGTGATAGTGTGGCTTGGGCTCGGCGAAGGCGCTGCCGCTGTTGTGTCCGGCGGTGATGGGCGCCGCTTCGAGCGCCGCCTTGAGACGCAGCGTCGGGTCTTCATTCGCAAATTCCCAGCACTGCTCGAGCCGGTTCCAGGTCCCGCCCGCGTCCCGCAGCAGGGCGCGATGGGGCAGAGTGTTGCCGCTGATGCGCCAGAGAGAGCCGGTCGATTGAAGGCGGAGACCGGCGGCAAGAAGCGCCAGCAGCGCTTCGTCGACGGCGCTCGTATCAGTCGCCCCCGAACCGCTCGCCCCCGAACCGACGGCAAGGGGCTCGATCGTCGCTTTTCGTGCTCTCCCCATGCAGCAACGTTTCCACGCAACCGGGGCAGAAACGGGGCAGGACCATGTTTAAGCCGAGACGTCTTTTGCTCTAGGTTGCGGTCATGAGCTTTACCGAGATCGATGCCGCCTACGCGGCATATGCGCAGGAACAGAATATCCCGGGCATTGCCGCCGGGATCGTCCAGGACGGCCGGCTCGTGCATGCCACGACGATTGGCCTCGCCGATATGGAGGCGTTGCGTCCGGTCGCGGAGGCGACGGCCTTCCGTATCGCCTCGATGACCAAGAATATGACGGCGCTCGCCATCCTGTCCCTTCGGGACAAGGGCCGCCTCGCGCTCGACGCGCCGGTGAGCGAGTACGTGCCGCAGTTCGCCGCGGTTCGCCCGGCGACCGCGGACAGTCCGCCGGTCACGGTGCGCCATCTGCTGACGCACACCGCGGGCTTCGTCACCGACGATCCGTGGGGCGATCGGGTGCTGGGCATGACGCCGGCCGAGCTCGACACGATCATGGCGACAGGCACGCTGTTCGCACGACCGCCGGGCCTCGTGTTCGAATACAGCAACCTGGGTTACGGGATCGCAGGCCGTGTAGTGACGAACGTGAGCGGCGAGCCGTACCAATCGTATATCAGCCGCACGATCCTCGAGCCGCTCGGGATGACGCGCACGACGTTCGATGCGATCGCGGCGATGAAGGAGGACTATGCGCAACCTTATCGCAACGACGATGGCCAATGGTCGCGCGAGCGGATCGAGCCCGACGGCGAAGTGGGCGCGATGGGCGGTCTCGCGACGACGGTTCCCGACTATGCGCGCTACGTGGCGTTTCTCCTGAGCGCCTGGCCTGCGCGCGATGATCCCGAAAGGGGGCCCGTGCGCCGCGCCAGCGTGCGCGAGCTCGGCCTCTGGAGCGCGCCGCCGTACGCAATCGACGGCCGGCCGCAGACGCCGACCGGCTACGGCGATGGCCTGCAGAACTCGCTCGATCCCAGGCTCGGACGCGTATTGCATCATTCCGGCGGATTGCCGGGGTACGGGTCGCATGTGTTGATGCTGCCCGAACGGGGCTGGAGCGTGTTCGCTTTCGGCAATCGCACGTATGCCCACATGTCGCGAATTGCGTGGCGCGTCGCTGAGATGCTCGTGGATGCAGCACCCCCACGTGCCGTCGTGGCACCGTCGGCTGCGCTCACGCGCACTGTCGACGCGATCGTGGCGGCCTACGCCGCGGGGCGCATCGAAGTGGCCGGGCAGGTCTTCGCCGTGAACTTCCTGCTCGATACGCCGACGCGCTTTCGTAACGTCGAGTTGAGCGCCTTGAAGACGAAGCTCGGCGAGGGCCGTCTCGAGTCGATCGAGCCGACGCACTTGCTCGCGGGCCGATTCACCCTGGCGTGCGAGAAGGGACGCTTGAAGGGAACGATCGTCCTGTCGCCGGATGCGACGCCCGGCATCCAGAAGCTCACGCTCGTGGCCGAGGAGGCCTGAGGGTCAGGCGGCCTTGGTTTCGCCGAGATTGTAGGGCGGCTTGGCGAGTTCCTTGGGCGAGAGGGTGAAGAACTCCACCCCGGTCTCGGTGATGCCGACCGAATGCTCGAACTGCGCCGAGAGCTGCTTGTCGCGCGTCACCGCCGTCCAGCCGTCGCTCAGAATCTTCACCTGCCAGGTGCCGACGTTCACCATCGGCTCGACGGTGAAGAACATGCCGGGCTTCAGCACGGGTCCGGTGCCAGGGCGGCCATAGTGCAGGATGTTCGGTGCGTCGTGGAAGATGCGGCCGAGGCCATGGCCCGAGAAGTCGCGCACGACGGAGAAGCGCTGGCTCTCGACATAGGTCTGGATGGCATGGCCGATGTCGCCGACATGACCGCCCGGCTTGGCGGCGGCGATGCCGCGCATCATCGCCTCGTAGGTGACATCGCACAGGCGCCGGGCTTTGACGCCGACATTGCCCGCGAAATACATGCGGCTCGAGTCGCCGTACCAGCCGTCGAGGATGGGGGTGACGTCGATGTTCACGATGTCCCCGTCCTGCAGGCGCTTCTCGCCCGGGATGCCGTGGCAGACGACGTGATTGATCGAGGTGCAGATCGACTTCGGAAAGCCACGGTAGCCCAGGGGCGCGGAGATCGCCTTGTGATCGTGGATGAACTCGTGACAGAGCCGGTCGAGCTCGCCCGTCGTGACGCCGGGCTGCACATGCGGCGTGATGAAGTCGAGCGTCTCGGCGGCCAGGCGGCCGGCCTTGCGCATGCCCTCGAAGCCCTCGGGGCCGTGAAGCTTGATGGTCCGCTCGTCGCGCCGCCAATAGTCGACGCTGTCGTCCTCGGAGTCGGGGGCGCTGCTCATAAAGGTCTATTTGGCATGCGATTTCGGCGGTAACAAGACCGCCACCGTACCTTGGACCGTGGGCGCTGGTCCGCTAATGTCCTGAAAACCCAAGGAAAACCGCCCGATGGTCGAGTCTGCGAAGAACGTCACCGCCTGCCTGTTGATCATCGGCAACGAAATCCTGAGCGGCCGCACCAAGGATGCCAACCTCAACTTCCTGGCGCTCGAGCTTAACAAGCTGGGTGTACAGCTCAGGGAATGCCGGGTGATCCCGGACGTCGAGCAGACGGTCGTCGACACCGTGAACGAGGTCCGCGGGAAATTCGACTATGTGTTCACGACCGGCGGTATCGGCCCGACGCACGACGACATTACGGCGGACTGCATCGCCAAGGCCTTCGGCGTCGGCATCTCAGAGCATCCCGAAGCCGTGGCGCGCATGACGAGGCACTACGGCGATCCGGCCCTGTTCACGCCCTCCCGCCGGCGCATGGCGCGCATCCCGCACGGCGGCGTGCTGGTCGACAATCCGGTGTCGATCGCGCCCGGCTTCCAGATGGAGAACGTTTTCACCTTCGCGGGCATTCCCAAGATCATGCAGGCCATGTTCGAGTCGATGAAGCATCGCCTGGTCGGCGGCGCGCCCGTGATTTCGCGCACGGTGCGCACAAACTTGCCGGAGGGCATCATCGCCGAGCCACTGGGCGCGCTGCAGAAGCGTTTCGAAGATCTCGACATCGGCAGCTACCCCGGTTTCCGCAACGGCAAGGTGAGCGTGTCGCTGGTGCTGCGTGGCACGGATGATGCACGTCTTGCCGCGGCCTCCAACGAGCTGATCGATACGCTGAAGAAGATGAACGGCGAGGCCGAAGAATTCGTGCAGTAAGCTTCCTTTGCGCGTCGGATCATGACCAACAAATGACCCTGGGTTTGCTTCCGCCCGCCGTTCAGTGGGCTTTGCTGATCGCCGCGTCTCTGGCGGCTGCGGCGTTGCTGACCCATGTCCATGCGCCGGCCGCGCTGCTGCTGGGCCCGTTGCTCGCGTCGATGGCAATCGCCACCGCGGGCGCGCGGGTCAACCTGCCGCTCGCTCCCTTCGTGTTCGCACAGGGCATGGTGGGCAGCATGATCGCCAAGATGGTGCCCATCTCGATCGTGGGCGACGTGGTCAGCCATTGGGTGCTGTTCTCGGTGGGCGTGCTGTCGGTCGTCGCGGTGAGCACGCTCGTGGGCTGGATCATGACACGGCTTCAGATGTTGCCCGGCACCACGGCGCTGTGGGGTACCAGCCCGGGCGCCGCCTCGGTGATGACCCTGATGGCCGAGGCCTATGGCGCCGATCCGCGCCTGGTCGCGATCATGCAGTACCTGCGGGTGTTGCTGGTGGCGGCGGTCGCGGCCGCCGTTGCGCGCCTTTTCGGCGTCACGCCCGCACATCATGCCGCCGAAATCGTGTGGTTCCCGCCGATCGCGTGGTTGCCGTTCGTCGAGACGGTGGCGCTGGCGATCGTGGGACCGCTGATCGCGCGCAGGCTCAACATCCCGGCGGGCGCCTTCCTGGTGCCGCTGGTGATCGGCGCTGTATTGAGCCACTTCGGTCTGATGCAGATCGAGCAACCACCCTGGCTGCTGGCGGGCTGCTACACGATGGTCGGCTGGAACATCGGCCTGCGCTTCACGCGGCCG
>CAIMEE010000554.1 GCA_903839865.1 Enhydrobacter aerosaccus | reverse complement strand
CTGCCAGGCATTGGCCCAGAGCGAATCGTCGCCATCAAGAAATCGCTAAACCCTTTGGAGATCGACCTCGGTGCGCAGAACCACCGCAGTGGCGGTACCGAGATCGCGACCTTCGGCCAGGATATCTTGCTGGGCAATGTTCGTGGGTCACCATACATAGGCATCTCCGCCTTCGCCTACAACCCGAAGCTGCGTACGCTGAGTGCCGTCATGCGTATGTCCATCGGCATGCTTCAGCGGGCCATCAGGAAGACGACCGGGAAGTACGGCAAGAACGTCGCCATCCTTACCCACTCCGGGGCATCAGCAGCCAAGATCTCGGGTGCACTGAACGCGGAGCCGAAACCAGTCCGACACAAGCTGGCATTCGACGAGGCCGAAGCCATGTTGACGGCCCGGTTCGCGGCCTTCCTCCTTGAACCCAAGCGAGACCTTGATCGGATGAATGACCTCGCGACCGCTCTTGATCTGCTGGCGACGGCAAAGCGGGCCAGTGGTCTGGCGGCCGCGAAGCAGTGGCAAGTTTGGGCGTTGGCGGTTCAGGCCGGCAAGTTGCCGAAAGCGAAGTTCGTTCAGGCAGTGCTGGGTGTCATGGATGCACTGCGGGCACAGGGATTCTCTGGTGATCCAGCTAGAGACTGGACTCGCGTCAAGATTGCATTACGAGCAGCCAGCGACGAGCACTTGACGGAGGCGGCGAAGAACCTGGACTACCTGGTTGCCTTCAACCGCGGCAAGCGTATCAGCGGAGGCCTCGGAGCCGTCTGGACGCGTGATGGGCAGTACACGGGCGCTCGACAGGTGCTCGACTTGGCTCTGGCGCAAGACCAGATTCTTGGCGGAGTTGACGACCCGCCAGGCGTGCAGGTGATGACGGTCCACAAGTCGAAAGGCAAGCAATTCGACGGCGTCATCGTCGTCAGGGAGGGACGGCACGATGGTGAGCAGATGGTGTCGTCATTTGTTTGGTGGGGCGACGAGCCCCCATATCACCGAAGCCGAAAGATTCTTCGAGTGGCCATCACAAGAGCAAAGGCGCACACCTTGCTGGTTGGCCCGGTTTGGCCGGGTTGTCCGATCATCGGCCAGCACAACTTGTAGCCAGAGTCTAAATCGAGTGTAGACCGCATCAATCAGTCTCGGCCTGGTCGCTTTGTACGTCGACGAAAGTCCGGCACCGGCGCCTTCTTCACCAAGTCAGAATCCCCCGGCTGCCGACGACTCCGCAGCCAGGCTTCGACCTCGGCCAGGTCCCACACGACGCAGCGTGCCGTGAGGAAGAAGCGTTGGGGAAAATCCCCGCGCCGTTCCAGCTCGTAGATCGTCGAGTCGGCCAGCGGCACGATCTGGCGTAGCTCGCTGCGGCGGATCGTCCGCCGCAACTGAGCTGGATCGGTCGGCGCTGCCTGGGACAACTCCCGTATCGCCCTGGCGTCGAACGCCCCTCTGGGTTGGCGCGCCCGGATGGCTTCGCGGGCATGCCTGGCCCGCTCCGAGCCGGGCATTTTTAGATCGGCATCGCCATCCGCCACCCGGCTCGAGGTGCTGGCCGCTGCCATCGCCTGATCGACGCGCTCGTTCGCTCGTTTCATCCTGCCCCCCGCAATCGGTCGATGCGCCACCTGGCGCTCCGGCATCGCGCCGCCCTTGGCGACGCTGCCGCTAGACCTCTACACACCGTTTCGATCCCGCGTGGCCGCCATCGCTATGGCGTCCCGCGGCCCCGCGAGGGCCCTCTGGCCGACCGTGACGGCGTCGTTCGCCATGGGTCGCCGGCCTTCG
>CAIMEE010000553.1 GCA_903839865.1 Enhydrobacter aerosaccus | reverse complement strand
CGCGTGTACCGGGAGACAATTGCTCGATGTCGACGCCGTCGTACTGCAAACCGTAGCCAACTGTGATGTGGTCGGTGCTGTACAACCAGTCCGAGATATTGCGCGCCCACGTGCGGAAATCGGCGTTCTCAGGCATATGTGTTCTGAGCGCCGCTTCATTGGCTTTGACGAAGTCAAGCAGAGCGGCCGCGGCCTGCGCAGCGTCACCGGTCGCCCACGCGGGCAGCAACCCGGCGCGCGCGGACAGCAACAATTCACCGCGCCCCTTAAATGGGCCGTTGGTGCGCAAGTCCAGCAGACTTTCACCCTTGGCAGCCCATCGCTCTAAATCAACGATCCGCCGGACCGAAAACGACAGGTTCGACAACGAGCCGGCGGCCCCATCGATGCGCTCCTTGATGGGTGCGTAGCGATCTGCGAGTTCATGTTCTTCCTCGACGATGGCCTCGAAAATGGCGGCATACGCTGCGCGCCGCGCTTCGACCAGTGCACGGATGCGCTCGATCTGCTGTAGCACCTTGGTCAGCGCAGTCTCGGCCTTGGTGATTTTGTCCGACAGGGCGGTGAAGCGTTTTGCGTTCTGTGCGTCGACGCCCACCACCGTGCGGAGGCGGGCCAATTCACGCTCCAGCAATGAGAGAGACTGATCTGCGAGGTTCACGTCCATGGGAATCAGTACGATGGCCGGATCGGGATTTGCCTGAACCACCGGATCAGCTTTCGCAGAGCCCTGCCTGCAGTGCGGCGACCATAAGGGTCGCGTGCTTGGCTCGCTCTTCATTGTCTTTGGCGACCAGGGACTTTCGATCGGTTTTGTCCTTCTCGATTGCCCGCTTTTTCTCGTCACGGTCCTTCTCCAGCGTCTTGAGGCTGTCCTTCTTGACACGCTCGTCGGTGAGGTCGGCCGATGCCTTGGTCAGCGCCTGTTGTTGGCGCACCCGCTTTTGACGTGAGGTTTCAAGGCGAATGTCCAGCAATTCCTTGAACGAGTCGGCACCTTGACGATCTGTGAGCGGGTGGGCATTGAAGATCACACGTTCGATCTCCGCGACCAGGGCGTCATTCAACCCTTCCGCCGAGCAAAGCTGATCGACGAATTGCTGCGACAGGTACTGGACATACGGGCTGGCCAGCAATCCCTCCATGTCGGTTTGAGCTAGTTGATTGCTGGTCTTTTCGCCGGATGCCCATTGCAGTTCGGCTTCGCTGTCACCGAGGTGTTGTTTCGCTCGAAGGATGAACGATCGTTCGTTCAGGTGGGGGGAGAGAGCAAGACCACCTGCTGCAATCAGATCGGCAAGCGCTGTCTTGCCCGAGCCGCGCGCGCCGATCACGGCAACCAGCCCCGCGTTCAATTCGACGGCACCGTTCGCTATCCAGGGCGCGTTCGTGACGGACACTGAGTTGATCGTGTGGCTGTCGAGTGCGCCGCGCGGCGGCTCCGCGCCGATGAAAACGCGCTCTTCTGGTTCGATGCGGGTCTGACGTAGTGAGTCGAACGTCAGGTCACCCTTGATCCAGCAGCGTCGGTCGCCGTCTGGCTGCCCGGCTTTGTCGAGCGAATGCGCATCCGAGTCATGCAGGCAGGGTTTGCATCCGTTGTACTGGCTTTCGAGTTCTTGGACCGAGGCTGATTCCTTTCCCAGCCAGAACCGGATTTACTTGGGATTGGCGCTGAAGACAATGTGGGCCAGGCCCTCGACGTTCTTGCGCTGTGCGGCAAACGAAGCTGTGGCGTCGCGCAGACCCGAGGTCCCGTCCTTTTCACCACCGGCGACGGCGATTAGGGTGTTCTTCTTGATCCACTCGTTTTTCGACCATGCCTGCTTGAGTTGGTCGAAATTCACCTTGAACTGGTTGGCG
Organism: Enhydrobacter aerosaccus; assembly: GCA_903839865.1. GTDB lineage: Bacteria > Pseudomonadota > Alphaproteobacteria > Reyranellales > Reyranellaceae > Reyranella > Reyranella aerosaccus_A. Next base: position 696 of record CAIMEE010000553.1, on the reverse strand, counting down.
CCTTCGGACCGTGCCGCCTCGTCGCCCATCAACTCCGGTTTGTGGGCACGGCCAAGGCGGATGAGGTCGCTGCGTTGGCAGCGATAGGGTTCTCCCAGGTAGGAGAACTCGAATTCCAGCAGGAAGCGCTTAATGCGCTCGACGTGGTCGGCATCATGAGGCGAGAAGAGCAGGTGGATGTTGACTGCCGATGCCTTCGTGGTTTCGATGCCCAGCCGCAGTTCGACATTAGGGAAGATCAGGCCGACGCCGGCCATGCGACCTTGCCGCTGCTGGTCGACGACTTGCTCGTAATGTTCGATGCCGAAATAGTCGGTGATGCCCAAGGCTCGAATTGGCGGGTCCGATGCCTCGACGGCACCGAGAAATGCTTCCCAAGAAGCCGGGCCTCCGTACTGGTTGTTCAGGGCCGTGCCCGGCGTGTGGATGTGGGGATCCCAGCGATGCCAGATCGAACCTCGCTTGCTTTGCACCTCGAATGCGTCGGCCATTGTGGAGCCCCCTTCGTTTTCCTTGTGCAGACGGATGCGCTCGTTTGCGCTGCGTCTGCACGATCGCAATCGCATGGTTGATATGCGAGATCAGGTTGTATTGTGCCTAAAATATCGTGCGTTATTAGCGTTTCTGCCTACTTAGACAAGCTTTTATTGCCTTATAACGCTTGTGTTGTTTGTATCATTCGCCTAATATACAAGG
>CAIMEE010000552.1 GCA_903839865.1 Enhydrobacter aerosaccus | reverse complement strand
TCGGGCGAGGTCGACGTCATCACCCGCAACGCCACCCAGTCGCTGCTGCGCGACACCTCGCTCGGCTTCAATTTTCCCGGCGTGAATTTCTATGACGGCCAGGGCTTCATGGTGACGGCCAAGAGCGGCATCAAGAGCGCCAAGGACCTGAGCGGCGCCACCATCTGCGTGCAGCCCGGCACGACGACGGAGCTCAACCTCGCCGACTATTTCCGCAAGAACAAGATGACCTTCAAGCCGGTGCTGATCGAGAAGCTCGACGAGCTGCTGCAGGCCTATGCCTCGGGCCGCTGCGACTCCTACACGACCGACGCCTCGGGTCTCGCCGGCGTGCGCGCGGGCCAGCTCTCCGACAAGGGCGAGCAGGTGATCCTGCCCGAGCGCATCTCCAAGGAGCCGCTGGGACCGATGGTGCGCCATGGCGACGACCAGTGGTTCGACCTCGTGCGCTTCGTGCTCGACGGCATGATCGAGGCCGAGGAGCTGGGCATCAGCCAGGCCAACGTCGACGAGATGCTGAAGAGCGACGATCCCGTGATCAAGCGCTTCCTGGGCGTCACCCCGGGCTACGGCAAGGCCGTCGGCGTCGACGAGGCGTGGATGTACAAGATCGTGAAGCAGATCGGCAACTACGGCGACAGCTTCGAGCGCAACGTCGGCAGGAACACGCCGCTCAAGCTCGAGCGCGGCCTGAACGCGCTGTGGACCAACGGCGGCCTGATGTACGCGATCCCGTTCCGGTGAACCTCAGCCCGTGCGTTCGAAGCGCACGTCCTTGAGGCGGCCGGTCGAGACGACAAGGGCGGTAATCTTGCCGGCCTTGTCGCGCTTGAGATGCGCCAGCTGTGTCGGCTTGAACCAGCTTCCGGGTGAGACAATCTCGACCGTGTCGGCGTCGATGCCGGTCACAGTCCACGCCGCGCCACCGCTCACCAGGGGGCCGTACACGGCGATCGTGTAGTCCGCGCCGCCGCGGCGGATGTGCCAGGTGGCGCCGGTGTCGGGCGAGCTGAAGATGCCGGCGATCGCAGCGGGTACCGCCTTGCGCTTGGTCACCTTCTTGAACGTCAGCACGCGGCCGGCGCCGAGATCGACCCGCAGGCCGCCCTTGACCGGCTTGAGCATCAATTCCGTCAGGCCGTGCTCCGGGCCGAACCAGCCGCCCGGGAGACGGAAGATCGCGAAGGACTGGCCGTTCTGGGTAACGGTGGCCTCGCCGTTCTTCCACGCGAGGTCGAACAGCGACGGCTCGGCGGCGTTGAACCAGGTGCCGGCGATCGGCTTGATCTCGTCTTGCGTGATTGGCGGCAGCGCGGGCTTCAGCCGCCTGTCGCCGGCCAGCGCCTCGCCCGCGATGGTGTGGGAGAGCCGCTGCGGATCGATGCTGTCGAGATTGGCGATCACCACGACAGTAAGCCCGGCCGCCGGCACGCGCAGGAAATGCGTCCGGAAGCCCGGCCACAGGCCGCCATGGCTCACAGTCTCCAGCCCGCGGAAACTGCCGACCGTGACGCCGCGGTGATAGCGATTGTGATGCCCGCCCGTGAGCGGCGCGGCGGCGGTGAGCTGCGCCGGCAGGGTCTTTCCCAGAACCGGCTCGTCATAGTGCCGCGACCAGATGAACAGATCCTCGACCGTCGAGGTGAGACCGCCTTCGCCGCCCTGCGGATAGCCGTGCGCCGCGCGGCGGAAGCCCTGCTCGGCGCTGCCGAGATAGCCGGTGCCGTTCATCAGCCAGACACTGACTTCGCCCGTGAGGCTGTTCGACCACAGCAGGTCGGCTTTGCCATCGCCGTTGAAGTCCGCCGCGTGGCCGCTGGCCGCCGCCACCGGCACAACCGTGAG
>CAIMEE010000551.1 GCA_903839865.1 Enhydrobacter aerosaccus | reverse complement strand
GCATCGAAGGCTCCGAGCCTTCCTCGTAGTTCAGGACGAAGTTGACCGCGAGCCGGGCGCCCTCGGGCCATTTGGGGTTCGGCGGGTTGGCGCCGTAGCCCACGAAATCGCGGCGAACTTCGTACGGCATGGCGGCCTCGCTCAAAGAATGCGGATGGTGAAGGGCGCGACGGGGACGAACTCCTCGTCTGTCTCGCCGCCGTCTCGGAACATGAAGATCGCGAAGCGGCCGGGACGGTCCAAGGTCGTGAGCCCGTGATGCCAGGTGTTGGCCTTGTAGGTGACGCCTTGCGCGCCGGTGGCGATGAAGGCCTTCACATTGGCGACGTCGGGACCGCCTGCCTTCGCATGCGGCGCGACGACCACGAGATAGCGCGAAACGTCGAGGGGCACGAAGGTCTGCGAGGAGAATTCGTGGCGCTCGAGAAGCTCGGCGCTGAACGGCCGCTCCGGACTGTCGGGCTTGAGGCTGACCGACACGCTGGGACGCGCGTGCGGGCGCAGGTTGCCCAGCGCGTCATCGTAGTAGTTGCGCCCGGGCTCGGTCGGCAGGTCGATCACGTCGCCGTAGGGCGCGAAAGCATCCTTCGTCAAAGGCTGCGGGATGACATCCATCGGTCCTGACCTTAGTCGCGCATGCGGCGGGTGAAGCCCACCGTCCATTCCATCAGCAGCATCAACAGGAAGGCTGCCGTGATCAAGACGCCCGACACCGCCGCCACTCGCACGTCGAGAGTGGCCTCCATCATGCCCCACATGCGGATCGGCAGCGTGTCGGTGCGGGCGTTGGAGAGGAAGAGGGAGACCGCGACGTTGTCGATCGACGACATGAAAGCCAGGAAGGCGCCAGCAGCGATGCCGGGTGCGATCAGGGGCAGGGTCACGCGGCGAAGCGTGTAGAGCCAGGTGGCGCCCAGGCTACGCGAACTGTCGAGCAGCGCGGGGTCGAGCTGCGAGAGGCTGGCCGTGGTGGTGCGCAGGATGAACGGCATGGTGACGACCAGATGGCCCGCGATCATCAGGTCGAGCGACGGACGAAAGCCCATCGTCGTGAAGTAGACCAGGGCGGCCAGGCCGAAGGTGATGCCGGGCAGCACCAGCGGCGACATGAAGAGGCTGTCGGCGACCCTGGCCAGTTTGTGCGGGTTGCGGGCCAGCGCGAGGGACGCCAGCGTTGCCAGCACGACGCCGATCAGGGTGGCGAAGAAGGCGACGTGGAGCGAGTTGCCCGCCGCCTTGTGGATCTGGCGCGATTTCGCTTCGTCGAACAGCTGCTCGTACCAGCGGAACGAAAAGCCGGTCGGCGGGAACTTCAGTGCCGCGCCTTCGGTGAACGACGTCATGAGCACGATGACGACCGGCGCCACGATGATCGTGACGGCCAGCAGCGCAAGGCCCCCGATCAGCAGCCCGTAGCAGAGATCGCCAAAGCTGCGCCGCCTACCCATGAAGCTGCCCCACCGATCGGCGGCCTACGAAGGAGAGGGCGGCGATGACCGTCAGCACCGAAATGACGAGCGCCAGCGAGGCGACTGCCGCCAACGGCCAGTGATAGACGACAAGGGCATTCTGCCAGATCACCAAAGGCAGATAGATCAGGCGCACGCCACCGATAACGGTCTGCGAGATGAAGGCAGTCGTCGCACTGGCGAACACCAGCAGGCAGCCCGCGATGAGGCCCGGCATGCTGAGCGGCAGGATCACGGTGAACAGGGTCCGCCAGCGCGAGCCCCCCAGCGACGCGGAAGCATCGCGCAGATTGGGGTCGAGCTTCGACATCACGCTGATCAGCGGCAGCAGCATCAGCGGCATCTCGATCTGGGTGAGCGAGATCACCAGGCCAAGTTCGGTCTGCAGCAGGCGCAACGGTTCGGAGATGAGGCCGAGACCGATCAACACTTGGTTCACGACGCCCTCGCGGCCCAGCACGACGATCCAGGCAAACGTGCGGACCACCACGGAGAGCAGCAGCGGCATCACGACGATGAAGAGCAGGACCCGCTGCAGGCGGGGCGACAGGTCGAGATAGACCAGCGCCAGCGGGTAGCCGATCAGGACCGTGGTGCAGACGGTCTTGGCGCCCAGCAGCAGGGTGTCGCCGATCACCTTGTAGTGGAACGGGTCGCCGAAGAACTTGATCCAGCTGTCGACGCCCGGCTGCGTCATCTTCGCGTCGTTGTAGAAGCTGGTCGCGACCAGCAGCAGAAGCGGCGCCAGGAAGAGCGCCGCGAACGCAAGACCGAGCGGCAGCGCGAGCTGCCACTCGGCCAGACGCAATTTCGGCGACAGAGTCATTTCAATACACCGAGGAAAGGT
>CAIMEE010000550.1 GCA_903839865.1 Enhydrobacter aerosaccus | reverse complement strand
TTTCGGCTCTCGGCGGCTGTCGGAAAATATTACAAACAGCGGCGGCCGCAGGCAATTACGACAATGACATCATGATGTTATTGTCGCGGCACAATCGTTGCTTATTGATTGCTGCCGATGATTAAATTCCGACCGAGCCATCTCGCTTAATAGAAACTGCCTTTGTCCAAATCACCTGCCGTGCCCGGATCGGTCGAGAGTCCATCCGCTCGGTCGACGGGCGCACCGCCGACCAGGCGCAGGAGAGAAAAGCCCATGAAGATTTTTTTGGTGGCCGCCACCGTGTTGAGCATCCTGCCCAGCCTGGCCTGTGCGGAGAGCACTGCGGGCAGTTCCTCTCCGAAGGCTCAGGCGATCTGTAAGTTTGTGGACCTGAAAAAGCAGAAGATTATCGACATCGACGGGATCAAGGTTCTTCTGCCTTATACCGGGGAAGTGAGCACCGTTGGCGAAGATGCCCAGGACGTGAGCAATAAATTGTTGGCGTTGGGCATCGGCACTGCTGACAAACCCTGCACAAGCATTGATGTCAGGTCACTGTCCGGCGGCTTTTCGACGACTACCCGGTGATATTTCTTGTGGAATAGGAGCCAATGGAGTTGTCGATTGTATGTGGCGGGTGCGCCTGGAGGACTTCCGAAAGATCGTGTCCCGGGGATTGGTGTAACCGCGCTGTTGCCGTTTGATCTCCGGCGGGCTTGGCCGGTTTGATCAGGCTGCCGCGATGGGCGGAAATACAGTGTAAATGGCACCGCCGCCGACTGTGCAGATGGGGTATCGAATGTGACAAAGTCGAATTACGCCATGTATCATATCCGTGCCGCAGTACACCGGCTTTAACACGGCTATTTCGACAAGGCGTCGACGATAGCCGTGTTGAGAGTGTCGTAACGGCGGCGAAGCTCTCCAAGCTTCTTTTGTATATCTTCCTCGTTTCCGGATGGCGCGTTGTTGATCCGCTTGATCTGCTCGCCGAGTTGAGCAATCTGGCGTGACAGTTCGTCGCGGGCTTTCTGGTTAATCCTTTGCGAACCCCGCGTGGTGGACACTTCGGAGTTGAGGTCGGCGAGACCCCGCTTGAACTCGCCCAACTGCGCTTCCAGATTCGATATTTGCGATTGGGTTTCGCTTTGCGACCGCGTCAGTTCTTCGGCCCGACTTTTCAGATAGTCCTGTTCCTCCTGAAGGGATGTCAGCTCCTTCTGGCGATCGGCCGCCCGCTTTTCGTAGGCGCCCGAGGTAAGCCCTGCCACCCCGCCAAAGAACCCACCCTGATGGGGGTCGTCGGATGAGGCGCACCCGGCCGGCAGCAGGAGGGCGGCCATGGCCGCCCTCCTAGCGCTTCTGGCCAACCGCCCGACAGCCGATGCGATCAGGCCGCAGCCGCCAGACATCAGCCCACCCCGGACAGGGCGATGGCGTCGTCGAGGCTCTTGACCTGCGCTTCGGCCTGCTGGACCTTTCCGTTCCACTCGTCGACCTGCTGCTGGAGCTGGGCGACCTTGTCCTGGTTGGTCGCGCTCTTGGCATCGGCGAGGGCAACCTGATAGTCGTCGCGCTTCTTATGCATGGTGTCGACCAGCTTTTTGGACCTCTGGCTATCCTGTCGCGCCATCACCACCGCCGCTCGCAGGTCCGAGGCGCGGTCCGTGGACGTCTGCGCCTCCTGATGCAGGCTGGCGATCTTGGCGGTCTGCTGGTCGACCACCGCCTGGAGGTCGGTCAGAATGCTTGCCATCTTCTGATTGTCTGTGCGGACGTCCACCAGCATCGAGTCCAGACGCTCTTCCTCCGAGGCGTACTTCTGCTTCTTGTTGGCAATATAGCTGCCGGCGAGCGCCCCGGTGGCGGCGCCTGCGGCCAGGCCGATCACCGCCCCCTTCCAGTCTCCTGTCAGGGCGCCGATCAAGGCGCCGGTCAAAGCGCCGGCCACGGCGCCTTCGGTGACGGTGGTGTTGAACTCGTCGGAGTCCTGCTGAAGTTTGGTCTCCTCCGGGGTCATGGGCGCGCGGCTTATGCCTCTGACCCATTAAGCGCCTTGAGATAGGCCGGACGCCAAGATATGTTCCCGGCCATGGCGAAGCAGTTGTCTCTTCTCGACTTCCAGGTATGGTTTCCCGACGAGGATAGCTGTTCCC
>CAIMEE010000549.1 GCA_903839865.1 Enhydrobacter aerosaccus | reverse complement strand
GGCCTTTGCCCTCGGCAATCGCGGACCCATCCGGTTCACGGACAAGGGCGAGCTTCACCCCGAGATCGTCGAGGCCTATTGGCGCTGCGGCTTCTATGTCTTCGAGGGCGCGCTGCGGCCGGAGGAGCTGGCCGACATCGAGCGTGACCTGCACGACATCCTCGACCGGCTGCCGGTGGAGAAGGGCGCCGCCCTCGACGCCAAGGGCCGCCCGGCGCTGGCGGCAGACTGTACGGGACCGAACCTGCAGTGGGCGCGGCCGCTCAGCGACCCCTGGGGCGGCACGTCGGCCGCCAACGGCCGTCATCCGGTCAAGATGCACGAACCCGCGGCTGCGGCGGGCCTGCCGAGAGAGGTCGTCTTTCTCATCCTGGGCTCGCTGCAATTCTCGCCGGCCTCGCTGCGCGTCTATGGTCATCCCGGCCTGCTGGGCGTCGCGGCCGCCATCAACGGGCCGGACTTCACACCGTTCAACGAGGCGCTCTGGATCAAGGAGCCGGGCAAGGGTGCGTCCGTCGCCTGGCATCAGGACGGCACCACGCATTGGGACAGTCCCGAGTGGGACGAGGGCATCCACGGCTTCAACTTCATGGGCCAGCTCTACGGCTGCACGGCGGCCAACGGCGTGTGGGTCGTGCCGGGCTCGCACAAGCTGGGAAAGATCGACATCAGGAAGCTTGCCGAGCAGGCCGGCACCGATCGCCTGCCCGACGCGGTGCCGATCATCTGCGCACCGGGCGACGTCGCCATGACCAATCGTCAGGCGCTCCATGGTTCGTTCGCCAACACCAGCAAGGACTGGCGCGTGACGGTGAACTTCGGCTTCCATCGCCGGAAGTCGGTGCTGGGCGTGACCGCAGGCGGCATCCACAACAAGGCCGCGACCTACGACGCCGACCGCATCCGCGAGCGGGCCCGTCTGATCGGTTACGGCATCGATGCCCGTCGCCAGCGCTTTCCCGACGAGACGCCGTTCGTCTACAAGCCGCACGCCGACGAAGGTCTCGTTTATCGCTGGGAGGAGAAAGCCAAGGCCGACCTGAAGGACTACAACCTTCTCGATCTCAGTATTTAACTGGTCGGGAAGGCAAGGTTGTCATCCTGAGCGCAGCGAAGGATCTAACGCTTCGCGAAGCACTGCGATGCTAACGCAAGGTCCTTCGCTGCGCTCAGGACGACAGCGGTGGTTTGCAGTCCAACTTCCGCCCTCACGGGGCAGGCATCAGGTGCCACAATAGGTTCGGTATCGTCGCGCTTCTTCCGCTGACTGCGGTGATGCATAGGCCTCGAGGCCCGGCCGTTCCTCGAACGGTTTGGCCAGCACCGCGATCAGGCGCTCGAACGGACCGTAGTCGTCTTCCTGGATTGCCGCCGCCAGCGCTTCCTCGACCTTGTGATTGCGCGGTATGTAGAGCGGGTTCGCCGCCAGCATCGCGGTGCGCCGGGTGGCGTCGTCCTGCGGCTCCTGCGCGAGACGCGCGCGGTATTTGATCTCCCAGGCGTCGTATCCGGCCGGTTCCTCGAACAGGCCGCGTGCCGTGCCGTCGCTGAGGTGGCGGAAGGCCTGCGTGTAGTCGGTGCCGTTGTCGGCCAGCAGCTTCAGGAATGACTGCGCCAGCTCGGCGTCGTCCTCCTGCTCGGCGGACAGGCCGAATTTCCTCCGCAGGACCGCTAGATAGGCGGCGCCGAAGATTCCGCCGTAGGACTTGAGCACGTCGTTGGCGATTTCGACGGCGGCATCCTGATCGTCGGCGAGCAATGGCAGCAGCGCCTCGCCCAGTCGCGCCAGGTTCCAGCCCGCGATCTGCGGCTGCTTGCCGTAGGCATAGCGGCCGGTCTGGTCGATCGAGCTGAACACCGTCTCGGGATGGTAGGCGTCCATGAAGGCGCAGGGGCCGTAGTCGATGGTTTCGCCCGCGATCGAGACGTTGTCGGTGTTCATCACGCCATGGATGAAGCCCACGCCCAGCCATTTGGCGACGAGCTGTGCCTGGCGCTCGATCACGCGCTCGAACAGCTCGCGGTAGGATTTCGCCTCGGGGTAGTGGCGCGCGATCACATGATCGGCGAGGAGCTTGAGCGCTTCCGTGTCGCCGCGCGCGGCGAAGAACTGGAAGGTGCCGACGCGGATGTGGCTCGACGCGACGCGGGTCAGCACGGCGCCCGGCATCACGTTCTCGCGGATCACCGGATCGCCGGTGATCACCGCGGCGAGCGAGCGCGTCGTGGGAATGCCCAGCGCATGCATCGCCTCGCTGATGATGTATTCGCGCAGCACCGGACCGAGTGCCGCGCGGCCATCGCCGCGGCGCGAGAAGGGAGTGGGGCCCGAGCCCTTGAGCTGGATGTCGCGGCGGACGCCGGTGGTGTCGACTACCTCGCCCAGCAGGACGGCGCGGCCGTCGCCCAGCTGCGGCACGAAGTTGCCGAACTGGTGGCCGGCGTAGGCCAGCGCGATGGGCTCGGAGCCTTCGGCGACGCGGTTGCCGGCCAGGATTTCGATGCCCTCGGGCGAGGCCAGGAACTCAGGATCGAGGCCCAGCTGCAGCGCCAGCGCGCGGTTGATCTTGACCAGTTTCGGCTGGGTGACCGGCGTGGGCGCAAGCCGCGCATAGAAGCGGTCGGGCAGACGGGCGTAGCTGTTGTCGGTGAAGACGGGAGGCATGCCCCTTAAGTAAGCGGTGGCAGCTTTTCGTCAATGACCAACTCGGCCAGGCTGTTGTCGACTGCCTGCTCGAAGGTGGCGCCGGGCGAGACGAATCCGCCCGAAATCAGCCCGTCGCGCAGCCGGTCATAGCCCGATCGCGGCAGGATCGGGTCCTTGCCCCAGATGCCCAGCGCCTTGTAGCGCGTGCAGACGGCCTCGAGGATCGCGGGCGGCAGGTCCTTGAAGTAGGGCTCGATCGTTTCGGCGATCTGCTTCGGGCTGGCCTTGGCAACCCACTTCTCGGTGCGATCGATCGCACGGACCATGCGCAGCAGCTCGTCGCGCCGCGTCGTGAGCGTGCCCCGGCGCGCGTAGAAGCAGGTGTAGGAGGTGTGACCGCGGTGCGCCGCCTCGTGCCAGATGTGGCCCGCGCCCTCGGCCAGCAGCAGGCTGGGGAACGGCTCGAAGACCTGGATGACGTCGACCTTGCCCGCCTTCAGCTCCGCCATGTTCTCGGCCATCGTCTGGCCGGTCACGCGGGTGATGCTGGCGGGATCGATGCCGGCCAAGCGCAGGTCGTGCTGCAGGCAGAGCCAGGGCGTCGGCACCTCGCTCACCGTGGCGAGCTTCACCGACTTCAGGTCTGAGAGCTTGAAGTCGGGCTTGGGCACGCGGCCCATCAGCAGGAACGGATCGCGCGTCACGACCTCGCCGAAGCACACGATGTCGCAATCCGGCACGTGCTGATAGGTCTGCATGACACGCATCGGTCCGCCCCAGCTCACGTCGACGGTGCCGTCCATGACACGCAGCGCGGTCTTGTCGGGATGCGGGGAGCTCACGAACTTGATCTCGACGCCCTCCTTGTTGAAGGCGTCACGCGCGAGAGCGACATAGAACGGCGCGTAGAAGACGCCGCGAAGAGCTTCCTGGAGGATGATGGTCATGGTCGACAGGATGCGCGCTGGCTTGCTAAGCCGGCAAGACAATTGGGAGTGTTGATCGTGCCGCACATCAAAACGTCAGACGGCGTGAGCCTCTACTACGAAGAGACCGGCAGCGGCGATCCGCTCCTCTTCATGCACGAGTTCGGCGGCCACTATCTCAGTTGGGAGCCGCAGGTCCGGTATTTCTCGCGGCGTTACCGCTGCATCACCTACGCCGCGCGCGGCTGGCCGCCCTCGGATGTGCCGGACAAGGTCGAGGCGTATTCACAAGCGCGTGCCGCCGACGATGCCGCCGATGTGATCAAGGCGCTGGGACTGAAACAGCCGCACATGGTCGGGCTGTCGATGGGCGCCACGGGTGCGCTCGAATTCGCGATCCGTCATCCGGGCGTTGCGCGCTCGCTGGTGATCGCCGCAGGTGGCGGCGGTGGCAGCTCCGATCCGGCGGCCAAGGCGAAGTTCCGGGAAGAGTGCGAGGGCTTTGCCCAGCGCATCGAGAAGGAGGGCATGCCCGCGATGGCCGAGCTCTACTGCACGAGTTCGGCGCGCACGACCTATCGCTACAAGGATCCGCGCGGCTGGGCCGAATTCAAGCAGCAGTTCGCCGACGGGTCGGCCAAGGGCCACGCGATGACGATGCGCGGCGTGCAGGGCGGCCGCGCGCCGTTCTTCGAGCGCACGGAGGAACTGAAGAAGATCGCCGAGCCGATGCTCGTGATCATCGGCGACGAGGACGAGTCGACGCACGGCCTCGCCGTCCATCTCAAGCAGCACGTGGCGAGGAGCGGCGTCCTCGAGATGCCCAAGACCGGCCACACGATGAACCTCGAGGAGCCGGCCGCCTTCAACAGCGCCGTGCAGGACTTCTTCCACGCCGTCGAGCGCGACCGCTGGCCGGCGCGCGGTGCGGCGACCTACACGCTGATTCCGCCAAGCCGCTGACTCCTTCCCTCCCCCGTCTTCGGGGGAGGGAAGATTGTTACTTCGGCAGCTCGGTGAGCTTCACCGCTTCGGGACGCACAGCCTTCAGCAGGTCCATGTAGACGTAGGCGCTGTAGTCGAGCGGCGCCTTCAGCTTCTTCTGCTCGGTCAGCAGGTGCGCGGAGTCCTTGATCGCCTCGAGCGAGCGCGGCGTCCATTCCATGTCGTACTCGAGCTTGGGCATCAGTTCGGTGGCGAGCTCGAGCGGCATCTTGAGGAACTTGGCGACCATCTTGGCGGCAGCGGGCCGGTCCTTGTTGATCACGTCGTTGGCCTCGCACAGCGCCTTCATGAATTTCTCGGCGGTGGCCTTGTTGGCCTCGATCCAGCCGCGGTTCATGTAGATGAAGTTGATGTTGTTGTAGACGCCGGCGTTGGTCGCCAGCACCTTGGTGCCCTTGATCCCCTTCAGGGCGCGCGTCGGCCACGGCTCCCATACTGCGAAGCCGTCGATGTCCTTACGCTCGAGTGCCGCGACCATTTCCGGCGCCTCGATATTGACCAGCGTGTAGTCGGCGAAGTTGAGCTTGTGCTTTTCGAGCAGGCGGCGCCAGAAGATCTCCGCGCCCGTGCCGAGCGCCACGCCGACCTTCTTGCCCTTCAGCCCTTCGAGCGTATCGATGTCGCGGCCGATCACGCTCTCCCAGTTGGCGAGATAGGTGCCGTCGGCCACCGCCACGATGTTCTTGTCGACCTGGTGGTTGATCACGCCCGCGAGATCGGAGCCGTAGGCCGCCTGCACCTGGTTGTTGACCAGGAACGGCACCATCGCCGAGCCCGAGGGGCCGGTGTTGATCGAGACGTCGAGGCCGTTCTTCTCGAACAGGCCGCCTTCCTTGGCGACGTAGAACTGCGCGAAGGCGGGATCGACGCCGGTCGCGATCGTCATCTTGGTGAGCTGCGCGTTGGCGCCAGTGGTAGCGCTCGTTACGCCTGCGATCAGCAGCGCGGCAGCAGCGAGAAGTGACCTCATCGATATTCCCCTCAGGTAACGGGCGAGAAGCGCCCGGCGAACGTGTAGATCCCCCAGCGGAACAGGCGGTCGGCGGTGAAACCCAGCAGCCCGAGCACGAGCAGGGCGACGAAGATCTGGTCGACCAGCATGTACATCCGCGAATCCCAGATCATCCTACCCAACCCGTTGTTCGCGGCAACGAGTTCGGCGGCCACGATGGTCACGAAAGAGTTGGCCATCGCCAGCCGCATGCCGGTCAGGATGTAGGGCACGGTGGCGGGGAAGGCCACGAACAGGAAGACCTGTGTGCGGCTGGCGCCCAGCGAGCGCGCGGCGCGGATCTTGTTGGGCGCCACGGCGGAGACGCCGGCCGCGGTATTGATGATGACGATGAAGATCGTGGTGTAGACGATCAGGAAGATCTTCGAGCCCTCGCCGATGCCGAACCAGATCACCGCCACGGTGATCAGCGCGGTGGCGGGAATGAAGCGCAGGAACTCGGTATAGGGCTCGAGCAGGCGGCGCACGATCGGGAAGGAGCCGATGGCGAGGCCGAGCGGAATGCCGAGCAGCGAGCCGCCGGTAAAGCCGGTCGCGATACGGCCAAGGCTGGCCGACGCCTGCTCCCACAGCGTGCCGTCTTCCGCCAGTTCGATCGCCTTCAGGAACACCTTCCACGGCGGCGGAAACAGTACCGATTTCAGGATCCAGGTCGCCGCGATGTGCCAGATCGCGAACAGGCTGGCGAAGCCCAGCAGGTAGATGCCGACGCCGCGTGCCGCCCGGCCCATCACTGTTGCCTCTTCAAGGCGAGGGCGACCTCGTCGCGGATAAGCTCGTGGACCTCGCGGTAGACGGCGGTGAACTTGTCGTGCGTGCGCTCGCGCTCTTCCTCGCTCAGCGTCACGGGCACGATGCCCTTCAGCTTCGACGCGGGGCCCGCGTTCATGACGCCGATGCGGTCGGCC
>CAIMEE010000548.1 GCA_903839865.1 Enhydrobacter aerosaccus | reverse complement strand
TGCGCATGGCCTGCCTCGACGCGCTGATCGGCGGCCGGCGCAATTCGCTGGGAGCGGCCGCATGAGCGGCAACGTGGTGCGCACCGCGCCGCCGCATGCCGGCTCAACGGCCTATATCAACGCCCGGATCGTGGATCCGATCGCGGACAAGGAATACCTCGGCGCGATCCTGATCAGCGACGGACGGATCGCCGATTTCGGCCCCAACCTTTTCACCTCGGGCGCACCCTACGGCATCCAGTCGATCGATTGCGGCGGCCTTTGCCTGGCGCCCGGCATCGTCGACACGCGCGTGCATACCGGCGAACCCGGTGAAGAGCACAAGGAAACGCTGGAGAGTGCCGGCATCGCCGCCGCCGCGGGCGGCATCACCTCGATGGTGCTCTTGCCCGACAACGATCCGCCGTTCGACGACGCCTCGCTGATCGAGTTCGTTGCGCGCCGCGCGCGCCAGATCAAGCTCACCAACATGTACGCCTACGGCGCGCTGACGGCGGGACTGGAAGGCAAGGAGCTGGCCGAAATCGGGCTTCTGGCGGAAGCCGGGGCACTGGCCTTTACCGACGCCGACCATGCGATCGGCAATGCCCAGGTGCTGCGCCGCGCGCTCTACTACGCCAAGGCCTTCGACGCGCTGATCGTCCACCTGCCGCAGGAACCGACCTTGTCAGGCGGCAGCATGACCAGCGGCGAGATGGCGACGCGCCTTGGCCTCTCCGGCAGTCCGCCCCTCGCCGAAGTGATGATGGTCGAACGCGACATTCGCCTGGTCGAAATGACCGGCGGCCGCTTGCACCTCACCAAGATCTCCACCGCCGAATCGGTCAAGGTGATCGCCGCCGCCAAGGCGCGCGGCCTCAAGATCACCTGCGATACGGCTGCGCCCTACTTCGCGCTGAACGACCTCGCCGTCGGTGACTACCGCACCTTCGGCAAGCTGATGCCGCCCTTGCGCTCGGAGAAGGATCGGCTCGCGGTCGTCGACGGGCTGGCCGACGGCACGATCGACGCGATCGTGTCGGACCATCGTCCCCAGGATCAGGACAGCAAACGCGTGCCCTTCGCGCAGGCGATGCCGGGCGGCATCGGCCTCGAGACCCTGCTGCCGGTGTCGCTCGAGCTGGTGCACAACGAGCAACTCACCCTGCCGCGCCTGTTCCAGCGTCTGTCGTCGACGCCGGCCCGCCTGTTCAACCTGCCGGGCGGAAAACTCGCCAAGGGTGCGCCCGCCGACCTCGTCGTCTTCGATCCGAACTTCGCCTGGAAGATCGACAGGGTCGATTTCTGGAGCAAGACGAAGAATTCGCCGTTCGACGAACGTCCGGTGCAGGGTCGCGTCATGGCCACCATCGTGGGCGGCCGGACAATCTACCGCGACGATGCCTTCGCACCGGAGACCGCCGCGGCCTGACTTCATTGCTGCCTCGAAATGGCCATTTGGTCTGCTATGGTCATCCTCTTCCCAAGCAAGGCATCCACGATGTTTCGACAAACTCTTCTACTCGGCACCGCCCTTGTGATCGCGGCCGGCGCCGCGCAGGCCCAGCAGCGCAAGTCGCGCGAGGACCTGCTCGATGCGCTGACGACCCGCATCCAGATCTGCGCCGAGATCAGCGACAGCAACAGTCGCCTCGCCTGCTACGACAAGATGCAGACCCAGGTGGTCGACCCGCAGGCAGGTGCTCCCGCGCCGACGCCGCTTCGCCCCGGCACGCCATCGACGCAGGGCGCCACTCTCGCTCCGCCTCCTCTCACCCTGCCCGGCGGCGGCAACGCGACCTTGGGCGGCAGCACGCTGGGTCCCGCACCGGCCGATCCCGACGCGGCATACGATCCGCGCGCCGCGGGCTCGAGCTATCGGCCGCCGGAAGACGCGATGCCCAAGCCGCAGCCGATAGTCCGCCGTACCGGTCCGCGCCCTGTCCCGAATTTCTCCTCGCCCCAGCCGCTCGTGAATCTGGCCGCCGCCAACCTGACGTACGGCGAGGCGCGCTACTGGCAGGTGACCATCACGGTCACCTCGAACACGCCGCGCACGCTCACCACCCAGATCCAGTGCACGTTCCTCAACGCCGGCAAGCCGGTCGGCGACGCCTACTTCGGTCCGACCGATATCGCGGCCGGCGAGCAGATCAGCACCGAGCTGATCGGCCCGCCTACCACGGTGTTCGTCGATTCGACCAACTGCCGGGTCTTGAGCCCGTAAGGACTTCGCGATGATGTGGTACGCCGTCCATGTCGTGCTGCCCGGGGCCTTCGGCTTTGTGCTCGGATCGATTCCCTTTGGCCTGCTGCTGACCCGCGCCGCGGGCCTAGGCGATATCCGCTCCATCGGCTCGGGCAACATCGGCGCGACCAACGTGCTGCGCACCGGCAACAAGAAGGTGGCCGCCGCCGTCCTGCTGCTCGACGCGCTGAAGGGCTACGCGCCGGTGCTGATCGCGTCCTTCTTCGGCCCGATCGCTCCCGCCGCGGCGGCGCTGGGCGCCGTGCTCGGCCACATGTTCACGCCGTGGCTCGCCTTCAAGGGTGGCAAGGGCGTGGCGACGACACTCGGCGTCATGTGGGGCCTGTCATGGCAGTTGGGCGTCTTCGCCTGCGTGCTATGGCTACTGTTCGCGTTCGTGTTCCGCTATTCATCGCTCGCGGCACTGCTCAGCATCGCAGCCGCGGGCGTGGCGTCATGGTGGCTGCTCGACCCGCGCGCGGCTGCCGTCGTGACGGTGCTCGTGCCCCTGATCTTCATTCGCCATCACGAAAACATCGGCCGGCTGCTCGCCGGTACGGAATCGAAGATCGGGAAGAAAGCCGCCGCCACCGCCGGTCACAACGGCGGCCCGCCGCTCGGCACAGTCTAGTTCTTCTTCGCGGCTTTGCCTTCGTAGCGGCGGGTCCATTCGGCCAGAATGCGCGGCCGATTTTCCGATGCCCACGCGAAATCGTTCTTGATCATCGATTCGGCGACACCCGAGGGATAGCCTGGAATGGTGCTGCCGACTCCCGGCATCGCGACCTGGCTCACAAATGTGGCGTAGAGTTCGTTGGCTTTGCGCGACGCGGAAAAATCCATCAGCCGCTGCGCCGCCGCCAGGTTCTTCGTGCCTTTCAGGATCGCTGCGGTGTCCATCTCCCAGCCGCCGCCCTCCTTCATCAGCAGGCCTTCGATCGGCGCGCCCTTGGTGCGTGCGTCCGCGGCGGAGATCTCCGCCGAGATACCGAGCGGAAACTCACCGGTCGCCGCCTGCTTGCAGGGCTGCGAGCCCGAGTGATCGTAGACCGCGATGTTGTCGTGGAGCTTGTCCATGAAGGCCCACGCCTTTTCCTCGCCCCACATCTGGATCCAGGCCGAGACGTGAAAGTAGCCGGTGCCCGACGACGCCGGATGCGGCATCGTTATCTTGCCGCGATACTTCGCATCGAGCAGATCGAACCACGAGACGGGCTTCGGCAGGCCGAGCTTCTGGCCCTCGATCGTGTTGAAGCACACGGCCGCAACCCAACCTTCCATGCCGGTATAGAATGGTGGATTGGAAGGATCGCGGAACGACGGCTTGAGGGCATCGAGGTTCTTCGGTGCGTAAGGCTCGAGCATGCCGCGCGCCTTCAACTGCATCGTCGAGGTGACGGCCAGCCCCCAAATCGCGTCGCCGCGCTGCAAATCGCGCTCGGCCAGGATCTTGGCCGTGACCACGCCTGTAGAATCGCGCAGCCACACGATCTCGACGTCGCGGTTCTCGGTTTCGAAGGACTTCTTGAAGTCGTTGATGTTCTCGACCTCGAGGGTCGAATAGACCTGCAGGCGCGTGCGTTGCTGCGCCGAAACCGGCAGAGCGAACACCGCCATTGCAGTCAGTGCAATCCAGCTTCTCATCGGCCCGTAATAGCACGGCTCGCATTGATTGCACCCGAAGCGGCCGTTAGGGTCGCGGCCGCGTGAATGCCGCCGTCGACATCAAGATCGAGCGCGCAATGCCCCCTGTGATGCCATGGGCGTTGATCGCAGCAGCGTGCCTGGCCTCCTTCGCCGCCTCGTGCAGCGGCACTACTCGCGCGCCGCTGCTGCTCGATATCGCGCAGGACCTCGACGTGTCGATGCCGCTGGTCGCCAATCTCGTGTCCCTGACCTCGATCGCCTGGGGCACTGCCTCCGCGATGGGCGGCTGGATGTCGGACCGGTTCGGCCGGCGCATTGTGCTGATCGTGGCGCCGCTCCTGCTCGCCATCACCATGGGGTTGCAGGCTCGCGCCGGCAGCTTTGGCGAAGTTGCCGCCTTTGCCACGCTGGGCGGCCTCGCCTGCGGCTCTTTCATGGGCGTGCTGTTTGCGGAGGTTTCGTCCCATGTCGCCGATCGCCAGCGCGGCCGCGCGCTGGGCTGGGTGATGAGCGGACAGTCGTTCGCGCTGCTGCTGGGCGTGCCGCTGGCGGCCGCGGTCGGCTCCCTGACCGGCTGGCGTGGCTGGTTCCTCGGCGTGGCCGGCATCTCGCTGGCGGCGAGCCTCGCGCTGCTTGTCACCGTGCCCAAGGCACCGGCGCGGCCCGCCGGCACGCAACGCGGGAGCTTCAAGGGCGCGCTGTCGGCGCGCGTGCTGGGGCTATTGGGGGCCGGCGTGATCGAGCGCGTCTGCTATGGCCTTGCCGCCGTCTACTACGCGACCTTTCTGCAGGTGACCTATCACCTTTCGCTCGCGGGCCTGGCGCTGCCGCTGCTGGTGTTCGCGATCGGCAACGTCGTCGGCACCATACTGGGCGGTCAGCTCGCCGATCGACTCTACGACCGGCTGCTTACGTTCGCACTGGCCATGGCCGCCTCCGGCTTTTCCGCGCTGGCGCTTTTCATCTGGCATCCCGGTCTCGTGGTCTCCGTCGCCTTGGGCTTTATCTATGTGTTCCTGAACGCGCTGGGCCGGCCGTCGCTGATGGCGAGCTACGCCGCTGTTCCCGAGCGGGAGCGCAACACCGTGATGGGCCTGACCGGCACGGCCGCCAGCGTGGGCTGGATGGGCGCCGCCGGTCTGGGCGCGGCGATGATCAGCCTCGGCGGCTTCGATGGCTTCGGCCCGCTCGGACTGCTGCTCGGGCTACTGTGCTCGGCGGCGGCTTTGTGGTGTCGCAGGCGGAATACTATTTAAGGTTGTTTTACAGACGAACATTTCTCGTTATATCGTCTCGCCATGTTCGATGGCCTGCCCCGCGAGATCGATCCCAAGGAGCGCCTTGCCCGCCTGCGCCTCGCGCGCAGCCCGCGCATCGGCGCCGTCACCTTCCACGACGCGCTCGGCCACTTCGGGTCCGCCCGAGCGGCATGCGCCGAACTCTCGACGATTTCGGTCCTTCATGCCGAGCGCGAACAGGAGCAGCTGGCCCGCCTCGGGGGCCAATTCCTGGTCTGGGGTGATGCCGGATATCCCGCCGCGCTGGCGGCGCTCCCGGACGCGCCGCCCGTGCTGGCCGCGATCGGAGACATTGGTCTCCTTTCCCGTCCGGCCCTGGCGATCGTTGGCGCGCGCGACGCTTCGCTGGCCGGCCGGCGCTTCGCCGCGGAGATCGCCGCCGCCCTCGGCGCCGCAGGTTTCGTGATCGCTTCAGGGTTGGCACGGGGGATCGACACCGCCGCACACGAGGCGGCGCTCGCCACCGGGACCATGGCTGTGCTGGCCGGCGGCATCGACCAAATCTACCCGCCGCAAAATGCTGGGCTGCATGAGAGGATTTCGTCCCAAGGGCTGTTGCTGGCAGAATCCCCTTTGGGTACGCCACCCGTCGCCCGCTCGTTCCCGCGCCGCAACCGCATTGTCAGCGGGCTTTCGGCCGGCGTGGTGGTGATCGAGGCCGCCGCCCGCTCGGGCTCCCTGATTACCGCCCACCGGGCCGCTGAGCAGGGCCGCGAGGTCTTCGTCGTGCCCGGCTCGCCCATGGACCCACGGCACGAGGGGTCCAATAACCTGATCCGAGATGGGGCTATTTTGACCCGTGGCGCCAACGATATTTTAAGTGTGTTGGGTTTGCCGCACTCCGCCCCACAACCCATTGAAAAACCGAGACAAAAATATCACGACACAGACACTGAAAAGGTGGTCGAGGCCCTGGGGCCCACGCCGACCGAGGTTGACGAACTGGTACGTCGCTGCCAAGTGTCCGCCGCCACCGTTGCGGAGGTCCTGCTCTCACTGGAGCTGGAAGGCCGCTTGGAGAGGCACCGGGGTAACCGAGTATCTCTGATTTAATTCAGTGCTCTAGCTCCGGAACTTAATGTTTTACTGGAGCTGGTTCCGACGATGGACGTAATGGTCGTCGAGTCGCCTTCCAAGGCCAAGACCATTGGGAAATACCTGGGCCCCGGCTACACCGTGCTGGCCTCGTACGGCCATGTCCGCGACCTGCCGCCCAAGGATGGCTCGGTCCGTCCGGATGAAGACTTCGCAATGGACTGGGAAGTCGACAGTGCCTCTCAGAAGCGCGTCGATGCCATCGCCAAGGCGGTTACCAAGGGCGGCAAGCTGCTGCTGGCGACCGATCCGGATCGCGAGGGCGAGGCCATCTCGTGGCATGTGCTCGATATCCTGAACCGCAAGAAGGCGCTGCAGGGCGTCGAAGTAAAGAGAGTCACCTTCAACTCCATCACCAAGCAGTCGGTGCTCGATGCCGTCGCCCACCCGCGCGATCTCGACCAGCCGTTGATCGACGCCTACCTGGCACGCCGCGCGCTCGACTATCTCGTGGGCTTCAATCTCTCGCCCGTGCTGTGGCGCAAGCTGCCGGGCAGCCGCTCGGCCGGCCGCGTGCAGTCGGTGGCGCTGCGCCTGATCTGCGAGCGCGAGTCCGAGATCGAAGTCTTCAAGAGCCGCGAGTACTGGACGGTAGACGCCATGTTCGGCACGGCCAAGAAGCAGACGCTGAAGGCCCGCCTCACCCATCTCGACGGCCGCAAGCTCGACAAGTTCGACATCGACACCGCCGAGCGCGCCGAGCAGGCCAAGAAGGAGATCGAACGCCGTGCCTTCTCCGTGGCCTCGATCGACCGCCGCCAGGTGCGCCGCAACCCGCCGCCGCCGTTCATCACCTCGACCCTGCAGCAGGAAGCCTCGCGCAAGCTGGGCGTCGGTGCTGCGACGGCGATGCGCATCGCGCAGAAGCTCTACGAAGGCGTCGACATCGGCGGCGAGACGGTCGGTCTCATCACTTATATGCGTACCGACGGCGTGCAGCTCGGACCCGAGGCAATCGGCCAGACGCGCCGTCTGATCGAGACCAAATACGGACAGAGCTACGTTCCGGCACAGCCGCGCGTGTATACGTCCAAGGCCAAGAACGCCCAGGAAGCGCACGAAGCCATCCGTCCGACCGACCTCTTCCGCCTGCCGCAGGACGTGGCGCAGTACCTGGATAAGGACCAGCTCGGCCTCTACGAGCTGATCTGGAAACGCACCGTCGCCAGCCAGATGGAAAGCGCCGTGCTCGACCAGGTCACGGTCGACATCGCGTCGGGCGACAAGACCGTGCAGCTGCGCACCACCGGCTCGGTCGTGAAATTCCCGGGCTTCCTCACGCTCTACGACGAGAGCCAGGACGAGAAATCCGAGGACGACGAGAACGCCACCATCCTGCCCGACGTGCAGGAAGCCGAGGCGCTCGACCGCCGCGAGGTCCTGCCGGAACAGCATTTCACCGAGCCGCCGCCGCGCTATTCGGAGGCGAGCCTCGTCAAGAAACTGGAAGAGCTCGGCATCGGCCGGCCTTCGACCTACGCTTCGATCATTGAAGTCCTGCAGCGGCGTAACTATGTGAAGATCGACCGCAAGCGCTTCATCCCCGAAGACCGCGGCCGGATCGTGACTTCCTTCCTGCAGACCTATTTCCCGCGCTACGTCGAGTACGGCTTCACCGCGCATCTCGAGGAAGAGCTCGACGACATCTCGAGCGGCAAGACCGAGTGGCACCAGGTGCTGCGCGAATTCTGGAAGGCCTTCTCTGCCGCCGTCGGCGAAACCAAGGAATTGCGCGTCCGCGAAGTGCTCGACAAGCTCGACGAAGAGCTGGGCCCGCACTTCTTTCCCGCCAACGACAATCCCGGCGCCAAGAGCCCGCGCGTCTGCCCGTCCTGCGCCGACGGCCGTCTCGGCCTGAAGCTCGGCAAGTTCGGCGCCTTCATCGGCTGCTCGAACTATCCGACGTGCAAGTTCACGCGCAAGCTCGGCATCGTCGATCCCGAGAAGGATGCGCTTTCGGGCGCCAACCTGGGCGAGCCCAAGGTGATGGGCGTCGATGCCGCTACAGGCAAGGAAATCACCTTGCGCAACGGGCCGTACGGCCTCTATCTCCAGATCGGCGTGCTCGAGGGCAAGGAGAAGCCCAAGCGCGCCTCCCTGCTGAAGGGCATGACGCCGGACGAGCTCACCTTCGATCAGGCAAAGGCGATCCTGTCGCTGCCGCGCGAACTCGGGCCTCACCCCGAAGACAAGGAAATGGTGCTGGCGGGCGTCGGCCGCTTCGGGCCCTACGTGCGTCACGGCTCGAAGTACAAGTCCATCCCCGCCGACGAAAGCGTGCTCGAGATCGGCATGAACCGCGCCGTCGCCCTTCTGGCTGAAGCGAAGGCCACCGGCCGGGGCCGTGCCGCGATCAAGCCGCTGCGTGTGGTCGGCAATCATCCGGCCGACAATGCGCCGATCGAGATCTATGACGGCCGCTACGGCATGTACGTGAAGCATGGCGGCATCAACGCCACTGTGCCGACCGACCTCAAGCCGGAAGAACTGACCGTCGAGCAGGCGCTGTCGCTGCTGGCCGAACGCGCTGCCAAATCCGGCAAACCGGGTGGCCGCGGCAAGAAGCCCAAGATCGTACGCACCAAGAAGGCAACGCCCGCCCCCGCCAACGACGCCGGCGAGAAGCCGAAAGCGGCCAAGAAGAAAGCCGCCCCGAAGAAGAAGGCCCCCAAGGCGAAAGCCAAGGCCAAAGACGAGCCGGAGACACCGCCGCGCACCGGGACAGATGGCTAAGGGCCGCGTCCCGACTCGCGACGAACTCCTGGCGTTCATCAAGGAAAGCTCAACGCCCGTCGGCAAGCGCGAGATCGCGCGCGCCTACGGCATCAAAGGCGACCAGCGCATCGAATTGAAAGCGCTGCTTCGCGACCTGCGCGACACCGGCGAAATTGCCGCCGACCGCGCCAAGACATTCAAGGACCCAACTGCTCTGACTGACATTACCGTATTGGAAATCACTTCCGTCGACGGCGACGGCCACCTGCTGGCCACGCCGCGACGCCACGACGAAGACAAGGACGGACCCGCCCCGCGCATCGAGATCGATCCGCACGGCTCGAAAGGCAAACCGGCCCCCGCCGTCGGCGACCGCGTGCTGGCCTCGCTGAAGCGGCGCGGCAAGAACGCCTACCAGGCGAAGATCATCCGCCACCTCGGCACCGGACCGAAGAAGATCCTGGCGCTCTACGAAGAACCGCCCGGCTCGAACGGCCAAGGAACCGGCATGGGGCTCGCGACGCCAACCGACCGCAAGATGCGCACCGCCTTCGACGTGCGTCCGGGCGACAAGAACGGCGCTCTCCCGGGCGACATCGTCTGGGTCGAGTCGGCCGGCGCCGAACTCTCGCGCCGCGCCAAGGTGCTGGAGCGCATCGGTCCGATGAGCGACCCGCGCACGGTCAGCCTGATCTCGATCGCCGCCAACGACATTCCCGTCGACTTCCCCGAAGCCGCGATCGAGGAGGCCGAAAAGGCCAAGCCCGCCTCGATGGGCGACCGGCTCGACCTGCGCCACGTGCCGCTGGTCACGATCGACGGCGAGGACGCGCGCGACTTCGACGACGCGGTGTTCGCCGAACCCGACCCCGACCATCCCGGCGGCTGGCATCTCTACGTCGCGATCGCCGACGTGTCCTGGTACGTGCGCCCCGACAGGCCGCTCGACCGCGCCGCCTATCGCCGCGGCACATCGGTCTACTTCCCCGACCGGGTCGTGCCGATGCTGCCCGAGGCGATCAGCAACGGCTGGTGCTCGCTGCTGCCGCACGAGGATCGTCCCGTGCTGGTGGCCGAGATGTGGATCGATGCCGAGGGCGAACTCAAGCGTCACAAGTTTCACCGCGCGATGATGCATTCGGCCGCGCGTCTCACCTACAACCGCGTCCAGCGTGCCGCCGACGGCTTCGCGGACGAGGAGATCCTGCCCCTGCTGGGGAAGGTGATCGCTCCGCTCTACGGCGCCTTCAAGGTGCTGCTGGCGGCTCGCGAAAGGCGCGGCGCGCTCGACCTCGACCTGCCGGAGCGGCTGGTCAGGCTGGGCGACGACGGCCGCATCGCCGAGATCGGCGTGCGCGAGCGCCTCGACAGCCACAAGCTGATCGAGGAATTCATGGTGCTGGCCAATGTGGCAGCGGCCCAGGCGCTCGAGCAGCGCCACATGCCCTGCCTCTACCGAGTTCACGACCAGCCCGATCTCGTCAAAGTCGAAGGATTGCGCGAATTCCTCTCGACGCTCGGCATCAAACTGCCGATCGGCCAGCGCCTGCGACCGTCCGATCTCAACCGCGTTCTGGGCGACGTCGCGGGCAAGCCGACCTCGCGGCTGGTCAGCGAGACCGTGCTGCGCAGCCAGAGCCAGGCGATCTACAGCCCCGACAACCACGGCCACTTCGGTTTGGCCCTGGCACGCTACGCCCACTTCACCTCGCCGATCCGGCGCTATCCCGACCTGCTCGTGCACCGCGCGCTGATCGCAGCCTTCGGTCTGGGCGAGGGCGGACTGCCCCACGGCGACGCACCCCGCTTTGTCGAGTTCGGCGAGCATCTGTCCATGTGCGAGCGCCGCGCGGTTGCGGCCGAACGGAACGCCATGGATCGTTACGTCGCCAACTTCATGTCGGCCCATGTCGGCGCGACGTTCGGCGCGCGCATCAGCTCGGTCACGCGCTTCGGCCTTTTCATCACCGTCGACGGCACGGGAGCGGACGGCCTGATCCCGATCCGCAACATCGGCCAGGAATTCTATCGCCACGACGAAGGCCGCCAGCTGCTGATCGGCGAGCGCACCGGCGAGACCTACGGGCTGGGTGACAGGCTCAAGGTCAAGCTGGTCGAGGCCAGCGTCGCCACCGGCGGAATGCTGTTCGACATCGTCGACGTCATCGAAAGGGTCGAGCGGCTCTCCGGTCACACGGGCGGACGCAGCCGTGACGGCCGCGGCCCCCCGCGTCGTCCGGTCGCGCATCGAGGCCCCCCTCGGGACAAAGGGTCACGCCGACGAAAGTAGGTCGAACGTCCATGTTGGCGGCATGAGTGCAATCGTGGCCCCCGACTTCTGGACGTCCATCTTCCGCGGCTGGCGCGGCCGCTGCCCGCGCTGCGGCACCGGCTCGCTGTTCAGCAGCTTCCTGAAGATGCAGAGCACCTGCCCGTCGTGCGGCCTCGCCCTCGAACCGTTCCGCGCCGACGACGCGCCGGCCTACTTCACGATCTTCGCGGTCGGGCACGTCGTCGTGCCAATGGTTCTGGCGTTCGAGAGATACGGCGAACAGCCGCCGCTGTGGGCCCACGCGCTGCTGTGGCTGCCGCTGTCGGTTATCCTGGCGTTGCTGCTGCTGCCGCGCATCAAGGGAGCGGTAATTGCACTACTGTGGACGCAAAGCGCGGCCACGCCAAAGCCCTCTGCCGGGGGCTCGACCCCCGCTTCCTGACCATGGCCGCGCGAAGATCGCCTATGCTATGGTACCCACGCGTCAACTAGTCAGGTGCCGGTGATCTCCTTCTTCCGACACGTTTTTGCCCGTCCGAACCTGTCGCAGGCATTGGCCCTGGTGGCCGCGTCGCTGGTTGCGTCCTGCGATACCGGCAGCCGTCTCGCCGCCCCGGCCGGCACCAATACGGCCTCCCAGGCTGGCGTCGAGCGCGTGATCATTACCGCCTATCGTGCGATCGGTGACCGCGCCCTGAGGGAACCGGATTTCCGCACGCTTTCGCTCGATACCTACCGCGGCTTCGCAGCCGCCGATCCCTCGATGTCGCTGGTGAGCAACGAGGCCGGCCTCACCGTCATGCGCAATGGCAAGGCCGTGATCAACCGTCCGGCGCCCGTCAACCCGGCCGACGGCCGTGCCTGGGGTGCGGCGATGGCGGAAATCTTCACCACTTCGGTGGCCGCGTCGCCCACCCTGCAGCAGACCGATCGCCAGGCTCTGACCAAGGGCGCGATGGAGGCCACGACCAAGCCACTCGATCGCAACACCCGCTACGCCGATCCCGAAGAAGCCCGCGACGACCGTTTCCAGCGCGATGGCGGCGGCGGCGTCGGCATCACCGTCGAGCGCACCCCCGAGAAGACGACCGTGATCCGCGCCGTGCAGAACAACTCGCCGGCCGGCCGCGGCGGCATCCTGGCCGGCGACGTGATCGTGTCGATCGACGGCGAGTCGATGTTTGAACGGCCGCTGGCCGACATCGTGCACAAGTTGCGTGGGCAGGTGGGCGCGCCCGTCACCCTCACCGTGACCCGTCCTTCGCTGGGCAAGGACGTTTCTGCGACGGTGAAGCGCAGCCGAATCATCCCGACGACGGTCGAGTACGAACGCCACGGCGACGTGGCCCTGATCCGCCTGACGGGATTCAACAGCGCTACCGACGAAAGCCTGCGCCAGGCCCTCGACAAGGCGCGCAGCGAAATCGGCCGCGACTTCTCCGGCATCATCCTCGACATGCGCGGCAATCGCGGCGGCCTGCTCGACCAGGC
>CAIMEE010000547.1 GCA_903839865.1 Enhydrobacter aerosaccus | reverse complement strand
CTTGGAAATAAAGACCGGATCCACATGACTGACGCTGGATATGGACAATCAGCCGAACGCCTCTTTGATGAACTTATGAGAGGCTACAGGAGGCGCTGAGCGCAGCCTCAATCGCGCTTTTATATCACGTTCTCCGAACAACTTGATTCCTAGGGCTCATCAATTAGCCGGGCAGCGATCGCCTCGCCCGGGCGCTCGACCTGACGAGCCAGATCTTCCATCGCGACGGTGTTTTCCTAGACGTTGCGGCGCGGAATCGCATCGGTCTCGGTTTCCTCGAGAGCCAGCGTGCGGTCTGGAACCGGCCCAACTGCAACACCGCCACCGGCAATGCCGACCCGGCCTGCGTCCTGCCGGCACTGAGCGCGGCGTTGCAGCCCACGCCCTTTGCCGCCCAGGTGACGGCGTTCGAGACCTGGCTGGAGAAGAACACCGGCATCGCCCTGCAATTGCCGATGTTCAAGACCGTGCCGGCCTGGCAGTTGTTCAAGGCCGGAATCGTCAATTCATTGATCCTCGTGGCCGGCGCGCTCGTGGCGACCCTGCTGTTCGCCACGGTGCTGGGCGCGTTGCAGAGTTCGCGGTCGCTTTTGCTGCGCTGGCCCGCCCGGGCGCTCGCCCTCGTCCTGCAATCCTCGCCGGTCGTGCTGACGCTCGTCATGTCTGCGGCCGTGGCGCTGGCGCTCTTTCCCTATTCCTCGGCCGTCGCGATCGGTGCGGCCATCGTGGCGCTCGGCTTGATGAACGGCGCCAATGCGGGGCAGGCCATCGCCGAGGCGATGCAAACGCTGCGGACCGAGCGGGGAGGACCGCCGGCGCCGACCGTCGAGCTTTTCGGCCGTGCGGTCAGCCGCTCGGCGACGCAGATCGTGTCCTTCCTCGTCAATGCCGCCAAGGGAACGCCGATCGCGAGCTTCATCGGCGCGCCCGAGCTTCTGGGCGCGCTCACCGACATCACCTCCTTCGCCAGCGGACGAATCACCACCTATTCGATGCTGCTCGTCTTCTATGTCGTGGTGGTGATCGTCGTGGTCTGGCTGTGCGACAGGCTGCGGGTCTGGCTCGAGCGCCGGCAGATGGTGGCGGTATGAGCCGGATTTCATCCGATTTCGTGCCGCAGCTCCTCGCGGGCATGGTGGTCAATTTCCAAATCGCAGCCATCGCCTTGCTGGTCGGCCTGGCCGTCGGCGGCCTGCTGACCTTGGCCAAGCTGGCGGGCGGCGTGCGCGGTGCGGTCGCCACGACCCTGATCGGCCTGATGAGAGCGGCGCCGACCTTCGTGGTCATGTTCTTCCTGCTTAACATCATCCCGTCCGATGCGACGCTGTTCGGTGTTCACGTCGCGCCGTCGGGCATCATGACCGTCGCGCTGTCGCTGGTGCCCTATGCCGCGGCCTATGTCGCCGACAATGGCGGCGAGGCGTTGCGGCAGCTGAGGGACGGCTCGCCGCTGGGGGCACTCCTCTTCCTCCCCAACGTGACACGCGCCTTCTTCGTGCTGGTCATGTCCTCGAGTGCCGGCGCCGCCATCGGCGTTCCCGAGGGGATCGCCGTCATCCTGCGCGAGGCCGAGCTGATGCCAACGCTCGGCGACAAGATGGTCCTGTTCGCGATCGGCATCCTGTGTTTCGGGGTCACCCTGCAGGTGGGGTTCGCGCTGATGCGTCTGCTGCAGCGCCATCTCAGCCGCCGTGCAGTAGGCGACGATCCGGCCGTCTAAACCATCAAATATCTCCAGAGTTCCTGACTGAACAACGCACCATGCTCGCTTGTTCAGAGGACCTATGGCACGCAAAATACGAACAAACCGCCACCTTATAAGCTCTACAATGCAGGGACAGATTCTATGCAACGCAATCTGTTCACCTATATTTGGCGGCACAGCCGACCCGAGCAGCTCGTGATCCTGGGCCTTGTGGTGCTGTCGCAGCTTTTCTACTTCCTGTCGCTTACCGTGCCCAAGTCGGTGATCAACAACGGCATTCAGGGCAACGCCTTCAAGGACAGCAAGACCATCCCGTTCCTGGTCTGGGAGCTCGACCTGTCGGCTATCCTGCCCGGCAAGGTGATCCGCTTCTTCGACGGCTTCCAGGTCGACCAGCTCCAGTATCTCGTGGTGATGAGCTTCGTCTTCCTGGGGGCCGTCGTCATCAACGGCCTGTTCAAGAAGACGATCAACACACAGAAGGGCCGTATGGGCGAGCGCATGCTGCGCCGCCTGCGCTACGAACTCTACGACCGCATCCTGCGGTTTCCGCCGGCCCATTTTCGCAAAGTGAAGCAGGCCGAGCTCGCCACCATGGTAAAGGACGAGGTCGAGCCGCTGGGTGGCTTCATCGGCGACGCCTTCGTGGCGCCGATGTTCCTGGGCGGCCAGGCGCTGACGGCCATCATCTTCATCATGCTGCAGAACTGGCTGCTTGGCATCGTCGTCATCGTGCTGCTGGGCGTGCAGATGGCGATCATCCCGCGACTGCGCAAGCCGGTGCTGGCGCTCG
>CAIMEE010000546.1 GCA_903839865.1 Enhydrobacter aerosaccus | reverse complement strand
TCGCTGCGCTCGGGATGACACCGCCTTCGAGCATCGCAATCGCTTTGAGCCCTTCGCGATAGGTGGGATAGCGCAACGCGACTCCGAGCTCGCGCTTGATGCGGTCGTTCCTAACGCGGCGATTCTCGGAATAGAACGAACGCGCCATCGCGCTCATCGTGGGCTCGATCTCGGCCCAGGGAACGGCGGGCGGCACCGGTTTGCCGAGCAGTTCGCAGGCGTAGGCGATGAGATCGCCGCTCGAGGCGGGAAGATCGTCGACGACATTGTAGATCGCGCCCGCGTGCGGCGTGCTCATCGCGGCAACGACGGTGGCGGCGATGTCCTCGATATGGATCCGCGAGAACACTTGTCCGGGCTTGTCGATGCGTCGCGCGGTGCCGGCCTTCACTTGGTCGACGGCACTGCGGCCGGGGCCGTAGATGCCGGGCAGGCGGAAGATGTCCACGGCCGCGCCGGTCCTCTCTCCGAGTTTCCGCCAGGCGCGTTCGGTCGCGAGGCGCTCGATGCTGCGCGGCTGCGTCGGACGGGGCGTCGCTGTCTCGTCGACCCAGGCGCCTCCGGTGTCGCCGTAGACGCCGGTAGTCGAGAGATATCCCAGCCAGCGCGCGTGTCCCATCAGATCGGCGCACTGCTTCAGCGCCGGATCACCGGTGGTGCCGGGCGCGATGGAGCAGAGAATGTGCGTGGCGGAGGCGATGTCCTCGGCCGCGAGCGGCGCGCTGCCGTCGAACCGCCGGGCGTCGATGCCATCGGCGCGCAGGCGCGCGGCCTTGTCGGCGGTCGTGACCGTGCCGGCCACGGTCCAGCCGGCGGCCCGGGCGAGCCTGGCGATTTCAAGGCCGCTGTAGCCCAGCCCGAATATGAAAAGACGTCCTGTCATCTTGTCAGGATCGCCGTGACGGGGTTCTTTGCGGCCATGGTGTCTTCTACCAAGATGTGGCGCGCGACGCTGCTGTCGATCTCGATCGCGTTGCCGGCGGCCGCGCAGACCTTCGATCTCGGGCCCTTGGGTGCGACGCCCGACCAGCAGCAGCGCTATACCGACTGCATGCGCCTTGCCCGCAGCGAGCCGCTCAGGGCGCTGCCGATGGCGGAGAAATGGATGGGTGAGGGTGGCGGGCTGGGCGCACGTCACTGCGTGGCGATCGCCATGTTCGAGTCGGGCAGGTTCGTCCCCGCCGCGACGCAGCTCCAGGCGATCGCCCGTGACATGGGCCAGGAGCGCCCTGGTCTGCGCGCCGAACTCTATGCCCAGGCAGGCCAGGCCTGGATGGAAGTGGGGCAGGCCGAGAATGCCGCTGCCGCGCAGGGCGAGGCGCTGGCCCTCAAGGCCAACGACCCCGACCTCTGGATCGACCGCGGCCTCAGCTACGCGGCGATGAAGGCCTGGCCGCGGGCCATTTCCGATTTCGACCGTGCCCTCCAGCTCCGGGCGAAGGACGTCGAGACCCTGGTGCTGCGCGCGGCCGCCTGGCGCAATGCCGGGAATGCCCAGAAGGCGCTGGAAGATGCGCAATACGCGCTGCGGCTGGCGCCGGAGCATTCCGAGGCACTGCTCGAGCGCGGCTTTGCCTGGCTCAAGCTGGGTAACGGGACGGCCGCTACCGGCGATTTCCGGAAGGTGCTCGAACTGGTGCCGCCGGGCTCCGACGGCGCGCGCCGGGCCGAGATCGGCCTGCGCGGCGAACAGCCGGGCGCTGCGACGCCTGCTGCAAAAGAAGAGCAGAAACGCTAATGTCGCCACAAAGGTCAGTCACAGTAGAAATAATGAACCGCCTCCTCTTGTCCCTCGTCCTGTTGGGTGTCGCCGGATCGGCCCTCGCCCAGACCCCGCCCGCCGACCAGACGCAGGCGCCGTCCTCCTATTATCCCGCGCCGCCGCCGTTGAACGCGCCGCAAGTCGACAAGGGCCCGCCCATCTCCGGTCTGACGTCGCCGCTCTCCGAAGAGCAGAAGGCGATCACGAAGACCCGGATCGATTCGGATGCCGAGGCCCAGCTCTTCGCGGGCGCGGCAAAGGTCGTGTGGGGCCGCTACGCCAAGATCAAGGGCGCGAAGCCCGGCGACGTCAGCGTCACCAGGCAGGGCGCGGTATGGGCCGTGAAGGGCCGCATCGACAGCGTGGCGCCCGGCAGCGAGGGCGACTGGGCCTCGATCAACGGGGTCGTCGAGAGCATCACGGCCAACAATGTGGTCATCAAGGGCGAGGTCGCCTTCCGTGTCGCCAAGATCGACAAGGGCGCCACCTGCAAGGTCGCGGGCTCGCTGCACTTCCGCCGCTCGGGCAAGTCGCAGGTCTGGCGCCTGATCGAAGGCGACAATCCCTGCGACGGCACGCAGGAGATGTTCGATCTGGTCTACGAGAAGCCGCCGGCGGAGAAGAAGCCGGTGCCGGCCGCGAAGAAGGGCTAGCCGCGCAGCTTCTCGACTTCCAGCCGCGCCAGCGCGTCGGCGCGCTCGTTCTCGGCGTGGCCGCTGTGGCCCTTCACCCAGACCCACTTGAGCTTGTGCGCCTTCTGCGCCGTATCGAGGCGCTGCCAGAGCTCGATGTTCTTCACGGGCTTCTTGTCGGCCGTCCGCCAGCCGTTCTTCTTCCAGCCGTGGATCCACTTGGAGGCGCCGTCGAGCACGTACTTGCTGTCGGTGTGGATCGTCACCGCGCAGGGCCGCTTCAGCGCCTCCAGGCCGGAGATGACGCCCATCAGCTCCATGCGGTTGTTGGTGGTCGCGGGCTCGCCGCCGCTCAGCTCGCGCTCTTTCTCGCCCATGCGCAGGATCGCGGCCCAGCCGCCCGGCCCCGGGTTTCCGCTGCAGGCGCCGTCGGTGAACAGCTCGACATGGGACGCATCGCTCACAGGCCCCTCATCAAAGACCGTAGTCCGTCAGGGAACGGACCGAACGATGAAAGCGCAGCTTGGCGAGGTATTCCTTTGGGTCCTTGCGCTTCACCAGCGCATCCTTGGGCGTGTGTACCCAGTCGTAGAGGCGCGTCAGCATGAAGCGCAGCGCCGAGCCGCGCGCGAGGATGGGCAGCGCCGCGCGCTCGTCGGCGGTGAGCGGCCGCACCTTGTCGTAGGCCTGAAGCAGCGCGCGCGCCTTGGTGGCGTTGAAGGCATTGTCGCTCTCGAAGCACCAGGCGTTGAGGCAGATCGCGACGTCGTAGGCCAGGAAGTCGTTGCAGGCGAAGTAGAAGTCGATCAGCCCGGAGAGCTTGTCGTTCAGGAAGAAGACGTTGTCGTTGAACAGATCGGCATGGATGACGCCCGCCGGCAGGCCGCGCGGCCAGTTCTTCTCGAAGAAGTCGATTTCGCCGCCAAGCTCGCTGTCGAGCGCGGCGTCGACCTGGCCGCGGCAGCCGTCGTAGAGCGGCCGCCAGCCCGCGACCGAGAGCGCGTTGGGACGCTTCAGCGCGAAGTCGCGGCCGGCGAGATGCAGTCTCGCCAGCGCCTCGCCGATCGGCCCGCAGTGCTGCACCGTCATCCGGCGCGGCCACATGCCCTGCAGGAAGCTGGTGATGGCGGCGGGCTTGCCCGCGAGCGAGCGCAACGCATTGCCGTCGCGCCCGTGGATCGGACGCGGACAGTTGATGCCGCGGCCTGCAAGATGGTCCATGAGGCCGAGGAAGAAAGGCAGGTCCTTCGGATCGACGCGCTTCTCGTAGAGCGTCACCATGTACTGGCCCTTGTCCGTGGTCAGCACATAGTTGGTGTTCTCGACGCCCTCGGCGATGCCCTTGAAGGACTGTGCCGTGCCGATCTCATAGTCGCCGAGGAAGGCCTCGAGCTCGGCATCGCTCACTTCGGTGTAGACGGCCACTTAAGCCACCAGCTGGCGCGGCAGCTTGAAGACGACGCTTTCCTCGGTCGTGCGCACTTCCTCGACGGTGACGTCGTAGCGCTCGCGGCAGGCCGCGATCAGCTCGTCGACCAGCAGCTCGGGCGCCGAGGCGCCGGCGGTGATGCCGAGGCGCTGCGTGTTGCCCAGCCACGCCCAGTCCATGTCGGCCGCGCGCTGCACCAGGCGCGACCTCGCGCAGCCGTAGTTCGCCGCGACCTCGACCAGGCGCATCGAGTTGGACGAGTTCGGCGCCCCGATCACCACCAGCGCGTCGCACGTCTCGGCGATCGCCTTCACGGCGGCCTGGCGATTCGTGGTGGCGTAGCAGATGTCCTCCATCTTCGGTCCCTGGATCGCGGGGAAGCGGCGGCGCAACGCGGCCACGATGTCGATCGTGTCGTCGACCGAGAGCGTGGTCTGCGTCGCATAGGCAAGGTTGAGCGGATCGGCCACGGCCAACGCCTCGGCCTGCGCCACATCCTCGACCAGCACGACCTTGTCCGGCGGCAGCTGGCCCATCGTTCCGATCACCTCGGGATGTCCGGCGTGCCCGATCAGGATCACGGTACGGCCGGACACGCTGTGGCGCTCGGCCTCGCGATGGACCTTCGAGACCAGCGGGCAGGTGGCGTCGACATAGAGGAGGTTGCGGCGCACGGCTTCGGCGGGCACCGATTTCGGCACGCCGTGCGCGGAAAAGATCACGGGACGGTCGTCGGGCACCTCGTCGAGCTCGTCTACGAAGATCGCGCCCTGGGCCTCGAGGTTCTCGACCACGAAGCGGTTGTGCACGATCTCGTGGCGGACATAGACCGGCCGGCCGTAGCGGGCGAGCGCGCGCTCGACGATCTGGATGGCGCGATCGACTCCGGCGCAGAAGCCGCGCGGGCTGGCGAGCAGGATCGTGAGCGGCTTTTTTGCTTCGGTCATCTGAACAGGGGCTGGTGAAAACGGGCTGGGGCAGGCCGGCCCGGTTCGCTTGCGGGCCGGCGGACCATTGCCTAGACTCCCTCATCAACGCAACGAGGAAAGCAATATGACCGAGCCGGTTGTCGCGGCCAAGGTGCCCAGCAAGGTGACGCTGGAGGCAGGAAAAGACTACTGGTGGTGCTCCTGCGGCATGAGCAAGAATCAGCCGTTCTGCGACGGCACCCACAAGGGCAGCGGCATGGTGCCGATGAAGTACACCGCCGAAAAGTCCGGCGATCACTGGATGTGCGCCTGCAAGCACACCAAGAACAAGCCGCTTTGCGACGGCAGTCACAAGACGCTGGCATGATGCGTTTCCAGCCTGTCGTCGCGGCGCCCGTCGCGCTCGCCCTCTCGTTGGCCCTGACGCTGGCTGCCTGCAGCGGTCCGAGCAAGGAAGAGAAGGCCGTCGCCACCTATTGCCCCAGCCCCTTCGTGGTTCAGGACGCGACGAGCCTGACGCGCTTCAAGCCGGGCCCCGGGCGCGACCCGCGCGACATCGCCTTCCAGGCGTCGTTGACCGGTACCGGTGTCACCTGCGAGGCCGGCCGCAACAAGCTCGAGGTCACGCTCAAGCTCCGCCTGTCGGTCGATGCCGGCCCGTCGATCGCCGGAGGCACGACCAGCGTGCCGTACTTCGTGCGCCTGCTGAACGGCGGCGGCGTCTCCGAGGGCCAGGACTTCCTGGCTACCTTCAAGCTGTCGAGCACCAGTCCGCGCGGCGCGTCGATCGAGGAGATCGCGCTCACGCTGCCCTACAACCAGCCGTCGGACCTCGGCGCCTATCGGGTCGCGGTGGGCTTGAAGCCGACGCAGGAAGAGCTCGACTACAATCGCCGTGCGGCTGCGCGCCAATAAGACTCGCGGCTGCGCGGCAGGAGCGAACTAGAGAAATCCCGTCGAGAGCCACGGAATGGCGGCGACCGCCACCAGACCCACGACGAGCGCGCCGAGATAGGGCCAGATGCGCTTCATGCCTGAATCCGGCGAGACCTGGCCGATGGCGCAGGCGGCGTAGTAGCCGACGCCCAGCGGCGGCGCGAACAAGCCGATGCCCATCGCCAGGATCACGACCATCGCATAGTGCACTTCGTTGACGTGCGCGGCCTTGGCGATCGGGAACAGCAGCGGCCCGAACAGCACGATCGCGGGAATGCCCTCGAGCACGCTGCCCAGGATGATGAAGGCCACGATCGAGATCATCAGGAAGCCGAACTTGCCGCCCGGCACCGCGGCCATCGCCTGGGCAAGCTGGTGCGAGAAGCCTGACTGCGTCAGTGCCCAGGCCATGCCGGTGGCGGTGCCGATGATCAGCAGGATCGCGCCCGAGAGACACGCGGTCTCGAGCAGCATCGGGTAGAGCCGCTTCCAGTCGAACTGGCGATAGACGGCCAGGCCCATCAGGGTCGCGTAGGCGATGCCGATGGTCGAGACCTCGGTCGCGGTGGCGACCCCTTCGACGACGGCGGATCGGATCACGACGGGCAGGGCGAGGGAGGGCAGCGCGATCAGCAGCGTCCGGCCGATCTGCTTGCGGGTCGCGCGCTCGCCCACGGCTTCGTCGCGCGAGCGCCACCACGCCACGACGCCGAGCGCGATGCCGAGCACGAGGCCCGGCAGCAGTCCGCCGGTGAAGAGGGCGGCGATCGACACGCCGGTCACCGAGCCGATGGTGATCAGCACGAGGCTGGGCGGGATCGTCTCGGTCATCGCGCCCGAGGCCGAGAGGATCGAGACCATCTCGCCGTCGTTGGAGCCGCGCCGCTTCATCTCCGGGAACAGCACGGGCGCGACGGCGGCCATGTCGGCGGCCTTGGAGCCCGAGATGCCGGACACGAGATACATCGCGCCCAGCAACACGTAATAGAGTCCCCCGCGCACGTGGCCCAGCAGACCCGCGAGGAAGGCCACCATGGCGCGCGCCATGCCGGTCATGTCGATCAGGAGGCCGAGGAACACGAAGAGCGGCACCGCCAGCAGCACCAGGCCGCTCATGCCCTCGTCCATGCGCGAGACCACGACGGTGAGCGGCACCTTCGTCACGCACATCAGGAAGGCCACGGTCGCGGTGCCGAAGGCAAAGCCGATCGGCACGCCCAGCAGCACGCCCGCCGCCAGCAGCACGACGAAGAAGAACACCAGGTTCCAGTTGCCCAGCGCCTTCAGCACCGGCGCCAGGAAGAACAGCGCGCCCGCGATCAGCGCCAGCACGGCGATCACGGAGAGCAGCGGCTGCAGGCGAAAGCGCACCAGCCGCAGCGCGCATGTCACCAGCATGAAGGCGGCGCCCGCGGGAATGGCGGCGGCGCGCACGATGTTGGGGAGGCCCAGCGCCGGGGTCTCGATGTAGAACTCCTCGGCCGCGTAGTCCCAGGCATAGGGCAGCAGGATCGCGAGGAAGAGGGCGGGCGCCGCCACGCTCAGGACCTCGGCGTAGGGCTGAAGGGTCGGCCTGAGCCGGCTCACTACGGCGGTGAGGCGCATGTGCTGCATGCGCTGCAGCGCCACCACCGAGCCCAGCATCGCCAGCCACAGGAACAGGATCGACGCCAGCTCGTCGCTCCACACGAACGGATGATGGAACACGAAGCGGCTGACGACGCCCGCCAGCAGCACGAAGATCTCGACCAGCACCAGCAGCGCCGTGGGCAGTTCCACGGCGCGGCGCAGGATCGTCTCGATGCGAGAGATCACGACCTGTTAAGAGAGGCTGCCGACCACCTTCTCGAGCACGGCCCAGGCTTCGGCGCCGAACTTGCCCTTCCACTCCTCGTAGAAGCCCGCCTTTTTCAGCGCGCCGCGGAAGGCCACGGCATCGGTGTCGACGAACTGCAGGCCCTTGCCCTTCAGCGTGTCGGCCACCGTGTTGCTCATCTTGGCGAGGTCGTCGCGCTCAGCCAGCGCCGAGGCGTTGAACTCGGCCTCGACGATCTCGCGCAGGTTCGCGGGCAGCGCGTCGAACGCCTTCTTGTTGGCCAGGAACCAGAAGCCGTCCCACATGTGGTTGGTGATGGCCACGTACTTCTGCACTTCGTAGAGCTTGGCCGTGTCGATCAGCGACAGCGGGTTCTCCTGGCCGTCGACCACGCGGGTCTGCAGCGCGCTGTAGACCTCGTTGAAGTTGATCGTGGTCGGGGAGGCGCCGAACGCCTTGAACATCGACGTCCAGAGCGGGCTCGCCGGCACGCGGATCTTGAAGCCCGACAGATCTTCCGGCGTCTTGATCGGCTTGGCGGCGCTGGTGATCTGGCGGTAGCCGTTGTCGTACATCTTCGAGAAGGCGTAGAGGCCGCGCTTGGCGATCTCGGCGCGCACGTGGGCGCCCAACGCGCCGTCCATGGCCGGCCACACCTGGCTGTAGTCCTTGAACGCGAAGCCCACGCCGTTGATCGAGGCGACCGGCACCAGCGTCGAGAGGATCAGGCCCGAGAGGGTGAAGAACTCGAGCGCGCCCGAGCGCAGCTGGCTCAGCATGTCGGTGTCGGAGCCCAGCTGGTTGTTGGGGAACACCTTGATCTCGACCTTGCCGCCGGTCTTCTCGAGCACGCGCGCCGCCGCCTCGGTGGTGCGGATGTTGAGCGGATGCGTGACCGGCGAGTTGTTGGCGTACTTGTAGCTGAACTCGGCGGCATGGGCCGGCCAGCTCAGGATCGACACGAGCGGAAAGGCGGTGCTGGCGGCCACGGTCGAGCCGAGCAGGCGACGGCGGTTCATCTTGATCGTCATTGGTGTTTACTCCCCTTGAACTGTTGGGGAGGTATTGGCCCGATTCAGGCGTCCTTTGCAACCGGCCTCAGCCAGGTCCGCTCCTCGACCAGGATGCACTTCTGCTCTTCTGCGAAACGGAAGTTCTCCATCGCCGCCTTGTCTTGCCGCAGCCGCGCCCGATAGGCCTCGTAGGCCCCCAGGCTGGGGAGCGAGATCAGCGCGTGGGCGATGTTGTTCGTGCCCTCATGCGGCATGAAATAGCCCAGCAGGTCGCCGCCACAGGCCGGAATGATGGTG
>CAIMEE010000545.1 GCA_903839865.1 Enhydrobacter aerosaccus | reverse complement strand
GCCTTCACCAGCGTCTCGAATTCGTGCCACGAGGCGAGGCGGCTCGCGACCGGCTTGTCGTCCGACGTCTGGTGGTTGACCGAGCGCGTCGTCGAGAAGCCATGCGCGCCGGCGGCGACGGCTTCCTTGGTGAGCTGAACCATCTTCGCGAGATCGTCTTCCGTCGCCTCGTCGGTGAAGGCGCGCTGGCCCATCACGTAGGTGCGGAGCGCGCAGTGGCCCATGTAGCCCGCGTAGTTGATGCCCTTGGGCAGCGCTTCCAGCACGTCGAGGAATTCCGGGAAGCTCTCCCAGCGCCACTTGATGCCGGCCAGCATGGCGGCGCGGCTGATGTCCTCCGCGCGTTCGAGATTGCGGAACACCATGTCAGCCTCGGCCTCGCGGCAGGGGGCGAGCGTGAAGCCGCAATTGCCCATCACGACGCTGGTCACGCCCTGGTAGCAGGAACTGCTGCCGATCGGATCCCAGAATATCTGCGCGTCCATGTGCGTGTGGCCGTCGACGAAGCCCGGCGACACCACGTGGCCCTCGGCATCGAGCGTCTCTTTTGCAGCGCCGGAGAGGCGGCCGATCTCCGCGATCCTGCCGTCCTTGACTCCGATGTCGCCCCTGAAACGCGGGAGTCCCGAACCGTCGACAATCATGCCGTTCTTCACAAGCAGGTCGAATGTCATGGCTGGAGCCCTCCAATTCGACGAGCGTACGCTCCTTGGACAGGGCGCTCAATCGCCCTAGGATCGCGCAACGAAAAAGCGAGTAAGCATGGAATTGGGCGTCCTTTTCACCTCATGAGTCGCAACGCTTTAGGCGCCCTTCTCACCGTCCTTGCCATGTTGTGCTTCGCCAGCATGGATGCGATCGCCAAGTGGCTGGTGGCCGACTATCCGATCGGCCAGATGATGTGGATCCGCTACGGCATCTTCTGCGTCTTCGCCTGGCTGGTGGTGCGCCGGCGCGGTGGCCTGCTGGCTTCGTTCCGCACGCCGCGCCCCTGGCTTCAGGGCGGCCGCGCGCTGCTGGCCGTGGTCGAGAGCGCGGTGTTCGTGCTGGCCTTCCGCTACCTGCCGCTCGCCGACACACATGCGATCGCCGCCACCTCGCCCCTTATCGTGATCGCACTTGGCGCCCTGTTCCTCGGCGAGAAGGTCGACACGGCGCGCTGGGTCGCGGTGCTGGCGGGCTTCATCGGCGTGTTGCTGATCGTGCGGCCGGGCTTCCGCACGCTCGACTGGCCGCTGCTCATTCCCCTCGTGGGCGCCTTGCTCTGGGGCGCCTACCAGATCCTGACGCGACTCTCCGCGCGCTCCGACTCACCCGACACGACCCTCGTGTGGTCGGCGTTCGCTGCCTTCGCCGCCACGAGTTTCATCGGACCGTTCGAGTGGCACTGGCCCGATGCCGCGAGCTGGGGCCTGATGCTCGTCACGGGCATCCTGGGCTCACTCGCCCATT
The DNA here is from genome assembly GCA_903839865.1 of Enhydrobacter aerosaccus. Lineage (GTDB taxonomy): Bacteria > Pseudomonadota > Alphaproteobacteria > Reyranellales > Reyranellaceae > Reyranella > Reyranella aerosaccus_A. The sequence continues at coordinate 1,859 of CAIMEE010000545.1, read as the reverse complement.
ACGGCCTGATCCGCGCGCTCGACTATGCCGAGGCAAGTTCGATCCAGCCCTACAGCTACACGCTGCTCGTCTGGGTGACGGCGCTGGGCGCGCTCGTGTTCGGCGACTTCCCCGATCGCTGGACGATCGTGGGCGCCGCGATCGTCGTGGCGAGCGGCCTCTACACCTGGCACCGCGACCGGCGCGCTAACGCGGCCACTGCCTGAGCGCCACGAGGCCGCCGTCGATCGGCAGCATCACGCCGGTCACCCAGCGCGACTCGTCGGAGGCGAGATAGACCGCGCCGTGCGCCACGTCCCACGCCGTGCCCTCGGTCTGCATCGGCACCAGCTTGCGGCGACGTTCGCGCGCTTCGGCGCCCATGTGCGCCACCATCGGTGTGTGCACCGAGCCCACGATGATGCAGTTGGCGCGGATGTTCTGCGTCGCATGGTCGGCCGCGACCGACATCGTGAAGCCGTGGAGGCCCGCCTTTGCCGTGGAATAGGCGACGGCGCCGGCGCTGCCCATCAGGCCGAGCGCGCCCGCGATCGACGACACCATGATGATCGAGCCGCCGCCCGCCTTCTTCATCTCGGGCAGGCAGTACTTTGTGCAGAGCATCGTGGTCGTGAGATTGGCTTCGAGCACCTTGTTCCAGTCCGCGAGCGTCACCGTCTCCGGTGTGCCCGGCGCACCGATGCCGACATTGTTGTGCAGGATGTCGAGCCGGCCGTAGGTCTTCACGGTGAACGCCGCCATCGCCTCGCAGGCCTCGGGCCTGGCGACGTCGCCCGCGAACACCGAAGCCTCGCCGCCCTCGTCCCTGATCTGCTTGGCGAGTTTTTCCGCCCGCTCGGCACTGCGGTTGACCAGGACTACCTTGGCACCTTCCTTGGCGAACAAGAGCGCCGTCGCCATGCCGTTGCCGACGCCCTCGCCGCGCGGCGCTGCGCCCGTCACAACGGCGACCTTGCCTTTCAATCGTCCGGTCATATTGTTCCCTCCTGAGTGGAAGCTAGGGCGCGAAACGATGACCGGCAACAACCAGACATTCGAAGGCGGCTGCACCTGTGGCCATGTGCGTTACCGCATGGCGTCGAAGCCGATGTGGGTGAACGCCTGCCACTGCACCTGGTGCCAGCGTGAAACCGGCGGCGCCTTCGCGACCAATGCCCTGATCGAGGCCGACCGGATTGAACTTGCGAGCGCGGGTGCGCCTGAAGCGGTGGACACGCCGTCGGCCAGCGGAAAGGGCCAGAAGATCTGGCGCTGTCCCAAGTGCCGGGTCGCCGTGTGGAGCAACTATGCGGGCGCCGGCGATGCGATCCGCTTCGTGCGTGTGGGCTCGCTCGATGCGGGCCACGGCATCGCACCCAACATCCACATCTTCACCTCGACGAAGCAATCGTGGGTAGTGCTGCCACCCGGCGTGCCAGCGGTACCTGAATACTTCAACGCCAAGGAGTACTGGCCCCAGGAAAGCCAGGACCGTCGCGCCGCTATGCGGCGCTAGGCCCAATGCCCCGGCAGCTTCGCCGCCAGCCATTTGGCGAGCGCCGCATTCACGTCGACGGGCTTCTCCTGCGCCATCCAGTGCCCGGACTTCACCACGACCTCGGTGAGATCCGAACAGTCGCGGCGCATCGGCTCGGCCAGGCGCGAGGTCATGGTCTCGCAGGTCGTGTCGTACGCGCCATGCAGGAACAGGACCGGCATCGCGAGCTTGCCGCCGTTCTGCGCGGTCTTCGCATAGGCGCCATTGGCCTTGTGGTTCATGTACCAGGAGTCCGGCCCGAAGAAGCCGTTGCGCGTCAGCGACGCCACATAGGTCTCGAAGTCCTGTTCGGTGATGACGTCGCCGTCGCGCGGGAAGTCGG
>CAIMEE010000544.1 GCA_903839865.1 Enhydrobacter aerosaccus | reverse complement strand
GAATATCCGCACCAGCTCTCGGGCGGCATGCGTCAGCGGGTGATGATCGCCATGGCGCTGAGCTGCGATCCGCAGGTGCTCATCGCCGACGAGCCCACCACGGCGCTCGACGTCACCATCCAGGCGCAGATTCTCGACCTGATGCTCGAGCTCAAAGCCAGGACCGGCACCGCCATCGTGCTGATCACCCATGACCTCGGCGTCGTCGCGGAGACGGCCGAGCGGGTCGTGGTGATGTATGCCGGCCGCAAGGTCGAGGAGGCGCCGGTAAATGCGCTGTTCGAGCGGCCGCTGCATCCCTACACGCGCGGCCTGATGGCGGCGATTCCCCGGCTCGACGTCGACGCCGAGAGCGGCGGACGGCGGCCGCGTCTGCAGGAGATCCCGGGCCTCGTGCCGCGGCTTACCCAGCCCATCGTCGGCTGCGCCTTTGCCTCCCGCTGCAGTCTCGCGACCGAGCACTGCCGCACCGAGGCGCCGCCGATCGTCGATGCAGGCGGCGGCCACACCGTCGCGTGCTGGGAGGCCCGGCCGTGAGTGTTCTCGACGTCACCGATCTCGTGAAGCATTTCCCGATCCATGGCGGTTTGCTGCAGCGGCAGACGGGCGCGGTGAGGGCGGTCGACGGCGTGAGCTTCTCCATCGCCAAGGGCGAGACGCTGGGTCTGGTGGGCGAGTCGGGCTGCGGCAAGTCGACGATCGGCAAGACCGTGCTGAAGCTGATCGAGCCCACGTCCGGCAAGATCGTGCTGGGCGGCGAGGACATAACGGCGCTGAAGCCCGCGGCGATGTGGCCGCACCGCAAGCGGATCCAGACGATCTTCCAGGATCCGTACTCCTCGATGAACCCGCGCCTGCCCGCGGGCACGATCGTGGGCGAGCCGCTCGAGAACTTCGACATCGCCCGCGGCAAGGAACGCGACGAGCGGGTCGCGAAGCTGTTCGAGCGGGTCGGCCTGCGGCCCGACGCCATGCGCAAGTACGCGCACGAATTCTCTGGCGGTCAGCGCCAGCGGCTGGGCATCGCCAAGGCCCTGTCGGTCAGCCCCGACGTGATCGTTGCCGACGAGCCGGTCTCGGCCCTCGATGTGTCCGTGCAGGCGCAGGTGCTGAATCTTCTGATCGACCTGCAGGAAGAACTGGGCCTGGCCTATCTCTTCATCAGCCACGATCTGGCAGTGATGCGCCACATCAGCCACCGCATCGCCGTGATGTATCTCGGTCGCATCGTCGAACTCACGGATAAGCGCACGCTGTTCTCGACGCCGCTCCATCCCTACACCGAGGCGCTCCTGGCGGCCGCGACCGCGCCCGATCCGCGGCGCGCACGGCGCAAGAAGGCGATCGTGCAGGGCGACGTGCCCAGCCCGGCCAATCCGCCGTCCGGCTGCCACTTCCACACGCGCTGCCCCTATGCGACGGCTGAGTGCAAGGTCGTGTCGCCGCCGCTGCGCGAAGTATCGCCCGGCCACCACGTCGCCTGCCTGCTGCGCTAGCGGCAGTGAGATTTTTCTTCGGGCCTCCCATTAAACAAATGGGAACTTAATGGCGCCGGTTTCCAGAACTGAGTTGTTTCAAGGAGTTAGCGGATGGGCCGCGCGATCTAAATGGGAACTGGACGTGCCCCGCTCGATCTGCCCCACAGTGCAGCGTCTCCCGAGGCCCCCGCGCTTCGGCGGGCAGCCAGGGTCCGGGTCCCCGCAAGGGTATATTGCGTATTACGCATGATATGTCAAGTCCGGCGGGAGGGCTGTTAGTGCTGGGGCGTTTCGGCGGGAGCAGTCGCCTTGAGCGACGGCCGGTCCGCGACGGAGTCGTACCAGGCGGCGAGCTTTGGTGCGGCGTTGCGCCAGTCCGGCCCGTAGCGCCACTCGTCGTAGCCGCAGGCTACCGCCGTCGTGATCTGCGCAAGATCGAAAGTGCCACCAAACGCCGGCAGGTGCGCCTCCAGTGCGGCGAAGCAGCGGAACTGGCGATCTCGCATCTTGGCGATGAAGTCGGTCGATCGTTCCTTCTCGCCGCGCAGCAACTCGGCTCGGCGCATGATCTGGGCTTCGATGATCCCGCTGGCGATAGCGATCGTCGCGAGCGCTTGCCAGCGTGCAGTGCCCTCGCGGGCGAGGAGGCGAAACGCCCCGAACTCCGCGTTCAGATAGTCACAGATCGCGTTCGAGTCTGTCAGCGTCACGCCGGGGGCGACCAGCGCCGGTATCCGCGCGACCGGCGTCGCGGCCAGGAAGTCGGGCGCGAGGCTGGCGACGGTCTGCGTCCCCCAGCTGTGCGGCCACCTCGTCTGAACGAATTCGAAGCGATCTTCGATGCCCAGTTCGAGGATCGTCACCCGCACGCGCCGGACCCAGGGCGAAGCGGGCGTCACGTAGAGGCGCATCGCCCGGCCTAGGCCTGGCGCGCGCCCGGCGCGGTGTCGCGCAGATAGGTGAGAGCTGCCTGCGTGCCGCCCGCCTTGTGGGGCACCTTGGCGAGGCCCAGCGCCATCTCCACACCGCTCAGCGCACCCATCAGCATCAGGTCGTTGAAGTCGCCGAGATGGCCGATGCGAAATACCTTGCCCGCGACCTTCGACAGGCCCTGGCCCAGCGACATGTTGAAGTTCTCGAGCGCGATCTTGCGGAAGGCGTCGGCGTCGTGGCCGTCGGGCATCATGATCGCGGTGAGCGAGCCGGAGTAGGCCTTGGGGTCGCTGCACAGGATCTCGAGACCCCAGGCGGTGACGGCGATTCGCGTGGCCTCGCCGTGCCTTGTGTGGCGTGCGAACACCGAGTCGAGGCCTTCCTCGAGCAGCATGTCGCAGGCCTCGCTCAGGCCATAGAGCAGGTTGGTGGCGGGCGTGTAGGGGAACCAGCCGTTCGCGTTGACGGCCAGCATGTCGTCCCAGCTCCAGAACGACTTCAGCATCTTGGAATTCTTCGAGGCCGCGATCGCCTTCTCGCTCACGGCATTGAACGAGAGACCGGGCGGCAGCATCAGGCCTTTCTGCGAGCCGGCAACTGTCACGTCGACGCCCCAGGCGTCATGGCGATAGTCCACGGAACCCAGCGACGAGATCGTGTCGACCAGCAAGAGGGCGGGGTGCTTGGCGGCATCGATCGCGCGGCGTACCGCGCCGATGTCGCTCACCACGCCGGTCGAGGTCTCGTTGTGGACGATGCAGACGGCCTTGATCGTATGGCCGGTGTCCTCCTTCAGTCGATTCTCGATCGCCGCCGGATCTGCGGGCTTGCGCCAGTCACCGCCCATGAATTCAGACTTGATGCCGAGCTTGTCCGCCATCTTCTTCCACAGCGAGGCGAAGTGACCGGTCTCCCACATCAGCACCAGGTCGCCGGGCGACAGCGTGTTCACCAGCGCTGCTTCCCACGCGCCCGTGCCGGACGCCGGATAGACGATGACCGGCTGCTTGGTCTGGAAGACCTGGCGAACGCTGCGCAGGACCTTCTTGGCCAGCGCGTTGAACTCGGGCCCGCGGTGATCGATCGTCGGGTTGTCCATGGCACGCAGGATGCGGTCGGGAACATTCGTCGGCCCCGGGATTTGCAGGAAGTGCCGGCCGCTCGGATGTGAATTCAGGCGCATTGTCTGTCCCTTCGACGATCTGGTATTGCATTTTGTATACAACATGCCAAAGTGAGTCCAGATGGATGGCTCACAATTTCCGATTGCCCGACAGGCTCTGCCAGAAGCCGCTGCCGAGCGCCTGCGCAGTCTTATAATCGAGGGCGAGCTGGCGCCCGGGGCGCGGCTGAACGAGCGGGAACTCAGCGAACGGCTGGGCGTCTCGCGCACGCCGTTGCGCGAGGCCTTTCGCATGCTGGCGGCCGACGGTCTGCTGGTCCAGCTCCCCAACCGTGGTGCACAGGTGGTGGCCTTGTCGAGGGACGACGTGCGCCATGCCTTCGAGGTGATGGCCTCACTGGAAAGCCTGTCCGGCGAGCTCGCCACACAGCGCGTGACTGACCGCGACATCGCCGACCTGCGCGCGATGCAGGCGGAGATGGAAGCGGCCCACGCCGCGCACGACCTGCCGAATTACTATCGCGTCAATCGCGGGATCCATGACCGCATCAACGCGATCGCCGGCAATCCGATCCTGACCCAGACGTTCCGGACGCTGAACATGCGCCTGCATGCGCTGCGCTTCCGCTCGAACCTCGTGTCGACGAAGTGGGATCAGGCCGTGGGCGAGCATCGCGACATGATCGATGCGCTCGCTGCGCGCGATGGCGCGACGCTGCGCGACATCCTCGCCCGCCACCTCAAGGCCAAGCTGCAAGCCGTCCTCGAAACCATGGATACGCCGTGAGTGATCTCGAACAGACTCTGCGCCGCACGATCAAGGGTGATGTGCTCTTCGACCGCGCCTCGCGCGGCCGCTATTCGACCGATGCGTCGATCTATCAGATCGAACCGGTCGGAGTGGTGGTCCCGCGCGACGAGGCCGATCTCGCGCTGGCACTCGACGTGGCGCGCGACGCCAAGGCCGCGATCCTGCCGCGCGGCGCCGGCACGTCGCAGTGTGGCCAGACGGTGGGCAAGGCGCTGGTTATCGACTTTTCGCGTTACATGCGCGAGGCCGTGGGATTCGACAAGGAGCGCGCCGAGGTCACGGTGCAGCCGGGCGTCGTCCTCGATCAGCTCAACGCGTGGCTGAAGCCGCACGGGCTGTGGTACCCGGTAGATGTCTCGACGTCCGCGCAATGCACGCTGGGCGGCATGGCAGGCAACAACAGCTGCGGCAGCCGCTCGATCCGGTACGGCAACATGGTGCACAACGTGGCCGCCATCGACGCCATCCTCGCCGACGGGACCCGCGCGCGCTTCGATTCCCGGCGCCCCGAGGACATGCAGCCGGCCGTGCGCGCGATTGCGGACAAGGTGGCAGCCCTTGCCTTCGCCGAGCGGGACGAAATCGTGCGCATGTATCCGAAGGTGCTGCGGCGGGTGGGCGGCTACAACCTCGACATCTTCTTCCCGCAGTCGGAGCGGCCCTACACGACCGACAATTCGGTGAACCTCGCGCACCTGCTGGTGGGCAGCGAAGGCACCTTGGCGGTCACCGAGCGCCTGACGCTCAAGCTCTCGCGGCTGCCCCGGCACAAGACGCTGGGCGTCGTGAACTTCAACTCGTTCTACAAGGCGATGGAGTCGGCCCAGCACATCGTGAAGCTGAAGCCGACGGCGGTGGAACTGGTCGACCGCACGATGATCGAGCTGGCCCGTGCCAATCCGGCGTTCCGGCCGGTGATCGAGCGGGCGCTGATCGGCAAGCCCGAGGCAATCCTGCTGGTCGAGTTCGCGGGCGAGGAGCGTGAGGCGCAGGTCCAGGACCTGAAGCGGCTCGTCGAGCTGATGGCCGATCTCGGCCTGCCGGGCAGTGTCGTGGAAATGCCCGAGCCCGGCCCGCAGGCCGCCCTCTGGGAAGTCCGCAAGGCCGGCCTCAACATCATGATGTCGATGAAGGGCGACGGTAAGCCCGTCTCGTTCATCGAGGATTGCGCCGTGCCGCTCGAGCATCTGGCGGACTACACGCAGCGCCTCACCGACGTTTTCACCAAACACGGGACCAAGGGAACGTGGTACGCCCATGCGTCGGTCGGCACGCTGCATGTGCGGCCGATCCTCGACATGCGCCGTGAGGGCGCCGCCAAGATGCGCGCGATCGCCGAAGAAGCATCGGCGCTGGTGCGTGAATACAAGGGCGCCTACTCGGGCGAGCACGGCGACGGCCTGGTGCGGTCGGAGTGGGTGGGCTGGCAGTTCGGACCGCGCGTCACCAAGGCGTTCGAGGCGATCAAGGACCTGTTCGACCCAACCGGCATGCTCAATCCCGGCAAGATCGTGCGGCCCACCAAGATGGACGACCGTTCGCTGTTCCGCTTCAAGCCAGACTACAGGAATCCCGAGCACAAGCCCGCGCTCGATTGGTCGGCCTGGGACGTGCAGAACGACCCGCTCACCGAAGAACTGACCGAACCCGGCACCGGCGGCGACGCGACCGGCGGTTTCGCGAAGGCGGTCGAGATGTGCAACAACAACGGCCACTGCCGGAAGTTCGATGCGGGCACCATGTGCCCCAGCTTCCGCGTCACGCGCGACGAGATGCATCTCACGCGCGGCCGCGCCAACACCTTGCGGCTGGCGCTCTCGGGGCAGCTCGGGTCGCAGGGGCTGTTGTCGGAAGCGGTCGCCGAAGCGATGGATCTTTGCGTCTCGTGCAAAGGCTGCAAGCGCGATTGCCCGACCGGCGTCGACATGGCGCGCATGAAGATCGAAGTGAAGTCGGCGCGGCGCATGTCCAAGGGCCTGTCGCTGCGCGACAAGCTGATCGGCAACCTGCCGGAGATGGCGCCCTGGGCCCGGCGCGTGCCGTGGCTTTTCAATCTTGCAAGCTTAGTCCAGCCGCTGCTGGGCTTTGCCAAGGAGCGCTCGCTTCCGAAGTGGCGTGGGGACACCTTCCTGGCCACGACCGATGTCGATGAACTCGACGCGACAGTCGTGATCTTCGCCGACACTTTCTCGAACAACTTCGAGCCGGAGATCCTGCATGCCGCGCGGCGGGTGCTGGTAGCTGCTGGACACAAGGTTGCCGTCGCGTGGCCGGCGCTCGGCTCGCGCGCTCTGTGCTGCGGCCGCACGTATCTTGCAACCGGACAGGTCGGCAAGGCGACGGAAGAGGCCGAGCGCGTGCTCGAGGCGCTGGCGCCGTTCGTCGACCGTGGCGTGCCGGTGATCGGGCTGGAGCCATCGTGCCTGTTCACCCTGCGCGACGAGTTCCTGGCGCTCGGACTGGGCGAGGCGGCGCGCAGGACTGCGGACAATGCGTTCCTGTTCGAAGAGTTCCTCGTGCGCGAGAAGAAGGCGGGGAGACTCAAGCTCGACCTGAATCCGCTGCCGGAAAAGACCGCGCTGTTGCACGGCCATTGTCACCAGAAGGCGTTCGGCGCGATGAGCGCGGTGCAGGAGGCACTGGCTCTCGTGCCCGATCTCGCCGTCAGCCCCATCGAGTCTAGCTGCTGCGGCATGGCGGGCAGCTTCGGTTACGAGGCCGAACATTACAAAACATCGATCGCCATGGCCGAACTCTCGCTGCTGCCGGCGGTGCGCAAGGCCGACGAGGCCGCCTTGGTGGTGGCCGACGGCACATCCTGCCGTCACCAGATCGCCGACGGCACCGACCGTCAGGCGGTACATGTGGCCCAGGTATTGGATCGCGCGCTGAAGTGACGGTAAGTTGGGGTATGCAGCAAAGATCCAGAAACCCCTATTCCAGCGCGGAAATCGACCGGTCGAGCCTCGAGCGCGACAATGAAGAGCGGATGATCGAACTGGCCTCGTCCGGTGAGGCGCGGTTTGTCCCGATCGACTTCGAAAAGAACCTGGTGAAGTCGGGCGGGATGCCCGAAGCGGTATTCCTGCAGGGCATGATGGGCCGTGCTGTCGCGGGCGCCGCCGATCATCATATCTTCCTGGGTTATGTCGATGGAGCGCCGTACTTCGCCGTCGACGTGACCGGCAAGGACACGCCCGTGTCGACCCTCGGCGACTTCGTCGATTTGCGGCAGGTCGGCGCGCTGCTGTTCGCCAAGGAAGGGTCGATCCTGGCCTATGCGCGCGGCATGACCTACTGGCATCGCCGCCACAAGTTCTGCGGCGTGTGTGGGTCGATCACCACGGTGGCGAAGGGCGGTCACGTCCGCCGCTGCACCAACGAGAGCTGCAAGACCGAGCACTTCCCGCGCACCGATCCGGCCGTGATCATGCTTGTCCACCACGGCGACAAGTGCCTGCTGGGCCGCGGCAAGCAGTTTCCCCGCGGAATGCATTCCACGCTCGCGGGCTTCGTCGAGCCGGGCGAGAGCTTCGAGGATGCGGTGGCGCGCGAGGTCTACGAGGAAGTGAAAGTAAGGGTGAAGAACGTCACCTATCGCTCGTCGCAGCCGTGGCCGTTCCCGGCGTCGGTGATGATCGGCTTCCATGCCGAGGCAGAATCGCTCGACTACGAGGTCAATCTCGACGAGCTGGCCGAGGCGCGCTGGATGAGCCGCGACGACCTCAAGCCGGAGAACATGCCCAAGGACGGTTCGTTCTTCATGCCGCGCCGCGATTCAATTGCCCGGCGCCTGATCGAGGAATGGCTTGGCCATGAGGCGGGCCCATCCATCAGCGGCTAGCGTAGCGTTTCGGGGGAGTAATCATGGCCAAGCTTTTCTCACCGGTCGATCTGGGCGGCGTTACCCTGCCCAACCGCATCGTCGTGTCGCCGATGTGCCAGTACTCGGCCGTCGATGGCAGCGCGCAGCCCTGGCATCAGGTCCACTACGGCATGCTCTCGATGTCGGGCGCGGGCCTGTTGTGCCTGGAAGCCACCCATGTCGAACGCGAGGGCCGCATCACGCAGGGCTGCCTCGGCCTCTACAGCGACGAGAACGAAGCCGCGCTGAAGCCGGTCGTCGAGTGGGTCCGTGGCTGGATGCCCAACGTGAAGCTCGGCATTCAGCTGGCGCACGCCGGCCGCAAGGCCTCGGCGCAACGGCCATGGAAGGGTGGTGGTCCGCTGACGCAGGCCGACGCGCCCGATCTGCCCTGGACGACGTTCTCGGCGTCGGCGCTGCCCTACGATCCCGCCGCCAAGTGGCATACGCCGGTGCCGCTCGATGCCGTCGGCCTCGCGCGCGTGAAGCAGGCCTTTGTGTCCGGTGTCGAACGTAGCCTGCGGCTGGGCTTCGACGTGATCGAACTGCACGGCGCCCACGGCTATGGCCTGCATCAATTCCTGTCGCCGCTCAGCAATCATCGTACGGACGCGTACGGCGGCACGATGGAAAAGCGCCGGCGCTTTCCGCTCGAGGTCTTCGAGGCCTGCCGCAGGCTCGTGCCGGACGACAAGGCGCTTGGTATCCGCTTGTCCGCGACCGACTGGGTCGAGGGCGGGCTCTCGATCGAGGACACGGTCGAGACGGCCCGGCAATTGAAGGCGCTGGGCTGCGATTTCATCGACGTGAGCTCGGGCGGCAACTCGCCAGCCCAGAAAATCACCGTCGTGCCGGGCTATCATGTGCCGTTTGCCGCACGCGTGCGCAAAGAAGCCGGCATCAAGACCTGGGCGGTGGGCGTCATCACCGAACCGCAACAAGCCGAGCAGATCATCGCCGCCGGCGAGGCCGACTGCACCGCGCACGCCCGCGCCTTCCTGCTCGATCCGCGCTGGGGCTGGAACGCGGCCCGCGCGCTCGGTGTGGATACGCCACCCTTGCCTCTGCCCGCCGCGCGTGCGACCACTATATTGCCGTTCAAGCCTCAGCCCGCGTTGCCGAGAGCGGCCGAATAGGAGACGCATGTCGAGCGTTCTGCTGGCTGAGGACGAATTTCTGATTCGCGCCGTTCTGGTCGATGCCCTGGGTGAGTTGGGCATGACGTGTATCGAGGCGTCGACGGGGCAGGAAGCCCTGGACGTCGTCGCCAGCGGCACGCCGCTCGGAGCGATCATCGTCGACATCGGCCTACCCGACATGTCGGGCGAGAAGGTGATCGCGGCCGCGGTCCAGCACCGGCCGGGAACGCCTGTCATCCGATGCTCGGGCGCGTCGGGCACGTCGCCGGACGTAGGCCAGAAGATCCACGTCTTTCCAAAGCCCTATAGCGCCACCGAACTTTCGAAGTTCGTAGCCTCATTGATCTCCCAGACCAGCCCCTGACGGCGGCGATGCGGCGGCTTCTCAAAGCGCGGACCTGGTCGCTTCGGGGCAACGATGCCGCAGAATCTTCCATGGTCGTGGCGGTCGCCTGCCTGGTGATGCCGCTCGCGCTCTTCGCCGGCGCAAGCTGGCTTGCCTATGGCGAGGTGAAGCAGCAGGCCAACGATCACCTCAGGCGTACGCTGGATCTGCTCTACGTCAGCGTGCAGGCGACCTTCGACACGGAGTATCTCGTCACCACGAACGTGACCGAACTGGTCGACGACTATACCAATGCCGAGATCAAGGCGAATGAGGCGAAGCTCCACGAGCAGTTGCTGCGCCTGGTGAAGTCGTTGCCCCAGGTCGAGGACGTCTGGGTTCTAGACGAGACGGGCGCTCCTTTGGTTACGGCCAAGGTCTTCCCGCTGCCGCAGGGCTTCAACTACGCCGATCGCACCTACTTTCAGGCCCATCGTGCCGGCGTTGAACGCAATGTCAGCGAGCTGATCCACGGCAGGGTCAAGGACATCGACTTTTTCCAGTACAGCGTGCGCCGCCACAAGCCGGACGGCAGCTTCAACGGCGTGATCGCAGTGTCGATCTCGCCCGACTACTTCAAGGCAATGTTCTCGCGTGGGGCCGATACGAAGCTGGCCGTGGCCTCGATCATCCGTTCCGACGGGCAGATTCTGGCGCGCTATCCGGGTACCGGACCGACCGACAGGGTGGGGCCAAACAGCGGGTTCATGACGACGACTGCGGCGCATCCCGAAGAGGGCTCCTACACCCTGGGTAGCGGCGTGGTCGACGGTGTCGCCCGCACCGTCCTTTATCGCAAGCTTCCGGACCTGCCTATTTACGTTGTGCACGGGGTGCCAACGGCAGCCGTGCGGCAGGCGTGGTTCGAGCGCATGGGGTCACACCTGATCTTCGGCCTGCCGGCAACGCTCGGTCTCTTCCTGCTCGCGCTGCTGGCGTCACACCGGGCCCGGCAGGAAAGTGCGGCACTAGAGCGCCTGCGGGAAGAGCAGCAGCGACGCGAGACCGCGGAGGAAAGCCTGCGCCAGTCGCAGAAGATGAACGCGATCGGCCAGCTGACCGCCGGCATCGCCCATGACTTCAACAATCTGCTGACCGGCATCGGGGGTGCCGTGGAGATGGTCGGGCGTCGGGTGGCGCAGCCGTCGGCGGAGGTCACACGCTTTCTCGATCTGGCGCGCTCAGGTGTCTCGCGCGCGGCGACGCTGACGCAGCGTCTGCTGGCCTTTTCGCGGCAGCAGCCGCTCCAGATCGAGGCCGTCGACGCCAACAAGCTGGTATCGGGAATGTCCGAGCTGCTGCGCCGGACCTTGGGCGAAAATGTCCAGGTCGAGACGGTCCTGGCCGGCGGTCTGTGGCGGGCCAAGGCCGACATGGCCCAGCTCGAAGGCGCGGTTTTGAATCTCGCCATCAATGGCCGGGACGCCATGCCGGCCGGTGGCACGCTCACCATCGAGACCGCCAACGCTCATCTCGATGACGCCTACGCCCGCGCCAACGTCGAGGTGACGCCGGGCCAATATGTGCTGGTGGCCGTATCGGATACCGGCTCCGGCATGGATCCGGAAGTGATCGCGCGTGCCTTCGAGCCGTTCTTCACCACCAAGCAGCGCGGGCAGGGCACCGGCCTCGGTCTCAGCATGACCTTCGGTTACGTGAAGCAGGTCGGCGGTCACCTCAAGATCTACAGCGAGATCGGCCGTGGGACGACGGTGAAGGTCTATCTGCCGCGGGCGCTGGCCGAAGGGGCTGCCGCAGTAGAGGCGCCGCCGGAGCATGCCGCGGCGGTGGCAGGCAGCGGGCCGGTGGTTCTGGTGGTCGAGGACGATCCGGTGGTGCGCGAGTTCGCGATCTCCGCCTGCCGTGAGATAGGCTGCACCGTGTACTACGCGGAGAACGGCGCCCAGGCGCTGGCCCAGCTCGAGGCGCATGACGACATCGTGCTGCTGTTCACGGACGTCGGTCTGCCGGGCGACATGAACGGCCGCCAGCTGGCGGCGCTCGCGGACGAGCGCTGGCCCGCGCTGAAGGTGCTGTTCACGACGGGCTACACGGCCAACGCCATCGTCCATCATGGCGTGCTCGACCACGGCGTGAATTTCATCGGCAAGCCGTTCTCGATTTCCGCCCTGGCCGCGAAGATCAAGAGCCTCGGCTTCTAGGCCGGTCGATGATGCCTGCTCCATCGACGCCGCCGACCGACCGCATCCTGCGGGCGATCCTGTCGACCGTCGTGGCGATGACGTGCTTTGCCATCCTGAACGGCATGTCCAAGACGCTGTCGACCTCCGGCTATCCGGTGATCGAGGTCATCTGGTCCCGCTATTTCTTCGCCTTTGTCTTCATGATGGTGATGTTCCTGCCGCGCAACGGGCGCCAGCTTTTCACCATCCGCCGTCTCGACACCCAGATCGTGCGCGGCATGCTGCTCTTCTTCTCGTCCTACCTGTTCTTCCACGGCGTGGTCTATCTGCCGCTCGCCACGGCGTCCTCGATCTCGCTGACCAGCCCGATCATCGTCACGGCGCTGTCCTCTCGCCTGCTCGGCGAGAAGGTGGGCATGCATCGCTGGATCGCCGTCGGCATCGGCTTCATCGGGGCGCTGATCGTGGTGCGGCCCGGTCACGCCGATTTCGATTGGCACGTGCTGCTGATCGTCGGCAGCACGATCTCGAGCTCGTTCTACCAGCTCTTCTCGCGCCGCTACGGCCAAACCGAGCGGCCGGACGCCTCAGCGACGGTCGCCACGATCGTCGGCACGATCGCGGCGACGCCGTTCCTGCCCTTCGAATGGGTGGCGCCGGACTCGAGCTGGCACCTGGCACTCTTCGTCGGCATGGGCATCATGGCGGGGGCCGGGCACTACTTCCTGACCATCGCCTACAGCCAGGCGCCGGCAGCGGTCGTCTCGCCGTTCAACTACACGCAGCTCATCGGGGCCACGATCATGGGGTACCTGGTGTTTCACGATTTTCCCGACATGTGGACGTGGATCGGCGCTGCCGTGATCATCAGCTCGGGCCTCTACATCGGCTACCGCGAGCGGGTGCGGTACCGCGGCAAGGCCTGACCGCCTACTTGATGATCTTGTCCGGCAGCCACATGGCGATCTCCGGCAAGAAGCAGAGCACCACGACAGCCAGCATCATCAGAATGACGAACGGCACCACGCCCCACACGACATCGCCCAGCGGGATGTCGGGCGCGATGTTCTTGATCACGAAGAGGTTGAGTCCTACCGGCGGATGGATCAGGCCCATCTCCATGACGATGGTCATGATGACGCCGAACCACACGAGGTCGAAGCCCGCGGCGCGCAGCGGCGGCAGGATGATCGGCGCGGTCATCAGGATGATCGACACCGGCGGCAGGAAGAAACCCAGGATCACGACCATCACCAGGATCGCGGCCAGCAACACCCAGCGCGAGAGATGCTGCGCCACGACCCATTCGGCCGCCGACTGGCTGATATGGAGATAGCTCATCACGTAGGAATAGAAGAGCGACATGCCGATGATCAGCATCAGCATCGAGCCTTCGCGGATCGTGTTCTCCATGATCGGCTTGAGCTGTGCGGGCCGCCACACATTATAGATGACCGCGATCAGGATCAGGGCCATCAGCGCGCCGAGGCCTGCCGTTTCGGACGGCGTCGCATAGCCGCCGTAGAGGGCGAACATGACGCCGGTCAGCAGCAGCACGAACGGCAGGACGCGCGGCAGGGCGGCGAACTTCTGCGCAAGCGTGAAGGTCTCGCGGTCGAGCAAGGCGGAGTTCACGCCACCGCCATCGTGCGTCGCCTGCGCCTTGCGCGTCTCGTACTGGTAGCGCCAGGCGGCATAGGCGGCGAAGAAGGCGACGAGCAGCAGGGCGGGGCCGATGCCGGCCAGGACCAGCTTGCCGAGCGACTGTTCCGACGCTACGGCGTAGAGAATCATCGTGATCGAGGGCGGCAGCAGGATGCCCAGCGTGCCGCCGGCGGCGATGAGGCCCGCCGCGAAGCCCGCCGGATAGCCGCGCTTGCGCATCTCGGGAATGCCGGCCGAACCGATCGCGGAACAGGTCGCAGGACTGGAGCCCGCCATCGCGGCGAACAGCGCGCAGGCGAAGACGTTGGCGATGCCGAGGCCGCCCGGCACCTTGCTCATCCAGACATGCAATGCCGAATAGAGATCGCGGCCGGCGGGCGAGCGTCCGATCGCGGCGCCCTTCAGGATGAACAGCGGGATCGACAGCAGGGTGATCGCCGACATTTCCTCGTAGACGTTCTGCGTGACAGTATCGAGGGCCGACGGCGGCATGAAGAAGATCATGAACACGGTGGCGACGGAGCCCAGCGCGAAGGCGATGGGCATGCCCGAGAACATCACGAGCAGGGTGGCGCCGCCGAAGAGCAGGCCGATCTGGACGATACTCATGGCTTGCGGAAAACCTGCACGAAGATCTGGAGCGTAAGAAGCGTCATGCCGAGCGACATGGCGACATAGGGGATCCACAGCGGCGGCGCCCAGGCGGTCGCGCTGGTGTAGCCGTCGACCCAGGCCTCGTGGAACAGGGTCCACGATTTCCACGCGAAGAAAGCGCAGAAGACGGTGCTGAGCAGGTCGACGAGCATCTGGCGCCAGCGGTCGATATGCGGTGGCAGGATCGCCTTCAGGGCCTCGATGCCGATATGACCGCGCTGCGCCTGGACCCAGGCGGCCGAACTGAACGTGACGCCGACGAGGAGGAAGACCGCAAACTCGTCCTGCCAATCGGTCGGCTCCGGCGTGAAATAGCGGAGGACGACGGAGTAGGTGAGAACGCCGGCGGCAAGAACAAGGGCGATCGCCGACAGAAAGACGATCGCCCTGTTCAGAAAATCGAGAACTTTCACGAAACCTGCTGGCTCAGCTTCAGGAATTCCGCGTTGCTGGCGCTCTTGTCTGCGTACTCTTTCCAG
Organism: Enhydrobacter aerosaccus; assembly: GCA_903839865.1. Classification (GTDB taxonomy): domain Bacteria; phylum Pseudomonadota; class Alphaproteobacteria; order Reyranellales; family Reyranellaceae; genus Reyranella; species Reyranella aerosaccus_A. The sequence continues at coordinate 1,108 of CAIMEE010000544.1, read as the reverse complement.
CATGTGTCGCGGGCAATTGCCTTCCACTTGTCGGCCTGCGCCTGGTCGATGTCGTAGGCCTTGATGCCGCGCTTCTCATAGACCTTGGCCACCTCGTCGTCGTCGGCCTTGGCTTTTTCCTCGCCGAACTTCTCCATCTCGAGGCCTACGTCCATGATCGCGGTCTGCTGGTCCTTGGGCAGAGCGTCGAAGACCTGCTTGGACATCAGGATGGGCTCGAAGATGAAGAAGAAGCCCTTGTTGCGGCCGGTTGTCAGGCTCTTGGCGATCTCTTCCAGGCGGAAGGAGATCAGGCTGGTCGACGAGGTCATGGCGATGTCCATCGTGCCTGTCTGCATCGCGGCGTAAAGCTCGTTCGATGGCATGCTGACCACCGATGCCCCGGCGCCCTTCAGCATCAGGTCCATCTCGCGGCTGCCGCCGCGCACTTTCTTGCCCTTGACGTCTTCCGGAACGAGAACCGGCTTGGCGTCGCGGCTTGCGGCGCCGCCCGCCTGCCACAGCCACGTGACGCAGACCGCGCCCTTTTCGGCCATGAGGGCCGTCAGCTTCTTGCCGATCTCTGCCTTTTTCCACGCATAACCCTGAGCGTAGGAGCTCACGACGCCCGGCATGAAGCCGATATTGTATTCGCCGACCTCGCCGCCCGCGTAATTCAGAGGGTAGAGCGTCATGTCGAGAGCGCCCTTACGGATCGCCGAATACTGCGCGACGGTCTTGACCAGCGAGGAGTTGGGATAGACATCGGCGCCAAGCGCGCCTTTGGTCCGCTTCTCGAGCTCGATCGCGAAGCGACGGCACATCTGGTCGCGGAAATCGCCGCTATCGATCGTGCCGCCGGGGAACTGATGGGAAATCTTCAGTTTCTTGGTCTCGGCCCGGGCCGTGCCGGCGATCCAGGGAGCGGCGAGGGGGGCAGCTGCGGTGGCAGCCAGAATCCGGCGGCGGGTGATCGTCATGGTCGTTCCTCCAGTACGAAGCAGATGCTTGTTCATTGGGCCGGATTGGGATTCATCCGCCCTATAAAGTCAATCTGTCTGGAGGTCGCGACAGGCACGCAGCGGGCAGGGTTTGACCATTTGTTGCTCACCTTTCGAACGTGTGCACT
>CAIMEE010000543.1 GCA_903839865.1 Enhydrobacter aerosaccus | reverse complement strand
GCACATTTCCAGGCTGTCGATCACGAACACCCGGTCCCACGGCACTTTCACGTCGTCGAAGAACAGCACCGCGTCGTTCTCGTCGAAGCGGCTGGACAGCGGATTGTCGAAAACGTTGGGCGCGCCTTCCTCGTACGACTTACGCGACAGGATCTTCAGCCCCTTGGTGTTCATGGGAATGACGAAGGAAATTGCGTGCTTTTCGTCGCCCGGCTGCAGCGGCTGGATGCAGGTGACCAGCACCTCGTTGGCCATGATGCCGCCGGTTGCCAGCATCTTGGCGCCGCGCACCGTGATCCCGCTCGCATCGCGATCGACGACGCCGGTGGCGAGATACGGGTCCTTCTGCTGGCTGGCGCCCTTCGAGCGGTCGGCCTGCGGGTTGATGATCACGTAGGTGAGGTAGAGGTCGTTGTCGCGGGCATGGCGGTAGTAGTCCGCGAGCGCAGCAGCGCGCTGCTTGTCGTAGGCCTCGAACACGTCGAGCCCCATGTACATGCCGGAAATGCACGACGCCACATGATCGGGCGCGCGTCCCATGAAACCCGCGTGCAGACCGCTCCACGCCTCGAGCGCGCGGCGGCGCTGGCACAGCTCCTCGTAGCTCTCGGGCAGCTGCCAGATGCGGTTGGCGCGGCCGCCGGGCCCCGGCGAAAAGCTCATCAGCTCGGGCTGCTGCACGGCGAAATCGAACAGCCCACCGATCGTCTTCACCGCGTTCGCGAAAGCGGGATGCGCGGTCACGTCATCGACCTTTTTGCCGTGGAGATAGACGGCGCGACCGTCGCGCAGGCTGGCGATATGGTCGGCTCCGGACTTCAGCATTGCGATCCACCTTGCTTCGAGAGCGATGCACGGTCGACTATGACTGAACCAACGGGACAGGAGGAGCACGAGAAATGGCCAAGGTCTGGTACGAAAATCCCAAGGGCGCGGCCCCGGCACAGGGTCTCTACTCTCACGCGGGCCTGTCCCAGGGGGGCACGCTGGCCTTCGTGGCGGGACAGCTCTCCGTCGGCCTCGATGGCTCGGTGGTCGGCGCCGGCGATTTCGCGGCCCAGTTCAAGCAGGTCTTTGGCAACCTCGGCGACGTGTTGAAGGGGCTCGGCGCTGACTACAGCAAGGTACTGAAGTTCACCACCTACCTGATCCACAGCCAGGACATTCCGCGCTTCATGGCGCTGCGCAAGGAGCTGTTTCCCACGTACTATCCCGACGGCATCTATCCGCCCAACACCCTGCTGATCGTCGACCGGCTGGTGAAGGAAGAATTCGAAATCGAGGTCGAGGCCATCGTCGCCGTCGACCGCTAACGAGGGAAACGCATCATGGATCTCAAGGGAACGGTCGCCGTCGTCACCGGCGGCAATGGTGGTTTGGGCCAGCGCATCTGTCACGCGCTGGCGGCACAGGGCTGTCACATCGCCGTCGTCTACGCCAAGAGCAAGGACCAGGCCGAGGGCGTTGCGAAGGACCTGCAGAAATACCAGGTCACCGCCGCCACCTTCGCCTGCGACGTCACCAAGCGCGAGGACGTCCAGAAGCTGGTCGACGATGTGGTGAAGCGCTTCGGCCGTCTCGATATCCTGATCAACGACGCGGCCTACAACAAGGCGATCGCCTTCAAGGACCTCGACGGCCTCACCTACGAGGAATGGACCAAGATCATCGACATCAACCTCACCGGGCCGATGCTGCTGTGCAAGGCGGCGGCGCCGATCATGAAGAAGGGCGGCAAGGGCCGCATCGTCAACATCTCCTCGGTCGCGGGTTTGGGGCCGACCGGCTCGTCGATCGCCTACGCCGTCTCGAAGGCGGGGCTGATCCATCTCACCAAGTGCATGGCCGTCGCCCTTGCGCCCGAAGTGCTGGTGAATTGCGTGGCGCCCGGCCTGCTCGAAGGCACGCGCGCGACCGCGAACCTGCGGCCCGAAGCGGTCGAGATCAACAAGAAGGCCTCGCTGCTCGGCGTGGCCGCCGACAAGGACGATTGCGCCGACCAGGTCGTGACCATGTGCAAGACCAACACGACGACCGGCCAGACTTTGGTGATCGACTCCGGTCGGACGTTTCACTGATGGCCCTCACCCGTCGCACACTGCTGGCGGGTGCCGCGGCCCTGCCCGTCCCGTTCGTGGCAGCGCGCGCGGACGACAAGGTGCCGCTGGCCGCGCGTCTCGCCGACTATGCGCTGGGTTTGCGGTTCGAGATGCTCGACCCCACCACCGTCGAATACACCAAGTCGCTGATCGTCGATTCAATGGCCTGCGCGATCGCGGCATTCGACGAGCGACCGGTCAAGGTCTGCCGCGACCTCGCACTCGTTCCGGGTGACGGTGTCTCCACCGTGATCGGCACGACAAGGCGCACGACGATGGACCTCGCCTCCTTCGCGAATGGCGCGGCGATCCGCTACTACGACCTCAACGACGCCTATGCATCGAAGAACTCCGGCGCGGTCCATCCCAGCGATCATATCGGCGCCTGTCTCGCCGTGGCGGAGGCCGAGAAAGCCACAGCAGCCGATGCGCTCACCGCGATCGTGCTGGCCTACGAGATCAACTGCCGCCTGATTGACGCCACCGACGCCGTGCCGAAGGGCTGGGATCCCACGATCTACAGCCTCCCCGCCGTGGCGCTGGCCGCGGGCAAGCTGATGAAGCTCTCGCGCGATCAACTCGTGCAGGCGGTGGCCCTTGCGCTCAACGACCATATCCCGATGGGCCAGACGCGCACGCAGACCAATTCCGACTGGAAGGGACTTGCGGACTCCGAGGCCGAGCGCAACGCCGTTTTCGCGGCCCAGCTCGCGCGCGCAGGTCTGACAGGTCCGGCGCCGATCTTCGAAGGCCGCAAAGGTTTCTTTCAGATGGTGGCCTCTCCGGCGGACGTCGATGTCGGCACTTTCGGCGACGGCAAGGCCCACAAATTCAAGATCAATGCGAGCGGCGTAAAGGTCTATCCCGCCGTCGTCTATTCGCAGACCGCCATCGTGGCGGGCATCGCTCTCGCGAAGAAAATTGGTTCGGTCGACAGGATCTCAATGCTCGAGATCGCCGCTCATCCGCGCGGCTACGAACAGGCCGGCCGCGATCCCGAGAAGTGGACGCCGCAGAACCGCGACACGGCGGACCACAGCCTGCCCTATCTCACTGCGCGCGCCATGGTCGACGGCGACATCACCAACGCGAGTTATGCCGACGACAAGTTGCGCGATCCTAGGATTCTCGCGCTCATGAAGAAGACGACCGTGAAGCCTGATCCCGACTTCGCAAAGTCGCCCAAGGGCAACGCGCCCGCGACGCGCCTGACTGCAACCCTGCCGGACGGCAGCACGCTCGTGCAGCAGACCGACGACATGCCGGGCTTCCCCGGCCTGCCGCTCGACCGTGCGGGCATGGGGCACAAGTTCCGCAGCAACACCCAGGGGCGGTGGCCGGACGCGAAGACCGACGCGATCCTGAAGGCGCTGTGGGATTTCGAGCAGACGCCCGATTTGCGCGGGCTGCTGGGACAACTGGCCTTCACCTGACGTGACGGGATCGCAATATATCCTTGACATATATTGCGATATATGCAATATCCAATACTGGTGCCTGTACTGGTCCTGAAGCCCTTCCCGTCAACGCGTCAGGCGGAAGCTCCCGTTAAATTCCCGTTTTTTTAACGGCAGGGCCCCCGGGCCCATGCCAAAGTTTCCGCCGCCGAGAAGTACGGGAGCGTTGAAAAATGAGTGCGTCGAACTGGCGAGACCGAGCCGGCACCCTCTTCGCCTGCGAAAAGAAGCCGGCCCACGGCAGCCGCGGCGTGGTCGCGTCGAACCATCCGCTGGCCTCGGCCGCCGGCATGGAAATGCTGGCGGGCGGCGGCAACGCGGTCGATGCGGCGGTCGCCACGCAGTTCGCGCTCACCGTCGTCGAGCCGATGATGGTCGGGCTGATCGGCGGCACGACCTGCCACATCCGCCTGGCCGACGGCAGCCACAGGATCATCGACGGCATGAGCGCCGTGCCGCTCGCCGGCAAGCCCGACATGTACCGCCCGATCCCCGGCGCCGCGCCGGAAGTCTATGACGTCGAGGGTCGCGAGAACGCGGTCGGCCCCAAGGCCGTCGCGACTCCGGGCTCATTGCTCGCCTGGGCCCATGCGCTCCGCACTTACGGCACCATGTCGCTCGCCGACGTGATGCAGCCCGCGATCCGCCATGCCGCGCGCGGCTTCACGGTCACGCCCTATCTCTCCGACTGCATCCAGAGCGCGGCGCCGGACCTGTTGAAGGACAAGCTGGCGGCCAAGCGCCTGCTGCCGAACGGAACGCAGCTCAAGGCAGGCGAGAAGCTGGTGCAGGCTGACTATGCCGAGGCGCTCGAGCTGATTGCGCGCGACGGCGAAGGCGCGCTGCACGGCGGACCGCTCGGCGATCTTCTCGTCGAGTGCATGCAGAAGAACGGCGGTCTCGTGTCGAAGCGCGACCTCACCGAATACAAGGTGGTCGAGCGCACGCCGATCCGCGGCCAGTATCGCGGCTGGGAGCTGATCGGTCCGCCGCCGCCCGCCGCGTCGGGTGTGCACATCACGCAGATGCTGAACATCCTCGAAGCCTACGACGTGACGGCGATGGGGTTCGGCACCGTCGACATGCTGCATCTTCTGGCCGAGGTGCTGAAGATCGCCTTCGCCGACCGAGGCGAGGCGAGCGGCGATCCCGCCTTCATGACGGTGCCGGTCGAGCGCATCACCTCCAAAGAATATGCAAAGGAGCGCCGCGCCGAGATCGACATGGCGCAGGCCAGGCAGTGGACGGGCGGGCTGCTGATCAACGAGGGCGCCGACACGACGCATCTCACAACGGCCGACGGCATGGGCAACGTCGTGTGCACGACGCAGACCATCAACAGCCTGTTCGGCGCGCGCTTCGTGGTGCCGGGCATCGGCATGGTGCCGAACGACTATATGGGCACCTTCGATCCGCGGCCGGGCAAGGCCCTTTCGATCGCGCCGGGCAAGCGGGTCACCACCTCGATGTCACCGTTCATGGCGCTGCGCGAGGGCCGGATCCGCTATGCGCTGGGCCTGCCCGGGGGCCGCAAGATCTTCCCCTCGGTGCTCCAGGCGCTGGTCAACCTGATCGATCACGGCATGGAATTGCAGGAGGCGGTCGAGGCGCCGCGCATCTGGACCGAGGGACCGGTGGTCGAGGTCGAGCACGGCATCCCGCCCGCCGTGCGCATGGGTCTGGAGGCCCGCGGCCACAAGCTCCAGATCATGCCCACGGTCGCGGGCGGCATGAACGGCATCCAGTTCCACGACGACGGGACGATGAGCGGAACGGGCTGCTGGCGCGCCGACGGATCGGCCGTCGGCCTGGGCGGCGGGCTGGCACGCGCCGGGGTACGGTTCGTGCTTCCGCGCTGACGGAGCAAGGAGCTTCGCATGGAACATCCGCTTCGCTTCGGAATCTGGGCGCTGGTCCACGGCAACCGTGGCGCGCTGAACGACCCCGAGGAGCCGTACGATGCCTCGTGGGAGCGCAACAGGAAGCTCATGCTCGAGGCCGAGTCCCTCGGCTACGACTGCGTGCTGATCGCCCAGCACACCGCCAATCCGCACCGCGAGGATCTCGACCAGCTCGAGGCCTGGACCTCGGCTGCGGCGATCGCAGCGCTGACCAGCCGCCTCGAGATCATCACCGCGATCAAGCCGATGCTCTATCACCCGGTGGTGCTGGCCAAGATGGCCATGCAGATCGAGGCGATCAGCAAGGGCCGCATGGCGCTGAACCTGGTGAACGCCTGGAACCGCAAGGAGATCGTGAACGCCGGGATGGAGTTCCGCGAGCACGACGAGCGTTATGCCTACGGCGAGGAATGGCTCGAGATCGTCGAGCGGCTGATGCGCGGCGAGCGCGTCGACTTCAAGGGCAAGTACTTCGAGATCACCGACTACATCCTGCATCCCGTCGGCGCGGCACGGCCGCGGCCGCGCCTCTATGTCGGCGGTGAGTCCGATCCGGCGCGTGACTTGAGCGCGCGCCAGGCCGACGTGTGGTTCATCAACGGCCAGCCGCTCGACGACGTGAAGGCGCTGATCGCCGACGTTCGGCGCCGGCCGCGACCGCCCGGCAAGCCGCCGCTGCGCTACGGCCTCTCCGCTTTCGTGATCGCGCGCGAGACCGAGGCCGAGGCCGAGAAGGCCTATCAGCGCCTGCTCGATCTCTCGCGCCAGGACACCGACATCAAGGCCTACGTGAAACAGAACACCGACGCCAAGGTCGTGATGCGCCAGACCATGGCCAAGTCGGAACGCGTCGGCACCAACGGCGGCACGGCGGCCGGCCTGGTCGGCAGCTACGACCAGGTGGCCGAGCGGATCGCGGCCTTCCATGCCGCGGGCATCGAAACCCTGCTGACACAGTACCAGCCGTTCGAGCCCGAGATGCGCCGCTTTGCCGAGCACGTCATGCCGCGGCTGGCGGCGCTTCGTGCGCCTCAGCTTCAGGCGGCGCAGTAGAGCCTTAGGCCGCTTCGATCTGGACGAGATTGGTGTTGTAGGTCGTGGCGCCGCAGGGCGCCGACCGATCGTCGGTCAACGCATTGGCGCAGCCGGTCGTGTCGTGACCTGCGTCGTCGGGCGTGAACCAGGCACCTTCCTTGATCGACACGACCCCGATGGCGATGCGGTCGGTGACCTTGACGGGCAGCACGGTCGTGCCGCGCTGATTGAACACGCGCACCTTTTGGCCGTCGACCAGGCCGCGCGCCTTGGCGTCCTCGATGTGCATCCAGACATCGTCGGGATCGACCCGGGCGAGCAAAGGCTGATTGCCATGGATCGAATGGGTGCGCGCCCGCGACTTCGGGCTGCACAGCATCAGCGGGTAGTCCGCCTGCGGCTCGACCGGATCGAACCAGGTCGGGATCGGCGGGATTACGCCCAAGCCGTAATAGTCGGGCTTAGCCGCGAGCGGCATCGAGTAGACCTCGATCTTGCCCGATGGCGTCGTGAACCTGTGGTTCTCCGGGTCGCGGATCTGGGCGGCAAAGGCCACCGCGTCCTTGGGCGGAGCGAAGCGCGCGACGCCGCTCTCGCGAAACGTGTCGAAGTCGTCGACCGCGTCGGCCGTGAGCTCGCGCAACCACTGCTCCTCGGTCTTGTCGTTGTAGTCGTTGATGCCGACCCTCGCGGCGAGCTCGGCGAAGATCGCGAGATCGTCGCGGCACTCGTACATCGGCTGGATCGCCTGCTTCATGTAGATCGCGTAGTGGCCGGCGCCCGCCCACGGCGTGTGCACGTCGTTGCGTTCCCAGAAGGTCGTGGCCGGCAGCACGATGTCGGCATGGCGCGCGGTCGGCGTCAGGAAGTGGTCCTGCACCACGATCAGTTCCACGCCGTCCAGCGACTGCGCCATCTTGTTGGCGTTGGGGCACTGGTTGAAGAGATCGCCGCAGGCCGAATAGATCATCTTGATGTCGGCGGGATAGCCGCCGGCCTTGCCCTTGGCGAGAAGATCGGCGAGCAGCGGAGTCGAGACCTTGGAGTCGATCGGGTTGGTGCCGGCGGGCAGGCTCTTGATGCCGCTGCGGCCGGTGACGCCGTTGCTGACGCCGGTGTTGCCGCCCGCGATGCCGATGTTGCCGGTGATCGCTGCCAGCGCATAGGCGGCGCGATGGAACTGCTCGCCGAAGGCGGTGCGGCCGGGCGCATAGCCGCAATGGATCGCGGCAGGCTTGGTCGTGGCGAATTCGATGGCGAGGCGCCGGATGGTCTCGGCGGGAATGCCGCAACGCGCGGCCGCCCATTCCGGCGTCTTCGGCACGCCGTCGCTCTCGCCCAGCAGATAGGATTTGTACGAGCCTCCGGCCGGAGCGCCCTCGGGCAAATGCGCCTCGTCGAAGCCCAGCACATGGCGGTCGCAATAGGCCTGGTCGTGCAGCCCTTCGCTCACCGCGACATAGGCCATGGCGATCAGTGCCGCGGCATCGCTCGAGGGCTTGATGAAGATGTGCTCGTCCGCGAGCTGGAGGCTGGTGCGCGTGCGGCGCGGATCGACGGTGACGATGCGCACGCCCTTCTTCTTGGCGTCCTTCAGATATTGCGGCGTGCCGGTGCCGAAGGTGCCGTCGGCCGGGCTCCAGCCCCACATCAGGATCAGCTTCGAGTTCACATAGTCGGTGGGCTCGCGGCCGGCGGTCTTGTAGTCGGCCTTGGCGCCGAAGGTCATGCGCACGGCAAAGACCTCGGCCTCGGCCGACATGTTCGACCACAGCTCGGTGCAGCCGCCGAACTTGTAGAAGAAGCGCTTGGACACGCCGAAGCCCGACAGCATCGACGTGTTGCCCGAGCGCGACGCGTCGAGGAAGGCGGCGTTGCCGTACTTCGACCGGATGCGCAGCATCTCGGTCGAGACGTGGCTCATCGCCTCGTCCCACGAGATGCGCTCGAACTGGCCCGAGCCGCGCGGACCGACTCGGCGCATCGGGTGTTTCAGTCGATCCTTGTGATAGAGTCGCTCGATCTGGCCGACGCCGCGCGCGCAGGCCTGCAGCGGCGGCATCTCCGGCGTCCAGCGCGCCATGTCGGTCGAGATCCTGACGATGCGGTCGTTCTCGACATGCGCGTTGACCACGCAGCGGCCGCCGCAATTGTGACCGCAGGTCGAGGTGACGATGGTCTCGCCGTCGCGCGCCTTGTTCCTCGGGGTCTGATAGATCGTTTGATCCGGCATCCAGAAAGGTTAGCGGCTTTGCTTTCGCTCCGCCAGCACGCCCAGGATGGCGCGCACGATGCCGCGATAGCCGGTGCAGCGGCAGAGATTGCCCGCCAGTTCCTCGCGCACCCGCGCCTCGTCGGCGTCGGGCAGGCGCAGCACGACGTCGCGCGCCGTGACCAGCATTCCCGGCGTGCAGTAGCCGCACTGGAGCGCATGCTCCCGCGAGAAGGCCTCGCGCAGCGCGGCCATGACCGCGTCATCGCCGAAGCCCTCGATGGTGCGCACCGAGGCGCCGTCGCAGGCGCCGGCATGGGTGATGCAGGAACGCGCCGGCACGCCGTCGATCTCGACGGTGCAGGCGCCGCACACGCCATGTTCGCAGCCGATGTGCGTGCCGGTCAGCAGCAGCTTGCCGCGCAGCAGGTCGGCCAGATGCTCGCGCGGCTCGGTCTCGACTTTGGTCGCCTCGCCGTTGACGGTGAGGGAGATCGCGATCTTGCTCATGTGGCGCCCTCGACGGCGTGGCGCAGCGCCGCCTCGGCGATCGACCGGCGCCACGGCGACAGGCCCTCGACCGTGGCAACGAGGCGCGCCGCCTCGCGGACCGGATCGGCCAACAACGCCGACGCGTCCTCGATCACCAGCGGCGGACCATCGAGCGCCGCCAGCACGGCACGCGGCTTTGCGCCCGGCACATTCAGCATGCAGGCCGTCGCCTTGGAGAACTCGCCGACCTTGCGGCAGAACTTCCAATGCCCCCACTTCGCATCCTTCGGCAGCACCGGAACTTCGACCGCGCGTAGCAGTTCGTCCGGTGCCAACGCGGTCTCGAAGATTCCGAGCACGAAGCTCGACAGCGGCAGGCGGCGTTCGCCCTTCGGGCCAAGCGCAATGGCGGTGCCGCCCAGTGCTGGCAGTACGGCGACCCAGTCGGCCGCGGGATCGGCATGAGCAAGGCTGCCACCGATCGTTCCGCGATTGCGTACCGGACGATAGGCGATGCGACGCGCGACCGCCGCCATGATCCCGCCGATGCGGCCGGGCACGGCGCCATCCTCTATTGCGGCATGCGTCGTGCCCGCGCCGATGCGCAGAACGCCGCCCGACTGGGTGACACCGGCATAGTCCGGCAGATGCCGAAGATCGGCGACCGTGCCGGGCTGAGACAGGCGGAGATTGAGGAGCGGTCCCAGGGACTGCGTGCCCGCGCCGGGACGCGCGCCCTCGCCCACCAGCTTCACGGCTTCGGACCAATCCTTGGGCCGGGCGTAGTCGAATGCCGCCGGCTTCATTTCTTTGCCGCGTGGATGGCAGCCAGCACGCGCTCCGGTGTCGCCGGCAGGTCCATCACCTCGGCGCCGATCCGCGCCAGCGCATCGTTGATTGCGTTCACGATCGCGCCTGGCGGGCCGATCGCCCCGCTCTCGCCGATGCCCTTCTGGCCGAAGGTCGTCCAGGGGCTGAGCGTCTCCATGTGCTCGAGCCGTACGTCGGGCACATCGGTCGAAGCCGGCAGCAGATAGTCGGCGAGCGTCGCGGCCAGCGGCTGGCCGTCGCTGTCGTACGGCATCTCCTCGTAGAGCGCCGTGCCGATGCCTTGCGCGAGGCCGCCCAGCACCTGACCATCGACGATCATCGGGTTCAGCAGTTTCCCGCCGTCCTCGACGATGACGTAATCCTCCAGCACGACCTCGCCCGTGTCGGTGTCGACGCGCGCGACGACGGCGTGGGCGGCGTAGGAGTGCGTGCCGGTGTCCGGATCGGGGCGATAGCCTGCGGTGATTTCCAGGCCGCCCTTGTCGACGTCGGGCGGCAAGTTCTGCGGCGCGCGAAACCAGGTGCGCGCCACATCGGCGATCGAGACCGAGCTGTCGCTGTTCTTGCGTCGCACCTTGCCGTCTTCCACGACGACGTCGTCTTTCGAAACCTGGAGCAGCGCGGCGCCGATCGCGGCGATGCGGATGCCAAGCTGGCGGCAGGCTTCCGCCACCGCGCCGCCCGCCATCACGCCGGCACGGCTGCCCCAGGTGCCGGTCGAGTAAGGCGTGAGTGCCGTGTCGCCGTGAACCACGCGCACCCTGTCGGGATGAATGCCCAGCACCTCGTGCGCGACCTGCGACAGCGTCGTCTCCATGCCCTGCCCATGGCTGTGCACGCCCACCCGCACCTCGAGCACGCCGTCGGGCGTGAGCCGCACAGAGGATTGCTCGTATCCCGGCACGAAGGGAATGCCCCAGGCGTGATAGACGGACGTTCCGTGCGCGCCCTGCTCGCAGAAGGTCGCGAAGCCCACACCGACCGTCTCGCCCGCGGCCTGGCGCCTGCGTACGGCGGCGACGTCGATCGCCTTCTCCGCGCGCCGCAGCGACTCGGGATAATCGCCGCTGTCGAAGACCTTGCCGACCAGGTTGCGGTACGGCATCGCCTCGGGCGGCACGAGGTTGGCCAGGCGAATGGCCTGCGGCGTGATCTTGAGCTGGCGCGCCAGCGCGTCGAGCGTGGTCTCCATCGCGTAGCAGACGCCCGTCCGCGCGACGCCGCGATAGGGCAGGATCGGCGGCTTGTTGGTGCAGGCCGAGATCGTGTGGCAGCGCAGCAGCGGCAGGATGTAGGGCCCCGGCAGGATGGAGCCCACTTGCGCCGCCTCCAGGCACGCGCCGAAAGGATAAGAAGAGTAGGCGCCGGCATCCACGATCGCCTCGCACTCCACACCGAGCAGCTTGCCGTCCTTCGCGGCCCAGGCCGTGATGACATAGTGATGCTCGCGGCAATTGGCGCTGGCGCTCAACTGCTCGAAGCGGTCCTCGAGCCAGCGCACCGGCCGGCCCAGCCGGCGCGCCAGGCTGGCGCAGACCACCTCTTCCGGCAGCAGGATGCCCTTGTAGCCGAAGCCGCCGCCGACATCGGGCGAGACGATGCGCACCTGGCCCTCGTCGAGGCCAAGACACTCGGCGAGGCCCGACTTGGTGACGTGCGGCATTTGCGTGGAGGTCGTGACGATCATCTGCTCGAGCCGCGGGTCCCATTCGGCCAGCACGCCGCGGCCTTCGAGCGGCGCCATGCTCTGGCGCGAGGTCTTGAGCGTGCGCGTCACCTTGGCGGCAGCGATGGCGTCGAGACCGGAGACATCGTCGTCGCGCCGCGTTTCGAGGAAGGCATTCATCGACCAGTGGTCGTGCAGCAGCGCCGCCCCGGGCGCGGTTGCTGTGCGCATGTCGGAGACCGCCGGCAGGGTCTCGTAGTCGAGCTCGCAGGCGGCGGCGAGGTCCTCGGCGGCGGCGCGGCTGTCGGCGACGCAGGCCAAAATCAGCTCGCCGACGTGGCGCAGCTTGTCCTGGGCCAGCACCGGCTGCTCGGAAACGCGAAAGCCGGGCAGCGCCGAGTTGGCGCGGATGGTGCGCACGTCGGGCAGGTCGCTGAGGACGAAGACCTTCCTTTCCGAACCTGCAGGCTTGGTCACGCTCCGCAGGCGCGCATGCGCCACGGGGCTGCGCAGGAACGCGACCTCGAGCATGCCCGGACGCGTGATGTCGCCGACATAGCGCCCCTGGCCATGGAGGAAGCGTGCGTCTTCCTTGCGCCGCAGTGAGGCGCCGACGCCCAAACCGTCGGAAGAGGCGGTCATGCCGCGTCGGCCAGCACCGCTTTCGGCAGGATCACGGCATTCGAGTCATATCGCTTGCCGGCGCGCAGGCAGAATGCGGGATGCAGCAGGCGGCTGGTGATGACCTGAGTCTCCTCGTTGTCGACCAGGCGGAAACGGCCGCGCTCGTCGTCGAGCACGGAAACGTCCGCCTCGACGCCGGGCTTCAGCGTGCCGATCTCGTCCGACATGCCGAGCATGGCGGCGCAATGGCTGGTCACCATCGGCACGACCTGCTCGAGCGTGAGGCCGAGCGCCAGCATGCTGGTCATGGCCGAGGCCAGCGAGAAATTGTGCTGGCCCGCGAACATGTGCATCTCTTCCTTGTCGGGATGCGTGTCCGGCGTGCCGCGCGGCTTGGGGATCGTGGTGTTGTAGCCGTGCATGTCGGCGCCCAGCGTATCCGGCACGATGCCGGCATCGAGCACCAGCCGCGCCATCTTGAACGAGAAGTGTGAGCCGTGGCCGACGTCGGTCTTGAGGCCGCGCGCCAGCGCCTCGCGCACGACCGCATGCAGCTTGCCGTTCTTGTCGACGAAGCCGCCGGGATGGCGGGTGAAGGGATGGGCAAGGATATCGCCCGGCCGCAGGATATCGAGCATCTCCGGCAGGATGGCGTCGGGATCGTAGGACTCCTTGTCCTCCGGCAGCGGCCAGAGCTGGCCGAAATGGATGTAGAGCGGCACGTCGAGGGCAGTCGAGATCTTCGCGGCCCGGCGCATCGCCTCGTCGCCCCAGCGGGTAAAGCCGCCGATCTCGGCATGGCCCTTCACGCCCTTCACCAGATCAAGGTTCTCCTTCGCGACCCGGATCGTGTCGTCGATGGCGATGCAGTCAGGGCGGTAGAGCTCGGGGTAATAGTGGCCCTCGAGGCCGCCCACCATGTAGGCCGAGATGAAGGCCAGCACGCGCGTGGCCGCGGGCTTGACCACGTATTCGCGGAAGCCCGGGAAGGTCAGCACCGACGGGCCGCCCTGGTCGATTACGGTGGTCACGCCGGAGTGGACGCCCACCATGTCGGCGTCGAGGCCGAAGCGGCCGCTGACGTAGCGGTAGACATGGGCGTGGGTGTCGATCATGCCGGGCAGCACCAGCTTGCCGCGCACGTCGGTGGTCTCGCGCGCCAGTCCGGGCAGGTCCTTGCCGACAGCCACGATCTTGCCGCCGCGCACGGCGACGTCCATGACGCCATCGAGGCCCTGGGCCGGATCGATGACGCGACCGCCGCGCAGGACGAGATCGTAGGGGGCGTTTTGCATGGTTCGCTCCTCGGGACTGGGTAGGCCATTAAACGAGCCCCTTCGCGGCCTTGCAAGCCCCGTCCGGTCGTCAGTATGCTGACGATCTCGGAAAGCCGGGCGGCACACGGATTGCATCGCCTTTGACGGAGAATCGCCCATGCCTCAGATTCTGAACGATCTGGTCCACCACTCGTCCGCCTGGTACGGCAAGGACCTCAAGGCCGACACCTCGTGGATCGTCCACCTGGCGCCCAGGCATCTCGAGGAGCTCGCGGCGGCGATCAAGCAGGCCACGGCGAAGGGCCTCGGCGTCGGCACGCTGACCAGGGAGACGTTTCCTCTTCCCACATTGGCACCGCAGCTCAGGAGCTGGCTCGAGGAGGTCAATACCGGGCGCGGCTTCATCGTCGTGCGCGGACTGCCCGTCGAGAAGTATTCGGACGACGAGGTGTTTCTCGCCTTCTGGGGCATGGGCCTGCATCTCGGCAAGGCGGTCACGCAGAACCCGAAGGGCGATGTCCTCGGCCACGTTTACGATCACGGCCGCACCTACGGCAACATCGACGTGCGTGGCTACGAGACCAGCGCGCACCTGCCCTTTCACACCGACTCCGGCGACGTCGTGGGACTGCTCTGCCTGCGGCCGGGCAAGAGCGGCGGCCTCTCGAGCGTGGTGAGCGCCGTCACCATCCACAACGAGATACTGAAGCGTCATCCCAAGTATCTGGCGCCTCTCTATCGCGGCTTCCGCTACATCCGCCGCGAAGCCGCTCTCACCGACAGCCCGGTCACTCCGCATCGCGTGCCGGTGTTCGGAGCGAAGGACGGGCTCGTCAGCGTCCGCCTCGTGCGCAACCAGATCAATGCCGCCGTCACCAAGACCGGCGTGCCCCTCGAGCCGATCGAGAAGGCGGCCCTCGACCTGTTCGACGAGCTGGCGCAGAACCCCGACATCCATCTCGACATGGACTTGCAGAAGGGCGACATCCAGTTTTGCAACAACTACGTGGCCCTGCACTCACGCACCAGCTACGTCGACCATCCCGAGATCGAGCGCCGGCGCCACATGGTCCGGCTGTGGCTCACGATGGACAAGCGCCGTCCGGTGGCGCCGGGCTTCGCGCCGCACGACGGCTACGGCGCCAAGGACCGAATCGAGCTCGCGCTCCAGACGGGCTAGTGGATGCAGTCTCGTTGCTGATTCAATTCAAGCGGCCCCTTGGCTAGGCGCGCTGCGGCTTGGGCAAGCCGAGGTGGTCGCGGAGCGTCGTGCCCTCGTACTCGGTGCGGTAGATGCCGCGCCGCTGCAGGATCGGAATGACCTGGTCGACGAAGAGATCGAACTCGTCGTGGAAGTAGGCCGGCATGACGTTGAAGCCGTCGCACGCGCCCTCTTCCAACCAGAGCTGCATGTGATCGGCGATCTGTTCGGGCGTGCCGACCACCGAGCCGTGCGAGCGACTGGCCGCGACCAGCACGCCGCATTGATGCACCGTCAGCCCCTCCCGATCAGCGCGATCCATCAGGCTGACCACGCGTGGCGTGAAGGCCTTGCCCGTCGCCCGGATCTCCGCCGTCGGCAGCGGCCCGTCCTGCGGATAGTCGTAGAGCCGGAAGTCCATCTGCTCGCTCAGCATCCAGATGCCGACGGCCGGATGCAGCAGCTCGTTCAGCATCCTCTCCTTCTCGAGCGCCTCCTTCTCGGTGGCGCCGATGATTGGCATCAGCCCGGGCAGGATTCGCAGCAGCTCGGGATCGCGGCCGTACTTGGGCATGCGTTCACGCACGGCGTTGCGGAACTTGATCGCCTCGTCGCGCTTGCCCTGGGCCGCGAAGATCATCTCGCCCACCATGGCCGCGAACTCGAGCCCGGCCGGCGACCCTCCGGCCTGCACCAGCACCGGCCAACCCTGCGGCGAGCGCGGCAGGTCGAGCGCGCCCTGCACCGAGAAGAACTGGCCCTTGTGGTCGATCTCGCGAACCTTGGCGGGATCGACGAACACGCCCTGCGACGCATCGGCCGCGACGGCACCTTCGGCCCAACCGTCCCACAGCTGCTTGCAGATATCGACGAACTCCTTGGCGCGCTGGTAGCGCATGGATTTCTCCATGTGCGACTTGCGGCTGAAGTTGAGCGCGGCATCGTCGTTGGCAGTGGTGATGATGTTCCAACCGCAGCGGCCGCCGGTAATGTGATCGAGCGAGGCAAACCGCTCGGCGATGGCGAATGGCTCGTTGTAGGTCGTCGACAGCGTTGCCACGAAGCCCAGTTTCTCGGTGGCACCCGAGACCGCCGAGATGATCGAGATCGAATCGATGTTGTTCAGCGCGCCCTGTGCCAGCACGCGGCCGTCCTTCTCGCGCGCCGCCAGCATGTCGCCGACGAAGAGCAGGTCGAACTTGCCGCGTTCGGCCGTGACCGCCGTCTTCCGATAGTAGTCGTAGCCCAGGATCGACTTGGCATCGACCGAGCCGTGCCGCCAGCCCGCGATGTGATGGCCACCAGGATAGGTGAAGATGCCGAGGTGCAGTTGCCGCCGTGCCACGTGCGCTCCCTCCGTTACGCCGCGAATCGGCTGGCGGGGCGCGCGAGACCGAGCAGGTCGCGCAGCATCGGACCGCCATACCCTCCCGGCCGCAGCCCCTGCCGACGCAACAGCGGTACGACGGCCTCGACCACGAGATCGAGATCGACCGTCGACACCGCCGGCAGGATATCGAAGCCGTCGCACACTCCCGCCGCATGCCACTCCGCCATCCAGGCCGCGAATTGGTTCGGCGTGCCGACGAAGCGCGGCAGCGACGTGGGCGCGGGCGCGTCGGGCGCGAGCGCCGCGTCGAGCGCCGCCGCCCGCTTGTGGGCCTCCGTCTCGCTCTCCGCCAGGATGGGCATCACCCGCGCGATGAACTGCGTGCCGTGCCATTGCGCACGACGGGCCTTCGCGGCCTCCATCGTGGCGCATGCCGAGAGAACGACCTCGACGCCCGGCACAATCTGCGCGGAGGGCCGGTCGAGATAGAGGATGACAGGCTGGCCCTGCACGGGACGCGGCACGTTCAGGGGACCGCGCACCGTGAAGAAGCGGCCGGCATGGTCGATCGGATGCACTTTCTCCGAATCGCTGAAGGTGGCGGTCGACTGGTCGACCACGAAGCTGCCGTCCTCCCAGCTGTCCCAGAGCTGTCGCGCAACATCGATCAGCTCGACCATCCGCGTTTCCGCGTCGGGACCCGACGTCGGCAGATCGAGCCGCTGAAAATGCTGGGCGAGTTCGTCGGGCCCGGCGAGGCCCGCGATCCATCCCGTCCGGCCGCCCGCCAGATGATCGAGCGTCGCGAATACGCGCGCGACGTGGAAAGGCTCGGCGACATCCGCCGGCCAGTAGCCGCAAAGGCCGATCTGCCGGGTAGCGCCGATCATCGCGCCCAGCAGCGGCAGCGGGTCGAGATGCAGCGTATCGACACCGCGCGACCGCTCCGCGCGCGCGACTGTCGGTAGGCCGAGCATGATCGCATCGAGGCCGCCGCGCTCGGCGTTTCGCGCCATAGCGCGGAACGGCGCGGCGCCATCGAAGCCCGCCTTGCCCGTCACCCGCCAAGCGGCGGGATGCCAGCCATGGGCGGCCAGCGAAGCCACGAGATGCACGTTACGACCCTTCCCCCATGCAATTCGTAAGCATACTGACGAGTTCGAGGCTTGTCTTCATGCTATCAAGGACCGATGAGCAAGAAAAATTCCTTCGCCCTCGCCGCCCGTCCCGGCTTCCTGATCAGGCGGCTGCACCAGATCCATCTCTCGCTGTTCGCCGACGAGTGCGGCGCGTTCAAGGTGACCCCGGTGCAGTACAGCATCCTCACCGCCGTGGCAGCCCAGCCCGGACTGGAGCAGGCGGCCCTCGCCCAGGAAGTCGGCATCGATCGCGCCACTCTGGCCAATGTCGTGGCGCGACTCGCGCGACGCGGCCTGGTGCGCAGGGTGCAGGGCAAGCTCGACCGGCGTCTGAAGCACGTGTTGCCGACGGCCTCATGCAAGCGACTGCTTGCGCAAATGGAGGGGCCGGCACGCCGCGCCCACGAGCGGACGATCGATGCGCTGAAGCCGCGGGAGCGTGACAGTTTCCTGACGGCGCTCGCGCATCTGGTCAGCGCCGGCAACGCCCACAGCCGCGCACCGCTGCGCGTGCGCTAGCCGGCGCCTGGCGCAGCGTCGGGATCGACGGCGCGCACGACATAGAGTTCGGCACTGGGCTGGTACATCTCCCAGAGGTAGCGCAACTGCGCCAGCGGTTGCGGGTCGAGATCGACACGCAGGTCGACGAACGGGAAGCTCTCCTTGTCGACGACGAGTAAGCCCGCCGACTTCACCTGCTTCCACTCGCCGCCCGCGGCCTGGCCGGCCTCGATGCCGCGCATCAGCCGCTCGGCCAGCGGCTGGTCTTCGCTGCCCTCGAAGGCCGCGACCATGTCGTCGACGACAGCGGTGTTGCGGATGATGTTGCCGATCGCCACGCAGTCGCGGCCGACCTTGCCGTTCTTGGTCGAAAGGATCTTGGCGCCATGGAAGAAGGCGCCTTTGCCGCTCGCCGCCATCACCGCGAGCTGGCGCCAGCCGATGTTGGGCTCGTTCTTGCCGAGGTCGGCGACGATGGCGTCGGGCGCCTCGCCCTTTTTGAGGCGCGCAAGGATCTTCGGCCCGAGGCGCGGATCGGTGCGATGCTGCGTCAGGACCGCACCGACACCCGGCTCCGCCCAGAGGCAGCGGCTGCCCACGGACATGGAAGAAGTCGTGACGACGGCGCCCAACATACCTGTCCTGGGGCATCGCCCCGCGATCGAGAATGTCATCCGCTTCCCCCCTGCCTTGCCTATACTCGCACGCCCTTCCGGGCATGAATATTGCTGCCACGACTGGATACCGTCATGCGCAAGATGCACCTCGCTGCCTACCTCAAAACCGGCCCCACCGCGAGCTATGCCAGCGCGTGGCGGCATCCCTCCGCGCCGCTGCACGATATCTGGGAGCCCGAGCGCTACGAGCATCTGGCACGCTGCCTCGAGGAGGCGCGTTTCGACGCCGGCTTCTTCGCCGACGGGCTTGGGCTGCCCGACATATATAAG
>CAIMEE010000542.1 GCA_903839865.1 Enhydrobacter aerosaccus | reverse complement strand
GCTCGATCCGCTCGGCATCTGTGCGGCCTGCATCGTCACCTCTATCGGCGGCACGTTCTTCGTCAAGCTCGGCGCCAACGGTTCGATCATGGGTGCGCTTTACAAGGGGTTGATCGTCGGCGGCGTGCTGTCGGTCGGCGGCCTTGCCATCGCCACGCACTATCTCGTCGGCTGGGAACAGATCGGCACGGCCAATGGCATGGCCATCACCGGCAAGAACCTGTTCATCTGCGGCGTCCTTGGTCTGGTCATCACCGGCCTGATCGTCTGGATCACCGAGTACTACACCGGCACCGACTATCGTCCGGTCAAGGCCGTCGCAGCCGCCTCGGTCACCGGCCACGGCACCAACGTCATCGCCGGTCTTGCGATGTCGATGGAAGCGACCGCCATGCCTGCGCTGCTGATCTGCGCCGGCATCGTGATCTGCTACGTGCTCGCGGGCCTGTTCGGCATTGCCATCGCCACGACTGCCATGCTGGCGCTCGCGGGAATGGTCGTGGCGCTCGACGCCTACGGTCCGGTCACCGATAACGCCGGCGGCATCGCCGAAATGGCGGGCTTGCCGAAGGAAGTGCGCAAGAACACCGACGCGCTCGACGCGGTCGGCAACACCACCAAGGCAGTCACCAAGGGCTACGCCATCGCCTCGGCCGGTCTCGGTGCGCTGGTGCTGTTCGCGGCCTACACCTCGGACCTCACGTACTTCATCTCGCAGGGCAAGCTCGGCATCAAGTCCGTGAACTTCTCCCTCGAGAATCCGTACATCGTGGTCGGTCTGCTGATCGGCGGCGGTCTGCCGTACCTGTTCGGCGGCATGTCCATGCTGGCCGTCGGCCGCGCCGCACAGGCGGTGGTCGAGGAAGTCCGCCGTCAGTTCAAGGAGAAGCCCGGCATCATGGCGGGCACGGATCGTCCGGATTACGGCCGCGCCGTCGACATGCTCACCAAGGCCGCGATCAAGGAAATGATGATCCCGTCGCTGCTGCCGGTGCTGTCGCCGATCGTGCTGTACTTCGTGATCTCCTGGATCGCCGGCAAGTCGGACGCCTTCGCGGCCGTCGGCGCCATGCTGCTCGGCGTGATCGTCACCGGCATCTTCGTCGCCATCTCGATGACCGCGGGCGGCGGTGCCTGGGACAATGCCAAGAAGTACATCGAGGAAGGCAACTACGGTGGTAAGGGATCCGATGCCCACAAGGCGGCGGTAACCGGCGACACCGTGGGCGACCCGTACAAGGACACGTCGGGCCCGGCCGTCAACCCGATGATCAAGATCACGAACATCGTGGCCCTGCTGCTCCTCGCCGTGCTCGCGCACTAAGCAGCCTTGCCTGAGAGAAACGAAAAGCCCCGGTGGAAACACCGGGGCTTTTTTTGCCTTTGTGGAGGGGGCCATTCCGGCAGTAGCGCCAGAGGAAACTGTGGACTGGGGCGAGTTCGAAACCGCGGACCCGAAGCTTGCGGCGATGGGCCATCAGCGGCTCGGACGGCGCGTGGCCTATCTTGGAACCGTGCGGCGAAGCGGGGCGCCGCGCCGCGTCTTCATCCGGTATCGCCGTACTTTGGGGGAGGCGCCTGTTGGTCTACATGGAGCAGACCTCGCCCAAGGCGGCCGATCTGCTGCGTGACGCACGCTATGCGTTGCATTGCTGCGTCGAGGACGACAACGGAGGGGGAGGGGAATTCTCCGTCATCGGGCGCGCCGCCGAGATCGTCGAGGAGGCCGGCCGGCGCGAAGCCTTCGAGGCCGCGCGGGAGGCGGCGTACAAGCCCGCCGACGCTCTACTGGCTCGGGCCGCTGCCGCCGCTGGTCGGCGCGCCGACGTTACCCTGGGTGGCGCCGTTCGGCGCCGAGAAGCGGCCGACGTTGCCCATGATCTGCTCGAGCACGGTCAGCTCCTTGCCCGCAGTCGGGGTAATGCGCGAGACCATGGTGATATGCTCGGCATCCTCGAGATCGTACTTCTTGATCGCCTGGAGGCGGCCTGTGTCGCTGAAGGTGAGCTGCATCACCTTCTGCTCGGTGATCTTCGACTTCAGGAAGGCGAAGGTCTCCTGCTTCTGGCTGATGTAGTACCAGACGTTCGGATTGAAGGTGGCGATCGCCGACGGCGAGCCGACCAGGCGCACGACATCCTCTCGGCTCTGGGCGCCGATCTCGATCTTATCGACGGAGCCGGGCGTCGCCGCAAAGCCGCGCTGATCTACGATGTTTTCGCAGCCGGCGAGCGCGAGGGGAGCCAGGAAAGCTCCGGCAAGGATAAGCGGGACGGTGCGACGCATGGACGGGTTCTTGGGTTCTGGCGAAAGAGGGTGCACAACATGTCGTGGCGGGGTCCCGGGGTCAACCGAGGCTCATTGCCAGGAGGAGAATAGCAGTGTTTGGCCGCAGGAAGCCCGAAGAGGAATATGCCGCCGCCGTGTACAAGCGCACCGGCGAGTGGGCGCGCGCGCCTGAATTGTTCGAGATTTGCGGAATTCCCGACACGCTCGACGGACGCTTCGACGCGCTCGCCCTGCATGCGGCGCTGGTCATCGAGCGTCTGCGTCGCGAGCCCGATGGAGAGGCGCTGGCCCAGGCTTTCTTCGACGTGATGTTCAAGCATCTCGACCTCACCCTGCGCGAGATCGGAGTGCAGGACCTGGGCGTCGGCCGCCGCATCAAGATCATGGCCGAGGGGTTCCACGGACGGGCGCTGGCCTATCGCGAAGCGCTGGCGGGCGGACCCGCGCCGCTTTCCGAGGTCTTGCGTCGCAACTCATACGGCGGTAGGCCGCCCGCCGACGCAGCCTGCGTGGATAGGCTCGAAGCCCGGGTCCGGCAGCTTGCCGGGCAGCTCGCGGGCATGTCGCGGAACGATTTGGCGAAGTAGACTGGTGGAATGGTTCAACCGACAGCACAGCAACCGAAGTCCGAGATCGAGCGAATGGTCGATCTCGAGAAGATGGGAGCAAGCGGCTCGACGGCGCTGGAAATCAGCGCCAGCGACAGCGAACGCGCGGCGCTGACCAAGCGTTTTGGCTTCCTGGGCCTGCCGGCCTTCTCGGCCCGCGTGACCGTCGATCGCCGGGCGGGCGGCCAGGTGGTCGTCGAGGGCCGTCTGCGCGGCAAGATCGTGCAAGCCTGCATCCTGAGCCTCGATCCGGTGACGCAGGAGCTGGACGAGGCGTTCCGCATCGTCTTCCGCCAGGACCTCACCGAGGAGCTGGATCCGGAGAGCGGGGAGGCGGTCCTCAGCGCCCAGGCCGATGCGCCGGAGCCATTGTCCGGAAATATGCTCGATGTCGGCGAAATCGTGGCCGAACAGCTCTCGCTGGCGGCAGATCCGTATCCGAGGCGCCCCGGCGTGAAGCTCGAGGACGTGCTGCCCAAGCCCCGGCAGGGCGAAAGAGGGGGCCGCCCGCCCAAATCCGACCAGCGGAGGCACCCTTTCGCCGGTTTGGCGACGCTCAGAGACAAACCCCGCCGCGGACGCTAAATTGTTGCGGGGACGGAACGTTTTGGCTAGAGAAGTCGGCCCGCCGCGCCTGAAAGCGCGGCCGTAGCTTTTATGGGGCGAAAGTCGGCTTTTGAGAGCAGGCGTCGTTCCGTCGTGGAGATCGTGTCATGGCTGTTCCTAAGAAGAAAGTTTCCAAGTCGCGCCGCAACATGCGTCGCTCGCACCACGCCATCTCGCCGATGGCGTTCATGGAGTGCAAGAACTGCGGTGAGCTGAAGCGTCCGCATATGGTCTGCTCGCACTGCGGTTACTACCGCGAGGACATGCCGGTCCTGGCCGACGGCGCGTCGGCCGAAAAGTAGTCAACGGAGCGCGTCCGTGAGCGCGGGCAAGGTTATTCTCGCGCTCGACGGCATGGGCGGTGATCGGGCGCCCGGTATCGTCGTCAACGGTGCGGATATTGCGCGCGAGCGCTATCCCGGCACGACCTTCCTTCTGTTCGGTGATCCCGCGCAGCTGAAGCCGCTGGTCGACAAGCGCAAGGGCCTGGCCCGGGTGCTCGAAATCGTAGCGGCTGAGGACGCTGTCCTGGCCGAGGACAAGCCGTCCTTTGCGCTTCGCCGCCGGCGCAAATCCAGCATGTGGCTGGCCTGCGAAGCGGCAGGACAAGGGCGGGCCGACTCCGTCGTTTCTGCCGGAAACACTGGCGCCTTGCTCGCCATGTCGATGTTCTCCATGCGCATGATCGAAGGCACTGACCGGCCCGCGCTCGCCTCGTTCGTGCCGACCGCACGCGGCGAGTCGGTGATGCTCGATCTCGGCGCCAACATAGAATGCGACGCCGACAATCTCGCCCAGTTCGCGGTGATGGGCAGTGTTTTTGCCCAGGTGCTGATGGGCCTCGACGCCCCGCGCGTCGGCCTGCTGAACGTCGGCTCCGAGGAATTGAAGGGCCACGAGGAATTGCGGCAGGCCGCCGCCTGGCTGCGCCGGGAGGGTGTGCCGCTCTCCTTCCAGGGGTTTATCGAAGGCAACGACATTACCTCCGGCGCGGTCGATGTCGTGGTTACCGACGGTTTCACCGGCAACATCGCGTTGAAGTCGATCGAAGGTACCGCCAAGCTGTATACTGGCTTCGTGCGCGATGCCTTCCGGACCTCGACCTTCGCCAAGATCGGCTATCTGTTTGCGTCGGGTGCGCTGGTGAAGATGCGCAAGCGGGTCGATCCGCGCCGCTACAACGGCGGCGTTTTCCTGGGCCTCGACGGTGTGTGCGTTAAGAGCCACGGCGGTGCCGACGATGTGGGCTTTGCCTATGCGATCGGGGTAGCCGTCGACATGGTGCGCTACGAGTACAAGTCCAAGCTTGTCGAGGGACTCGCCAAGCTGCGCGAAGTCACCTCGGCTGCCGAAGCAGGTGCGGCGCTTCAGGCAACCGGAGGAGCTACGTGATCAGGTCAGTCGTGCAGGGATGCGGAGCCTATCTGCCGGAGAGAATCGTCACCAACGACGAACTGGCCAAGAAAATGGAAACCTCGGACGAGTGGATCCAGCAGCGCACCGGCATCAAGCAGCGCCACATTGCAGCTGACGGGGAGTTCACGTCGCACCTGGCCCTCAAGGCGGCCGAGCGCGCGCTCGCCCATGCCGGCCTCAACGGTGCCGACCTCGACCTGATCGTTCTCGCGACCGCAACGCCGGACGAGACCTTTCCCGCGACCGCCACGGTCGTGCAGAAGGCCCTCGGCATGAACAAGGGCGCCGCCTTCGACCTGCAGGCCGTCTGCGCGGGCTTCGTCTACGGCGTGTCGGTGGCCGACAGCATGATCAAGAACGGGCTTGCGGGCACCGCGATGGTGATCGGCGCGGAAACCTTTTCCCGCATCCTCGACTGGAACGATCGAGGCACATGCGTGCTGTTTGGCGACGGCGCCGGGGCGATCATTCTCAGGGGTGAGCAAGGCGAAGGGACCTCAGCCGATCGCGGCATCCTGGCCAATGCGCTTCATTCAGACGGCCGCCAGCACGACATCCTCTATGTCGATGGTGGCCCATCCTCGACCCGCACGACCGGCTTCCTGCGCATGGAAGGCAAGGAAGTCTTCAAGCATGCCGTCGTCAACATGGCGGCCGTCGTGGGCGAAGTGCTGGGGAAGGCCGGTCTCGAGGCCAAGGACATCGACTGGCTGGTGCCTCATCAGGCCAACAAGCGGATCATCGACAGCACCGGACGCAAGCTCGGCCTCGCGCCCGAGAAGGTCGTGGTGACTGTGGATAAGCATGCCAACACGTCGGCGGCCTCCATTCCGCTGGCGCTGGACACCGCCGTGAAGGACGGACGCATCAAAAAGGGTGATTTGGCCCTCCTGGAAGGCATCGGCGGCGGCCTCGCATGGGGCGCGTCGCTCATCCGTTGGTAGAACAAGGCGGCTGATACAAAATTGCCCTGAACGGGCCAAGAACAGACGCCGATTCAAGTGTTGCCGCTATCCTCCTGATATTGACCGCTTTCCGACCTTACGTTAAAGATTAAGTGGGGGAAGGAAGGGTACTACCGGATGGAAGGCCGGACTATCACGCGTGCCGATCTGAGCGAGTCCGTGTTCCAGGAAGTGGGACTGTCTCGCAACGAATCGAGCGACCTCGTCGAGACGATTCTCGCCGAAGTCGTCGAGGCATTGGCTCGTGGCGAGTCGGTGAAGATTTCCTCGTTTGGGAGCTTCACGGTTCGCGACAAAGGCCAGCGTGTCGGCCGAAATCCGAAGACGGGGCAGGAGGTTCCAATCCTGCCGCGCCGGGTGCTCGTCTTTCGGGCGTCGAACGTCCTTAAATCATTGATCAATGGGGCACCGATCGACGTTGCTAAGGGGTAATTGGGGAAGTCTAGACTGGGGGGTCAGTCATGGCCGTATCATCTGTTCAGACCGTTGAAAGACGGGTCGAGAAGTCGGCGCAGGCGTTTCGCACCATCAGCGAAGTAGCGACCGAGCTGGATGTTCCGCAGCACGTGCTGCGGTTCTGGGAAAGCAAGTTCACGCAGGTCCGTCCGCTCAAGCGCGGCGGCGGCCGGCGGTATTACCGGCCGGAGGACATCGACCTCCTGCGCCGCATCCGCACGCTGCTCTACGACGACGGCTACACCATCAAGGGCGTGCAGCGCCTCCTGAAGGAAGGCCGTGGCCGCCTGCCGGCCCAGCGTGCCGATCTGGCCGCCGAGAGCGTCCTGGAGAACCTGCGCATCGTGTCGGCCCGCGCCGAGGCAATGACGTCGGGCAGTCATCAGCCGCTGCCCCGTACCGGCCCGCAGCCGTCGACCACGACGCCGCGCGCCGCGATGCTGGACCTGCACAAGCGCCGGGAGATCGAAACCGTGCTCGAGGATCTCGAGCAGGCACTGACGCAGCTGCGCAGTACGCTGAAGGCTCAAAACTAGACAGCGTCAAGAAGCGATCGCCTCAAGGGCTGGTCGGCTTCCGGGCATTCGCCCACCAAATCAGGTGGTTGCTGCAAGAAATGGCAGTAACCACCTGATTTTTCTTGGTTTTTTCTTGTATCGGCGTATCCTCTTACGCGAGGGGCTTCGTGCACCGGAATCGTCATAGGGGGACGTGACCGTGTTTGCTGATCGCGAGACAGTGCGCCAACATGCGCATCTGGTGGATAATTATGCATTTAATGACAATGAGTTGGAAGGCGATCTTCCGACCATGGTCGAGATGCTTTACCTGCGCCGCGGCCTGTCCCAGGCCGGCGGTAAGCTGCCCTTGTTCGATATGGACGGGCAGGACGTGGCCGAGGGCATCGTCCGTCGTTGCCTCGCGCGCGGCTGGGCCGAGCCCTGGTTCAACAACCCGCTGAAGCCCGACTGGCTCGTCTGCAAGCTTACGCCTGCGGGGCGTCGTCTGGCCGAGGCCTCGTAGCCCGCCACGCCACGATCGCCGACGCCGCCAGAAAGGCCGCCGCCAAGATCCAGGCGGCGCTGGGCGTTTCCTTCAGGAAATAGGCGAAGGTCCCGGCGAACACGCCCGGTCCGATGATGTTCGCGATGCTCATGAGCGAGGTATTCGCGCCCTGGAGCTGGCCCTGCTCGTCG
This sequence comes from Enhydrobacter aerosaccus, assembly GCA_903839865.1. Classification (GTDB taxonomy): domain Bacteria; phylum Pseudomonadota; class Alphaproteobacteria; order Reyranellales; family Reyranellaceae; genus Reyranella; species Reyranella aerosaccus_A. The sequence goes on along the minus strand of CAIMEE010000542.1, from coordinate 7,996 downwards.
GGACCGACCCGGCGGCTCATCAGCGACTGCGAGGCCGGGCTGGCGAGGCCCCACAGGCCCATGATCGGCACGCCGATCCAGAACAGGTACCCGGTCGGCGCAAGGCCGTAGATCAGCATCCCGAGGCAGCCGGCGGACATGCCGCCGATCAGCGTCCAGCGCTCGCCCAGCCAGGCGATGATGCGCCCGACCAGCAGGCCCTGCGCGATCGCCGAGGCGACGCCCACCATGGCCAGGGTGAGGCCGACCATGCCCGGGCCCCAGCCGTATCGGTAGCCGGCGTAGATCACGAACACGGCAGGCAGCACCTGGTGGGCGAAGTTGCCGAGGAACCCGGCCGCCGCCAGGCCCCACAGTTCGTTGTGGCGGCCGAGGAGCCGCAGCGAGCCCAGCGGATTGGCACGCTTCCAGGCGAAGGCCATGCGGCGCTCGGGCGGCAGCGACTCCGGCAGGATGAACCAGCCGAAACCCGCATTGACCAGGCAGGCCCCCGCCGAGCACCAGAACGGCAGGCGGGGATCGACGCTGCCCAGCAGGCCGCCCAGGGCCGGCCCGATCACGAACCCCAGCCCAAAGGCGCCGCCCACGAGACCGAACGACTTGGCGCGATCCTCTGGCGGCGTCACATCGGCGATATAGGCGAACACGGTGCCGAGGGTGGCCGAGGTGATGCCCGAGAGCACGCGGCCGACGAACAGCCAACCCAGCGTGGGCGCGAGTGCCATGAAGATGTAGTCGAGCCCGAGGCCCAGGCAGGAAATCAGGATGATCGGCCGGCGGCCGTAGCGGTCCGATAGCGAGCCGAGGAGGGGCGAGCACAAGAACTGCATCAGGCCCCAGACCGTCATGAACACGCCGATCGTCTCGGAGGCGGTCGCGGCGTCGCCGTCCTGGAAGTCGAGGATCAGGCGCGGCAGCACGGGGATCATCATGCCGAGGGCCAGCACGTCGAGCGTGGCGGTACAGAAAATGAAGCCGAGGGCCCGCTTGGGGTTCATTCTTCGTTGGTTTCGCGGGGGAAGATGGAATTGGTCGGGGCGACAGGATTTGAACCTGCGACCCCCAGTCCCCCAGACTGATGCGCTACCAGGCTGCGCTACGCCCCGACCGAGAAGCGCGTTTAGCGCTTCGGCCGGGCTGCCGCAACCGCCTTACTTGGTGCCGCGCGCAGCTTTGTAGGCCGGCCGCGACAGGCAGCGATCGAGCCAGGCGCCGACATTTGGGAACGGCGTGAAGTCGTACTTGATCGGCCGCGACCAGCTGCAGATCGAGGCGAGATTGAGATCGGCCACGGTGAACTTCGACCCGAGCAGGTATTCGCGGCCCTGCAGCGCGCCGTTCAGCACGCCGAACGGCTTGGGCAGCGCCTTCAGCGAATCGGCCACGACATCGGGTTTGCGCTTGTCGGGCGCGGTCATGAACATGTCGATCAGCACCGTGAGCAACGGCTTCTCGACCTCGGTCATGCCCCAGAAACTCCACTGGTGGCAGAGCGCCTGGTCCTCGAGCGACGCGGGCAGGAAGCCGTCCTTGTTGTGCTTGGCGGCGAGGTAGAGGTTGATCGCCATCGACTCGAACAGCTTGAAGTCGCCCTCGACCAGGGTCGGCACCTTGCCGTTGGGATTGATCTTGAGATAGTCGGCGCTCTTCAGCTCCTTCATCTCCATCGGCACGTGCTCGAACGGGATGTCGAGCTCATGCACGATCCAGAGGGCGCGTGCGGCGCGCGAGGCGGCGGGTCCATAGATCTTGACGGTCACTAAAGCTCTCCCCGAACAGTCGTGGCGACGTTAAGCACGCGGATTGTCTGAGTCCATAGTGTGACCCAGTCCATACTTGTCGCCGATGTAGCCCTGCGGATGGCCGAAGCGTTCGGTCATGACGGCCGCGAGGTCCTTGTCCGGCGAGGTGATGCAGCCGCCCGAGCGCACCGCATAGCGTGTCGGCAGTTTCGGCGCCCGCGGCTCTTCGCCACGAGCGAGTGCGCGCGCCGTGCCGACGATGAGCTTGCGGAACTCGACGACGCCGATGTCGGTCGGCCCGAGATGTTCCTTGGTGCGGTCCTGGATCGGCCCCTGGCTGTCCTGGATCGCCGCATCCTGTTCCGATACCCCGGTGATCCCTGTGAAGGTCGAGTGCTTCTGCACCGCCCGGTCGATCAGGTAGCCGTTGCGCTTGTTGCGCAGCGGCATGTAGTCGGCATCGACCTCGGAGTGAACGTTGAAGCCGCCGTCGAACTTGGTGCGCTCGGCGTTGCTGAGTGGCCGCTCGGGCTGCCAGCAGTAGGAGTAGATCCAGCACGACTCGTCGTCGACCGGCACCCAGCACTGCCCGTAGTAGATCTCGCCCGGCAGCGCCGCCGGCGTGTAGGCGATGTTGGGAATCAGGAACTGCGCGATGCGCCAGTAGAGATCGGGTCCATCGGTCTTGCGCCCGCCGCCGATCACCAGCCCGACATCGTGTCCCAATACCTGGAAGCGCGGGCGCGGATCGTTCTGCACCCAGCGGATCCGATCGTCGGGCGTCGACTGGTCGGCGAGAGCGGCCTTGCTCATCGCCGCGCGCAACTCGTCGGCGCCGGTCGCGATCACCTTGTGCAGGAACGAGAAGTGCGAAGTGTCGATCCCGCCCTCGAGGCTCTGCACCCAGTTGCAGTCCTGCCATTTCTTGGTGACGTAGCGGTGAGCCGCCGGCACCAGACCGAGCTCGATCTGCGGCAGCTCCGGCACGTTGTCCCCCTTGTCGCCATGTGGGCCCATGTAGACCCAGATCAGGTCGGCCCATTCGCGGACCGGATAGGCGAGCAGCTTGATCGTGTCCTTGTACGTGGACTCGGGCGGCGCCGTCGGGAGATCGACGCAGTTGCCGTCGACGTCGAACTTCCAGCCGTGATAGGCGCAGCGCAGGCCGCATTCCTCGTTGCGTCCATGGAAGAGATTGGCGCCGCGATGCGGGCAGTGCGGCTCGACGATGCCGACCTTGCCATTGGTATCGCGGAAGGCGAGGAGGTCCTCGCCCAGCACCTTGATCTTCTTCGGCGGCCCATCGCGCTCGGGCAACTCGGCCGACAACAACGCGGGCATCCAGAAGCGGCGCAGCAACGCGCCCATCGGCGTGCCCGCGTCGCTCTGCGTCAGGAATTCGTTGTCCGCCTTGCTCAGCATTTCGTTCCCTAGGCCGTCGCTTTTGCCAAAGCTTGCTCCAGATCGGCGATGATGTCGTCAGCCGTTTCGAGGCCTATCGACAGGCGAATTACGTCGGGGCCCGCACCGGCCGCGACGCGCTGCTCCTCGGTGAGCTGGCGATGCGTCGTCGAGGCGGGATGGATGATCAGGCTCTTGGCGTCGCCGATGTTGGCCACGTGGCTGAACAGCTCGACGGAGTCGACGATCTTCACGCCGACGTCGTAGCCACCCTTCACGCCGAAAGTGAACACCGAGCCTGCGCCCTTGGGCAGGTACTTCTTCATCAGCGCATTGTACTTGTTCGTCGGCAGGCCGGCGTAGTTCACCCAGGCGACGGCAGCATGCTTCTCGAGATACTGCGCGACCTTGAGCGCGTTGGCGCAGTGGCGCTCCATGCGCAGGCCCAGTGTCTCGATCCCCAGCATCGTGAGCCAGGCGTTGAACGGCGCCTGCGTGGGGCCGAGGTCGCGCAGGCCCACGGCGTGGCTGTGGAACGTGTACGCCATGTCGCCGAACGTCTCGAAGAAGTTCAGCCCGTGATAGGCGGGCTCGGGCCCCGCGAGGCTCGGGAACTTTCCGCCCCGCGACCAGTCGAACTTGCCTGAATCGACGATTGCGCCGCCCATCGACGTGCCTGTTCCGCTCAGGAACTTGGTCGTCGAGTGCAGCACCAGCGTCGCGCCGAAATCGATCGGCTTGCAGAGGAAGGGCGTCGCCAGCGTGTTGTCGACGATCAGCGGCACGCCCGCGTCCTCGGCGATGCGCGCGATCGCGGAAATGTCGCTGATCACGCCCCCCGGATTGGCGAGGCTCTCGATGAAGAAGGCCTTGGTCTTGTCGGTCACCGCGCGCTTGAAGTTGTCGGGCGTGTCGGCGTCGACGATCGAGGCCTTCCATCCGAACTTCGGATAGGTGTTCTTCATCTGTTGCAGCGAGCCGCCGTAGAGGCGCGACGAGGCCACGATGTCGTCGCCCGGCGTCATCAGCGGAAACAGCGCCAGCACCTGCGCGGAATGTCCGGACGAGGTCACTGTACCGCCGCGTCCCCCTTCGAGCGTGGCCAGACGCGTCTCGAGTGCGGCATTCGTGGGATTGGTCAGGCGCGAATAGATGAAGCCCACGGTCTGCAGGTTGAACAGGGCCGCGGCATGGTCGGCGTCGTCGAAGACATAGGCCGTGCTCTGGTAGATCGGCAGCGCCCGCGCGCCGGTCGCGGGATCGGGCGCGGCGCCGGCATGAACGGAGAGGGTCTCGAAGCCGTAGGTCTTGTTGCTCATGAAGGGGCTCCATTGAAGACGATGCAGGCCGGGCTGCCGACGGACACCTTGATGGGCGTCGGTGACAATTTGCCGTCGGCGCTCCTGCGATAGCCGAAGATCGTATCGCTGCCCTGGTTGGCCACGTACAGGAATCGCTCGTCGGGATCGAAGGCGAAGAAGCGCGGCACGGTGCCCTTGGTCGGGACCCATTGCCGCGGCGAGAGCGTGCCCGTGGCCTTGTCGATCGCGAAGACGCCCACGCTGTCGTGGCCCCGGTTGGTGACGTAGACGTTGCGGCCGGCGCGGTCGACGGCGATCTCGGCGCCCGTGCTGTAGCCCGTGAACGAGTCAGGGCAGGAGGGCACGGTCTGGACCGGCGTGAGCTTGGCGCCGCTCTTGCGATACGTCGTGATCGTCGAGTCGAGTTTGTTGATGACGTAGGCGAGCGCACGTGTCGGATGGAAGTCGATATGGCGCGGCCCCGCGCCCGGCCGCGAGGCGACCCGGGCTGCTTCGACCGCGACGCCTTTCCTGCTGTCGAGACGATACGACACCACGACGTCGCCGCCTTTGCAGGGCAGGAAGAAGTGCTTGCCCTCCCGGTCGAGCGGATTGTGGTGTGGCCGGATGTTGCCTTGCTCCCTCCGGTGCGGCCCGATCGTGCCGGCCACGGTGGTCAGCGTCGCATAGGGTCCGAGCCCACCGTCCTCGGCGATCGGCAGTGCGGCGATCGAGTCGGTGCCGTAGTTGCTCACGACCAGGAAGCGGCCGGCGGCATCGAGAGCCAGGTGGATGACATTGTAGCCGCCGGTCGATTGCCGGTTGAGCACCGCGATGTGCCCGGTCAACGGATCGATCGTATAGGCCGTCGCTTCGCTGCGATCGCCATGCACGGAGTAGAGGCGAGTCCGCTCCTTGTTGATCGCGAGGAACGACGGATTCTCCAGCCCGCCCAGAGTTTGCACACGCTTGAAAGCGCCGGTACGTGCGTCGACCCGGTAGACGTTTATGCCGTTGCCGTGGCCCTGGCGGCCGGGCGTGGTGTAGCTGCCGACGTAAGCGAACATCAGTTTCCCCCAATGATGACGGCGAGGCCGGGTTTGCGGTCCTCGAGTTTGATTGAAAGCCCATGCAGGCTGGCGATCGCCTTCACGAGGGCCAGGCCCAGGCCGCTGCCTGTCGTCGTCCGGCTGCGGTCGAGACGATAGAAGCGATTGAACACGCGCTCGCACTCTTCCGCCGGAATGCCCGGTCCGTTGTCGGCTACCGTGATCTGCGGCCCCTTGATCAGCGCGAGCGACACGGTCGAGCCGGAGGGTGTGTGCGCCAGCGCGTTCTCGATCAGGTTCGACATCATCTGCGCCAGCAGCTGCCGGTCGCCGCGGATCGAGATGCCGGGCTCGATGCGGAGATCGAGTTCGTGCCGCGAATCCTCGGCCGAAGGCCCATAGGCGTCGCCGACCTGGCGCGCCACCTCCGACAGATCGACGTCGGCGAAGCCACTCTTCTGCGCGCCGGCCTCGATCTGGGCGATGCGGAGCAGGGCGGAGAAGGTCTCCAGAAGCACGTCGGCTTCGGCGATCGATGCGTCGGCGGCGGCGGCATACTCCGCGGTCGTCGTTGCGTGCTCGCGCGCCTCTTCGAGGCGCTGGCGCAGGCGGCCCAGCGGCGTGCGCAGGTCGTGCGCGATGTCGTTCGAAACCTGGCGCAGTCCCTCCATCAGATGCTGGATGCGGTCGAGCATCGCATTGAGGCTCACCACGAGCTGGTCGACCTCGTCGTTGGTGCCGCGCACGGGGATGCGCGCGCTGAGATCGCCCGCCATGATGGCGCGGCTGGTACGGCCGATCGTGTCGATGCGGCGCAGGAATCCGCCGCTCAGCAGCACGCCGCCCGCGATTGCAAGCAGCAGGGTGACGGCGGCGCCGACGGCAAACGCGCTTTCGATCGCGTGCTGCATGTCGATCAGCCGGCTCGCGTCCTGGGCCACGAGGATGAACGAGCCGTCGGGCAGGGTGATGCCGTAGCCGGTGAGCTTGCTGCGCGGGTTCGCGAGTTCGCCGCTCGCATCGTCGTGGACGAAGTCGATGACGCCGTTCACCGGCGGCATGCCGGGCAGATTGCCCACCACGACCTGCTGTGTCGGCGCCTCGAGCAGATAGTAGATCGGCCCGCGTGTGCGGAAGTTCATGCGCCGCGTGATCTGGTCGGCCACGCCGAGCAGCCCGGCGCGGCGATGGATCTCGGCCAGCTGCAACGCCTCGGTGCGCAGCACCGCCAGCATGTCGTTCTGCATCGCGCTGGTCGCCTGCACATAGACCGTGCCGAACAACACGATCGCGGACACGACGAACAGGCCGGCATAGATCAGCGTCAGCCGGAAGCTGGCGGACCGCAGAATGCGCGAGAGGCCCCTATTGCGGCGCGCGGATGACATATCCGTAACCAATGCGTTCGCCATCGTTCGCCAACATTCGAATAGTTAACAAGAAGGCCGCTGAAATGCTGGCTTTTCCACCGCGTGTGTTCGTATTCATTCGTTCAAAGCCGCCGCGCGTTGGTGGGTAGATTGATGGGTAGATTGGAGGGTAGGCAATGGCTCGTTCTCATCGTCGTCTGACAACTCTCGCGGTCGATCGCAAGAAGCAGGCAGGGTACTACGCCGATGGCGATGGGCTCTATCTCCAAGTGACAAGCTCGGGCGCGAAGAGCTGGCTGTACCGCTACATGCTGGCCGGACGGCGGCGTGAGATGGGCCTCGGTGCTTGTACCGAAGTCAGCCTCGCCCAAGCCCGCGCGAAGGCCACAGTCGCCCGCCAGTCGGTGAAGGAAGGCCAGGACCCCATCGACGCGCGCGAAGCTGAGAAGGCCCGCCTACGCCTCGAGGAGGCCCGGAGCATCACCTTCGACGAAGCGGCACGCCTCTACATCGCCGACCATGAAGGTGCCTGGGGGAACCCTGTGCACCGTCGGCAATGGAAGATGACGCTCGCCACCTATGTGTCGCCCTCGATCGGCAACTTGTCGGTCAACGACATCGGCACCCCGGAAGTCACCAAGGTGCTGGACCCGATATGGCCGACGATAACCGAGACGGCTAGCCGGGTGCGCGGGCGCATCGAACTGATCCTCAACTGGGCCAAGGCGCGAGGATACCGGACGGGCGAGAACCCGGCGCGCTGGCGCGGCCACCTGAGCGATATTTACGCCAAGCGCAGCAAGCTGCAGAAGGTCAAGCATCTGGAAGCGGTGCCCTTCGATGACATGCCGACGGTCTATGCCAAGCTCTGCCAGGTCCCCGGTATCGCCGCCCTCGCCGCGCGGTTTACCATCCTGACAGCGGTGCGGGTGAGTGTGACGACTGGCGCCAAGGAAAGCGAGTTTGGCCCGGACCTGTGGTCAATCTCGGCTGAGCGCATGAAGGCCAACCGCGACCACAACGTGCCGCTATCCGCCGAGGCAAAGAAGGTCCTGGAGCTTGCGCGTGCATTTCGGACCGATCCGGAGGACGACCGAGTCTTCCCGGGCCAACGCGCTGGCCGCGGTCGAGGC
>CAIMEE010000541.1 GCA_903839865.1 Enhydrobacter aerosaccus | reverse complement strand
TTCAAAGCGGTTCGCGGCGAATATGGGAGCGGTAAAACTTTCTTTGCCCGATGGCTTGAAGAGCGCGCCCGCTCCACCAGCGGTTTTGCAACAAGTGAAGTTCAAGTCTCCGAGACAGAAACCCCCCTGCATCGTTGGGAGACGGTCTATCGTCGCCTCGCAGAACGGCTCGCAACCGCCGACACCCCGGACGGCGCGCTTCGATCAATCGTTGATGCGTGGTTTTACACCCTTGAGGAGGATGCGCTCGCTTCTGGGAACATCGATTCCAGTGACGCGGAGGGACTGGTTGCTGCGACTGACGCTCTCGTTGAGCAGAGGCTGTCGACAATTTCTCGTACCGCGCCGGCTTTTGCCGCTGTGTTGCGTGCCTACCGGCGTGCTCTACTAGCCGATGAGGCGGCGCTTGCTGAGGGATTGATCGCTTGGCTCGGTGGTCAGCCGAACGTCGCTGCCGCAGTAAAGCGCGCTGCTGGCGTGAAGGGCGATCTCGATCCGTTCGGAGCAATGCACTTTCTGGCTGGGCTGCTGACCATCCTTCGAGATTCTGGGCGGCCAGGACTTGTCTTAGTGCTTGATGAGGTTGAGACATTACAACGAATGCGCGCCGACACTCGCGAGAAGGGACTCAACGCTCTCCGACAGCTTCTCGACGAAATGGATGCCGGTCGATATCCGGGATTATTCCTTGTCGTGACTGGAACGTCTGCTTTCTTTGATGGGCCGCAGGGTGTTCAGCGCCTCCCTCCCTTAGCCCAGCGCATCCACACGGACTTTGCGACCGATGCGCGCTTCGATAATCCGCGGGCTGTGCAAATAAGGCTTCCCGGGTTTGATCTCGATGCCCTGGTGCAGGTAGGCGCGCGGGTTCGTGACCTTTTTGCAGAGCAAGCGACCCAGAGCGGGCGCGTCCGCGCGGTTGTCGACAACGCTTATCTTGCAGATCTTGCTCGTGCGGTCGCTGGCCGATTTGGGGGGCGCGTTGGGGTTGCGCCTCGCATTTTCCTCAAGAAACTCGTTGCGGACGTACTTGACAGAGTTGATCAGTTTACGGAATTCGATCCGCGGCGACATTATGCGCCAACTATTGATGAACGAGAGCTGTCTGTCGCCGAGCGTGCTAGCGCAGGTGCGACTTCGGTCGACGATGTTGAGCTTGACGCGTGAAATCATTCGATCAGCTTCACCCGGCCCTACGATATCACATCGTCAATACGCTGGGATGGGTTGATCTACGGGCGACCCAAAGGGACGCGATTGCTCCGATCCACGCTGGAGATGACGTACTCCTCCTTGCGCCGACGGCTGGCGGAAAGACCGAAGCGGCGTTCTTGCCACTGCTGTCACGCGCAGCAAACCAGTCCTGGAGTGGTCTTTCGATTCTCTATCTGTGCCCATTAAAGGCTTTGCTGAACAACCTTGAGCCCCGGCTCAGCCGATACGCCGGTTTCGTTGGCCGCACCGTGGGCGTATGGCATGGTGACGTTGGCGAGCCGGCACGCAAGAGGATGCTGCGGGACGCACCGGACGTTCTTCTCACCACACCAGAGTCGGTTGAAGCAATTTTGGTGTCGGCCCGGATCGACCATCAATCTTTGCTAGGCGGTCTAGAGCGCGTTGACATTTAGCGTATCCAGATGAACGTGCCGACGAGGTATAGCATGGACAGAAATGCACGAGATGTCTGCTCGTAGCGTGTTGCGATGCGCCTGAAGTGCTTGATCTT
>CAIMEE010000540.1 GCA_903839865.1 Enhydrobacter aerosaccus | reverse complement strand
CCACAGCTCGGCCTTCTGCGTTGCCGTGAACCATATCCGTGATGTCACCATCGGCCACCCCCTCATCCAGTAAGATTAGGTGGTGTTGCGCTGACCTATTGAATCCGCCGTACGATTCCGGGCGTTTGACCTCGAAGGGTCAGCCGATAAAGGTGACGTGTCCCATCTTACGGCCGGGGCGCGGTGTGCTCTTGCCGTAGAGATGCAAGCGCGCCGACGGATCGGCGACATACTTCTTCCAGTCGTTGGCCTCGTCGCCGATCAGGTTCTCCATGCGCGAGGGCGCCATCACCTCGACGCTGCCCAGCGGCAGGCCGCAGATCGCACGCACGAGCTGCTCGAACTGGCTGGTGGCGCAGGCGTCCATCGTCCAGTGACCTGAATTATGCGGACGCGGCGCCATCTCGTTGGCCAGCACGCGGCCGTCGCGCGTCACGAACATCTCGAGCGCCACCAGTCCCACGAGATCGAGACTCTCCGCGAGCTTGAGGCCGAACGCCTCGGCCTTCTTCAGGATCTCCGGTGAGAGACCCGAGGGCACGTGCGTGGTGCGCAGGATGCCGTCACGATGCTCGTTGCGGCCGATCGGGAAGCACTTTGCGTTGCCGTCGATGCCGCGCGCGACAATCGCCGAGACCTCGCACTGGAAATCGACGAGCGCTTCCAGGATGCACTCGCGCCGGCCGAACTTTTCCCACGCCGCCTTGATGCCGTCCTTGGTCGCGACGCGGGCCTGGCCCTTGCCGTCGTAGCCCTCGGTGCAGGTCTTCAGGATGCCGGGCAGGGCCGTGGCCTTCTCGATGTCGTCCTCGGTGCGGATCGCCTGATAGTCCGCCGTGCCGATGCCCGCCTTGCGCAAAAAGTCCTTCTCGCGGATGCGATGCTGGGCGAAGTGGATCGGCTTGATGCCCGGCCGTACCGGCTTCCATTGCTCGCAGATCGTTACCGTCGCTTCCGGCACGTTCTCGAATTCGTAGGTGATGACATCGACGCGCTCGCCGAACCATTCGAGCGCCAGCCTGTCGTCGTAGTCGCCCTGGACGTAAAGCGTCGCGACCTCGCCGGCGACCGAATCATCGTCGGGCGCGTAGACGATGGTCTTGTAACCGAGTCGTGCCGCGGCGAGCGCGGTCATGCGGCCCAACTGGCCGCCGCCCAGGATGCCGATGGTCGAACCCGGCGGCAGGATTTTCGGCGCGGCCATTTTCAGCGATGCGCGGGAGGAGCGTCGTCTTTCGGGGCTTTCGCCACGGCATCGGTCTGCTTCGCGCGCCAACGCTCGACCGCCGCCATCGCCCGGGCGTCACCCAGGCCCACGATGCTGGCGGCCAGCAGGGCGGCATTGATCGCGCCGGCGCGGCCGATGGCCAGCGTGCCGACGGGAATCCCGGCCGGCATCTGCACGATGGAAAGAAGACTATCCATGCCCTTCAGCGCCGCGCTCTCGACCGGCACGCCCAGCACCGGCAGCGGCGTCATCGAGGCGGTCATGCCGGGCAGGTGGGCTGCACCGCCGGCGCCCGCGACGATCACCTTCAGGCCACGGGCCTTCGCTCCGGAGGCATAGGCGAACAGCCGCCTGGGCGTGCGGTGGGCGGAAACGATGCGGGTCTCGCAGGGGATACCGAGCGCCGCCAGCGTGTCGGCGGTGTGGTGCATGGTCGACCAGTCGGACTGGCTGCCCATGATGATGCCGACAACGGGCTTACCCGGCGCTTTGGCGGCCTTCTTTGACGCTTTTGCCATCTCTCAGGCGATGATGTCGGGAATGAGCTGGCTTTCCAACCGGAGAATCTGGTCCTTGAGCCCGAGTTTGCGCTTCTTCAGCCGCTGCAACTGCAGCTGGTCGAACGGCGGCTTCTCGATCAGCCGATCGATCACGTCGTCGAGGTCGCGGTGCTCGATGCGCAGGCCTTCGAGCTTGGCCTGGATCGCTCCGGTCTCGAGGGACTCGGGGGAGGTGTCGTCGTTGCTCATCGCCTTCGCGCCGTGTACCCCTTCGGCCGTCTGAAGGGAAGCATGTCGGACTTTCTGCCCCATCCGTTCTGGAACTTTTCTCTGGAAATCTACGCCGCCGAGGGCGTGTCCGGCGCCTGCCTGGACCTGCAGGAGCGGCGCGGCTGCGACGTCAACATCCTGCTGTTCTGCTGCTGGCTGGGCGCCTCCGGCCGGCCGACGCTCAGCGCCGATCGCCTGCGGGCGATCCTGGCCGAGATCGGCCCATGGCAGGCCGTGATCGTGAAGCCGCTCCGCGAGGTTCGGCGCCTGCTCAAGGACATGCCGCCCGAGAGTGTCGATGCCACGCGCCGCCGGGTCGCCGATGCCGAACTGGCCGCCGAGCATGCCGAGCAGTTGAAGCTCGTGGGCCTTCATTCGCCGCCCTCCGATCGCGACCGGCCGGTGGAAAAGCGCCTGCGGGCGGCCATCGGCAATCTCGGCGTCTATGCCGTGTGTTTGGGCGTGACCCCGGACGAGGCCGACCGGCGGGCCGTGGCCGCGTTGCTGAAGGGCGCCTTTCCCGCACTTTCCGCAGCCGAGATCGCCCAGGCGGTGGGCCTCAGTCCCAGCGTTTGACCTTGCCAGTGTCCAGATCGAACAGGTCGAGCGCGCGCCCCACGGTATGGTTCACGATGTCGTCCAAGTCCTTGGGCCTGTTGTAGAAAGCCGGCATCGGCGGGGCGATCACCGCGCCCATTTCGGACAGCGTCAGCATGTTGCGGAGATGAATCGTGTGAATCGGTGTCTCTCGCGCAACCAGAACAAGGCGGCGCTGTTCCTTTAGTACGACGTCGGCGGCTCGTGTCAGCAGATTGCTGGTGATGCCGTGGGCGATCTCACCGAGGCTGCGCATCGAGCAGGGCACCACGATCATCCCGATGGTCCGGAATGACCCACTCGAGATCGCAGCGGCGAGGTCGTCTATTTTATATGCCACATCCGCGAGCCGCCGAACGTCTGCAACCTTCAGATCGGTCTCATGCGCCAGGGTCACTTCTGCCGTCCGCGTCATCACCAGGTGGGTCTCGACAGGCAACGGCCTCAGCGCCTCCAGCAGGCGCACGCCGTAGATCACGCCGGACGCCCCGGAAATACCGACAATCAGCCTTTTTGGTTCAGCCATGCGGCCCATCCTACTGTTTTATGCACAGCGGTGGGAGAAGGTTGATTCCGGGTGGACTCGGCCCAATGTCGGAGTCAGGATTTCACTGTCGACAACTAGTTCGGAGGTCAGCGAGATGAGCGCGATGGGCCATATCGAAGCGTTGAAGGCCAAGCATAAGTCGCTTGAGCATGCGATCGGTGAAGAAGCGGCGAGGCCGCATCCGAACGACGATGCGATCTGCAGCCTCAAGAAGCGAAAACTTCAGATCAAGGACGAGATCATCCGCCTGCGCGGGCGCGAGACCCGTCACTAACTACTGAAGGCCCGCGAGCCGGGCCAGGGCGACCACACCGACGGCGGTGAAGCATCCCACCGTGAAGCCGCCGGCGGTGCGAGTCGCGATCACGCCGGCGACTGCTCCGGCCCAGTACGCGCCTCCGCTCTGCACGATCGGCACGATCGCCGCCGACACCAGCACCGCGCCCGGCGCGTGCTGCAGCCACGCGCTCACGAAACGGTGGCGCCCGAGCCAGCGCATCGCTACGAACCCGCCGCCCTTGGCCGCCAGTGCAGCGAGCGCCATCACCGCGATCGCGATCAGGTTATCGCTGTGAAGCATCGCGTCTCGTTTCGGTGAAGGCGCCGAACAGGCCGCCGGCCATGCCGCCCACCACGATGTACCAGTTGCCGGCGAACAGCCATTTGGCGCCGAGCGCTGCCGCGATCGCGACGGCCCAGGGAGCGATGTCCCGCTTGCCTCTGAAAAGAGTGGCAGCCACCACGACGAACACCGCCACGCCCACGAAATCGAGGCCGAGGCGCTTCACCAGCGCGGGATCCGACAGCGGGCCGCTCGCAGCGAGGCCGCCCAGCAGGCACGAGCCGGTCCAGATCAGCGACATGCTGAGGCCGCCGCCCAGGAACCGCGCGAAGTCTCCCTTGCCGCGCTGGTACTCGGCGATGTTGACCGCCCAGTTCTGGTCGACCGTGACGTGCCAGACAAGCGGCTGCAGGTACCAGGGCAGACGGTTCATGTGCGGCTGTAGCGCCGCGCCCATCACGAAGTAGCGCAGGTTGGCCACGAACACGGTGACGAAAAGCGCCACCAGCGGCAGCGGCTGCGCCCACAGGTCGAGTGCCACCATCTGCGCCGTTCCCGCGAACACGGTGAGGCTCATGATTGTCGTCTCGAGCGGGCTCAGGCCCTTCTGGGCTGCCGCGACGCCCAAGCCGATACCGAAGGGAAGAGAGGCGAGGCCGGGCAGGATCATGCGCAACGCGCCGGCCTGGAAGCTTCGCCACGCAAAGCGTGGGGAGAGGGACACGAGCCTAGTTTATCTTGTGCAGGTTGACCGTCCACGACGTGGGACCGAACGCGCCCTGCGAGTTGCCGCTGCAGTTGGCGACATTGTCGGCGCCACGCTGGCAGGTGAGCTGGTCGGCGTACCAGTGCGAGCCGTCGTTGCACGTGGTGTCGGCGTCGCGCAGCGCGAGGTTCATGCCGCTGAACTGCGCCTGCGCACGTGTGCGGCAGGCGGTGCGTCCGCGCCGCCATTCGAGCTGGCCGCGTCCGCTCTGATCGAAGCAGTAGGACGAGACACCGGCCTGTGCCTGGCCGCGCTCGTGCCGGAACGGATCGGTGCGCCAGCAGCCGGCCATGAAGGAATAGTCGTTGGTCGGCGTCGAGGGAATCCGCAGGCGGCCGTCCGGCGTCGTGTTCGATTCAGGCCGTGGCGGCGCCGGGCGCGGCTGGGGTTGCGGGGGCGGTGCGACCGCGGGCGGCGCGGGCTTGGGCTGCACCATCGCGGTCTGCGGCGGCTTGGGTTCTTCGGGCGGCTTGCAGTCGGCGACGCGTTTCTTCAGCTCGCCCTCGATTGCCGAGATCTCGATGGCGAGCGCCTTGGCGCGTACGCTCTCCGAGGCGAGCGAGGCTTTCAGGACCGGGAGCGGATCGTGCACGGCCACGGCAGGCGGGCGGGGCGGGCCTTCATGCATCGCCATCGCCAGCGCAGGATCGCCCGGCAGCAAGTCGCGCAGCAGCCAGGCGCCGGCCAGCAGGAGCAGAAGCAGCGGCAGTGCCGCGAGAAGCGTGCGCGCCCAGGGGATCGTTGCCGCCCGCGTCGCCACGACCGGCAACGCCGCCGGCTCGAGAACGGACTGATGGCGCACGACGGGCGCCGGCGCGGCGGGCACAGGTGCCTTGGGCGCAACGGTCGGCAGCAGCGTGTTCGCCACTTCCTTCTCGTAGCCCCAGCACACGACGACAGGCTTGTCGCCAACCAGGAACACGAACGATTCGGCGGGACGGCGCGCGGCGAGGTGCAGCGAGCGGCCGACCACGCCCATGTCGTCGCCGTCGCCGGCGCCCTTCAGCGTCTGGCCGAGGCGCGCGATATCGGCCAGCGAGCTATCGACCCTGGCCAGGATCGCGCTGCGCTCGGCGGGCTCCATGTTCGCGACCTGACGCACGTCGCCCGGCCAGGCGGCGTACCAGTCGATCACGCTGCCGTCCTCGTGGACCTGCGGCTCGGCCAGCAGGTCTGCCGCATCGTCGCCCAGCCGGCGGCGCACGACGCGCCGGATCTGGGCCGCGGAATTGTGCAGGGGCTCGCCGCGCACGCCCAGGGGGCGGACGCCGCTCCTGGTCGTGGCGATGAGCGTGGTTGGGGCAGACATTCCGGGGCAACAATAGCCCACGGATTATGGCGACTACACGGCCTTTGCCCACTCGCGCAGGACGTATTTCTGGACCTTGCCGGTGGAGGTCATCGGCAGCTCGCGAAAAACCACGAAGCGCGGGCACTTGTAACTCGCGAGGCCGGCGCGGCAATGCGCCACGATCTCCTCGGCGGTGGCAGACGCACCCGGTTTCAG
This sequence comes from Enhydrobacter aerosaccus, assembly GCA_903839865.1. GTDB lineage: Bacteria > Pseudomonadota > Alphaproteobacteria > Reyranellales > Reyranellaceae > Reyranella > Reyranella aerosaccus_A. The sequence goes on along the minus strand of CAIMEE010000540.1, from coordinate 451 downwards.
CACGACGAAGGCGCAGGGCGTCTCGCCCCATTTCTCGTCGGGCTTGGCGACCACGGCCACGTTGGCGACGGCGGGATGCTTGATGATCACGCCCTCGACCTCGATGGTCGAGATGTTCTCGCCGCCCGAGATGATGATGTCCTTGGACCGGTCGCGCAGCTCGACGTAGCCGTCCTCGTGCAGCACGCCGAGATCGCCCGAGTGGAACCAGCCGTGCTCGAAGGCCTCGCGCGTGGCCTTGGGATTCTTGAGGTAGCCCTTCATCACCAGATTGCCGCGGAACATCACCTCGCCCATGGTCTCGCCGTCGCGCGGCACTTCCTTCATGGCGACCGGATCCATCACCGTGACACCATCTTCGGCCGCGTAGCGCACGCCCTGCCGCGCCTTGAGCCGCGCGCGCTCGGAAGACGGCAGCGCATCCCAATCGCTGTGCCACGAGCAGATCGTG
>CAIMEE010000539.1 GCA_903839865.1 Enhydrobacter aerosaccus | reverse complement strand
GAATACATCCTGTTCTCCGACCTGCTGGGCGTCTCCTCGCTGGTCGACATGGTGAACGCGCAGACGAAGGGCACGCCCTCGTCGGTGCTGGGCCCGTTCTTCATCGAGAATACGCCCGAGCTGCCCAACGGCGGCGACCTGTGGCACGGCCAGGTGGGCGAGCCGCTGGTGGTGAGCGGAAAGAGTGTCGACCAGAAGGGTGCGCCCGCCGCGGGCACTGTGCTGGCGCTTTGGCAGAACGCCGGCAACGGCCTTTACGCGCAGCAGGATCCGCAGCAGAACCCGACCAACTATCACGGCCGTCTCACGGTCGCGGGCGACGGCACCTTCGCCTTCACGACCGTGCGGCCGGTATCCTACACCGTGCCCGACGACGGCCCCGCGGGCGACATGCTGCGCGCGCTCGGCCGCGATGCGTGGCGGCCGGCTCATCTGCACATGATGATCAAGGCGCCGGGCCACAAGCCGCTGATCACCGAGTTCTTCCCCGAGGACGACAAGTATCTCGACCGCGACGCCGTCTTCGGCGTACGCGCGCCGCTCGTGTTGCCGTTCAAGAAGGTCACCGACCGCGCAGCCCTTCCGGCCAATCTCTCGGGCCGCGATACCTTACCGATGCCGGTGTGGACGGCGCGGATCGACCTGACACTGCCGCCGGTCTGATCCAGGCCGCGAACTCAAAAGCAGGCTAACGCTTGGGCGGCGCCGAACATGTCCGCTTCTGGACCTAAAGCAAACTTCGGCCACCCCACTTGCCACGTCTGCTAAGGGCCAGAACCGGAAGTCAGCGGCACGTCGGTGACAACACTGAAGATGATCGACGGACTGCAACCACGACCGGCCCCAGCGTGGGGCTGAACGAGTCGGATGCGTCATCACCATGGGAGGGGGCGCCTGACTGACGAGGGAAAGGGCCAAATCGATGGCTTAGGCGTCGTTCTAGACTGTGGACGTGGCGGGAGTGCCGCGCAAACGGTGTCGGCCGCCCCTGGCTTTCTTGGAAGCCGGTAGAATGCTAGCGTTCGCACTGTTCAAGAGTTTCATCTAGGGAATGTCAGTTGGAATCTGAAGGGAGCAGTCGTTGCCATGAGTAATGCAGTAGCCATCGTTCTCGCCGCCGTGATCATTGGCGGCTCGATCGTGTACGCGCAGTTTGTGGATCGATATCAGATCAGCGCAACACAGGGCGGCAACGATGTTCCCGTCGCATGGCGAATCGAAGCGCATAGTGGCGCGCTGGTGGCCTGCTATCCCCAAAAGCAGGCCGACGGCAAATTCAAGGCTGTTTGCGAATAGCCGATCAGTCCGCCGAGGTGATCCGGGAAAGCGGTTTCTCCAGGTCCGCTTCGGGTCACAAGCCGGCATCGCCAGCGGTCGGACGCGACAGGCATTCACCCGATATGAAAGTCGCTGGCAAGCAGGGTGTGGGCAGGGACGGCCGTCAAGGTGATCGTAGTCGTCGCGTCGAGGTGCAGTAGTGCGGCCTCTCCCGGACCAGTATCGCGGAACTGTGCGGCAAGTTGGCTGTCCATCGCCGGCTGAGTACCTGTCAGGCCAAAGGTGGTCACCAAAGCCCAGGAGACATCGATGACGTCGCGGCCAGGATCAAACTCGTTGATCACGACTGTGCCAATCGAACTCGCGGTTGTCTGGTCGAAGACAAAGATATCATGACCTTTGCCGACGGTGACGGTGTCGCTGATTCCGGCATGAATGGTGTCGTTTCCGCTTCCGAACGTTACGGTGCTGCCCGCTGCCCGCTGCCCGCTGGCCGCGCCGTTGTTGCCCTCGATCCAGTGAGCCGCAATGCCGAATCCCGCTCAACCGGGATCGGCGCCGACCGACTCAACGGTTTATCCAGGAACTTTCAGGTTAAAGAATCGAGATCTCTTGGCGGAAGGCAAAAACATCCTATGTAGTAGGGATGTTTGAAGAACTTCTCGTTCTCGCGCGCGACCCCCATGCCTGGGCGGCACTGGCCACGCTGGTCGTCATGGAAATCGTCCTTGGCATCGACAACCTGATTTTCATTTCGATCCTGACCAACAAGCTGCCGGAACATCAGCGCTCGCGTGCGCGCAAGATCGGCATCGGCATGGCGGTCATCATGCGGCTCGCTCTGCTCGGCACGGTGGCGTTCATCGTCCGTCTGACGCAGCCGCTGTTCGAGTTGTTCGGCCATACCTTCTCCTGGCGCGACCTCATCCTGATCGCCGGCGGTCTGTTCCTGATCTGGAAGGCGACGACGGAAATTCACGACAGCGTCGGGAACGGTGCCGGGCATGGCGCCGAACCTTCCGCCGCCGGCACGGCGGGGCTGAGCGTTACCAGCGCCATCGGACAGATCCTGGTGCTGGATATCGTCTTTTCGCTGGACAGCATCATCACCGCCGTCGGCATGACCGACGATATTCCGATCATGATTATCGCCGTCGTGACGGCGGTCGCCCTGATGCTGCTCGCGGCCGACCCGCTGGCGCGCTTCATCGGCAACAACCCGACCATCGTCATGCTGGCGCTGGGTTTCCTGCTGATGATCGGCGGCACGCTGCTGGCTGAGGGCATGGGCGTGAAGATCCCCAAGGGCTACATCTACGCCGCCATGGCCTTCTCGGCGCTGATCGAGGGGTTGAACATGATGTCCCGCCGCGCGCAGCAAAGGAAGGCGCACCGGCAGCCCTGATCGGCCCGCCAATTTTCAGAAGAGTGGCGTGCCGGAGTGGTCAAAGGAGAGAACTGACGGGTGACCCTCCAGCGGTCCTGAGTTTTGACCAGATTGTGCGATGTTGCCAAAGCTGATGTCAGCTTTGCCCCCGCAAGCAGACATACAGCGGACATCGCGCGAGGTCCGTTTTGGGCCAGTAAGCGACATCAGTCCCCCTAAAGGTGGCCCTGCGCTATATGGGTTGGCGAGGTTTCTCTCACCCATCGCACCGGCGAGCAGCCCTTGGCAGGCCGACTAGTGACATGCCTCCTTGGCGATGCACTTGCCGTTTGCGGCCTTGCAGTCATCCCTCCGCTTGAGCTGGTTAGTGTAGCGGCCGGGTTGTCCCTCCTGGCAGCAGCACGTGTCTTGTTTCTGCGCCTGCTGGATCATCGGCGTCTGCCGCAGGTCCCGGAAGCGATCCTGCGCATGTGAAGCCCCGGCTGCGATCAGCATGGTTGCAGCAACGATCAATCCCAAGCAGAGCTGCATGACGGTCTCCAATTCGGCCATCGTCCTGAGAGCCTACGCGCATCGGGCAAAACGGGACAACCGAATTTACGCCGTCTCACTACCCGCGCTAGCGGTACGGAGCATTCGCGATCGTCATATCTAGAGATATTGAGCGCGATATTCTTGTCCAAGCCGTCGCCACTCACAGGATCACGGCCTTGTTGCGCCCCCGCTCGGTAATCTAAGGAGTTGGCGCGCCATGTCCGTCGTGGGTCATTCGCGTTCTAATTGTCGCTTCCGCGAATGTCCGCCTACTGGGCGACTTCGGACATGGCGACTTCAGCTGTTGATTGCATCAAGTCCACGCCCTAGTCGCGATGCGCGGCGATGGCCGCGGCCCATCCCGCGGCGTGCTTCTCCAGCCCGCTGCCGTTCAGGTGGCAGCTGTCGTAGCGGCCGGCGAAGCCGATCTCATCGGTATTGGGACCGGCAAAGACGCCGGGCAGCCGGGTGAGGCCGAGCTGAATCTTCTGCAACTCGACACTGGGCACATTGCCGGGGCCGCAGAGGGTCGCCTGGGCCACGAAGAATTTCGACTGCGGGAAGGTGCGCTTGGTGAGCGCGATGATCGGCTGCATCGCGGCATCGTAGTTGGCGGCACCCGCCGGGGAATTGTTCGATTCGCCCTGGTGCCAGAGAAAATGCGTCACGGTGAGGCCTGCGTCCTTCGCTTCGGCCAGGCGCTTCTCCAGCATGCCGTTCAGGCTGCCGCCTGTGGTCCAAGCTTCGACGGGCGATGCCGCGATGCCGGCCGAGATCAGGATCACCGAGTCGAAGGTCTTGGCCTCGATCAGCTTGTTGGCCATCAGGACCCAGGGACTGCCGCCTTTGCCTGTCGCACCGAGCAACGGGTCTTCGGCGGCGAAATATTTGCCGTTCCAGAAATTGGCCACGGACGGTGACGATGCGCGGAATTTCTCATCGCCGTGATTGGCCGAGTTGCTCTGCCCGAACGCGAAGGCCACCATCGTGCGCGGGGTGATCGGCGGGGGCGCGATCTCCCGTCTGCCCGGAAAGGCGACCAGCTGTTGATAGTTGTTGAACTCCGGCGTCGGCATTAGCCAGCGCTTGGCGTCCCGCGTGACGCGGAACATGCGGTCGCCCGTGCTGCCGGAATGCATGCCGACCAGCAGGCTGGCGATGCACGCTGCCGCGACCGAAGCGCCGAGGGCGATCCGGCGGATCAATCCCTGACGCTCCCGGTGACCATGCGTGCGAGAAGCTGGCGGGCCAGATACTCCGAGGCGATGGGCAGGAGGTGGGCGTCGTCCATGCTGGTCAGTCCGGTCTTCACATCGTCGCCGAGATAGATGAGGCAGCCTTCAGCGTTGCAGAATGTGCCGATGATGTCGACGAAGGCCATCGCATCGGTGGTGAGGAAGCCGGTGTTCAGGGCGTCGTTCAGTTCCCAGGTCCGCGGATTGTAGCTGACGAAGGTGCGTCGCGGAGGATCGGGCCACAGCTTGCGCGCGACGATGGCGGGCAAGCCCGTCATCCAGTGCGGTGTCGGACCGGCGAACAAGGTGCGCTTGATGCCGAGCGGCTGGATCTTCGTCGAGATCTCGACGAATCGGCGGTTCCGTTGGCCGCCCTCCTGCGCCACGATCACGACGTCGGGCTTGGCCTTGGCGATGGCCTGCAACGCGACCCAGTTCGAGTGCTGGCAATAGTTGGTGGTCGACGGACCGCTTGCGTTCGGGTCAGGGAAGCAGCCCGAGCTCGCGACCTGGAGGATCTGCCAGTCGGGCGGCAGGGTCTGCTTCAGGCCCCAGTAGAGATGCTGCGCGTGCGAGTCGCCCCACAGCATCACGGCGTGGCGCTTTGCCGGATCGCGCTCGGTGCAGCCCGGTGCGATGCCGGGCATCGGAACGCTGGTGGCCTGGTGACGCCGATAGCGATCGAGGTTGTAGAAGTCGCATTCGAGGCGGAACTTCTCGGTGAGGCCCATGCGCGTTCCGAATTTCCACGCGGCTCCTTCGTTGTCGAAATAGTCGACGAACGCCTCGCGCTGGGGATCGCGAAAGCCGGTACCGGGGAAGCCGTTCATGCCGTAGCACACGAGGCCCAGCGTCCCCATGCCGGCGACCAGCGCAAAGAGGGCAACCGCCTTGGCGGTCGCGCGCGGGCCGCGGCGGATCGGCAATTCCACCAGCCTGTACGTCGCGATCGCCGCGACCAGCGACAGGGCGAGCAGGGCGAGCCGCACGCTGCGCGTCGGTGTCGTGCTTTCGTAGATCCGCGCGAAGGTGAGCAGCGGCCAGTGCCACAGATAGAGCGGATAGCTGACGAGGCCGATCGCCACGAACGTCCAGTGGGAGAGGATCCTGCGGTTGGGCCAGGCATCGGGACCGGCGGCGATCAGCAGGAACGTACCGAGCACCGGCGCCACCGCCCACCAGCCGGGGAACGCCCGCGTGTCGCCGATCAGGGCGAAGCTCGCGATCAGCAGCAACAGGCCCACGCTCGCGACGCTGCCGGCTTTCGCGGGCTGAATTTTCCAGCCGCGCCGTTTCAGCAGTGCCAGCGCGCAGCCCGCCATCAGCTCCCAGGCGCGCGACAGGGGTGAATAGAAGGCGGCCGTGCCGTCGTGTCCGACCAGCCAGATGTTCGTGGCGAAGGAGAGCACGAGTGCGGCGACGATGAGGGCCGGCACGGCGTTCCTGTATTTCCACGACAGGATCAACAGCGGCGGCCAGAAGATGTAGAATTGCTCCTCGATCGCGAGGCTCCAGAGATGGAGCAGGATTTTGGTGGTCGCGGCCTTGTCGAAATAGCCGCTCTCCGCCCACAGCACGAAGTTCGAGACGAAGCCGGCGCCGGCCGCCATCTGCTTGCCGAGCTCGCGGTACTCGTCGCCGAACAGCAGGAACCAGCCCAGCACGAAGGACACGACCAGGACGAGGAACAGCGCCGGCAGGATGCGCCGGCCGTAGAAGTCGAGGATGCTGAATGTGCCGCGGTCGAGGCCGCTGAAGATGATCGAGGAGATCAGGAAGCCCGAGATCACGAAGAAGATGTCGACGCCCACGAAGCCGCCCGGCAGAAACTGCGGGAAGGCATGGAAGACCAGCACCGACGACACCGCGACGGCCCGCAGCCCGTCGATGTCGGGACGATAGTTCTGATTTTGCTCCACGCCCGGCCGGTGCTCGCTACTTCACGGTCGTGAGGAAGTCTTCGACATTGCAGGGCGCGACGAACAGCGTCCGAAAGAGCATCGACCTATCTCCCGCTGCGCCGTGCCGGCTTGCCGCCGCCGCCCGATCCGGTGCGCACGCCGCGGAAGACACGGCTGTGCTGCATCTTGCCGAGATGCACGCCGACATTGGCGCTCTGCGCCTGGCCCGGCAGCTCGAGCTCGTTGGCTTCGAGGCGGCGGATCTCGTCGCGCAGGCGGCCAGCCTCCTCGAATTCGAGGTTGGCCGCGGCTTCGCGCATGCGCTTCTCGAGCTCGACGATGTGCGTGCGCAGGTTGTGGCCGACCAGGTGCACGTCGCCCGACACGCCGGTGTCGACCGTGTAGTGGTCGCGCTCGGCGGTCGATTGCAGGATCTCGCCGATGTTCTTCTTGATCGAGGCGGGCGTGATGCCGTGCGCCTTGTTGTAGGCGATCTGCTTGGCGCGGCGGCGGTCGGTTTCGCTGATCGCGTACTTGATCGAGTCGGTCATCTTGTCGGCGTAGAGGATGACCCGGCCCTCGACGTTGCGCGCGGCGCGGCCGATGGTCTGCACCAGCGAGGTGGGCGACCGCAGGAAGCCCTCCTTGTCGGCATCGAGGATGGCCACCAGCGCGCACTCGGGAATGTCGAGGCCCTCGCGCAACAGGTTGATGCCGACCAGCACGTCGAAGGCGCCCAGCCGCAGGTCGCGGATGATCTCGATACGCTCCAGCGTCTCGATGTCGGAGTGCAGGTAGCGGCAGCGGATGCCGGCCTCGTGGAGATACTCGACCAGGTCCTCCGCCATGCGCTTGGTGAGCACGGTGACCAGCACGCGTTGGCTCTTCTTCGCGCACTCCTTGCACTCGGCGATCAGGTCGTCGACCTGCTTCTCGACCGGGCGGATGATCACCGTCGGATCGATCAGGCCGGTGGGACGGATCACCTGCTCGATGAAGGCGCCCTGCGTCCGCTCCATCTCCCAGGGGCCGGGCGTGGCGCTCACGAACGTGGTCTGCGGGCGCAGCGCCTCCCATTCCTCGAACTTCAGTGGCCGGTTGTCGATCGCCGACGGCAGGCGGAAGCCGAACTCGGCCAGCACACTCTTGCGGTTGAAGTCGCCGCGGAACATGCCGCCGATCTGCGGCACGGTCACATGGCTCTCGTCGCAGATCAGCAGCGAGTTCTGCGGGAAGTATTCGAACAGGGTGGGCGGCGGCTCGCCCGGCTTGCGGCCGGTGAGGTAGCGCGAATAGTTCTCGATGCCGGCGCAGGCGCCGGTCGTCGACATCATCTCGATGTCGAAGTTGGTGCGCTGCTCGAGCCGCTGCGCTTCCAGCAGGCGGCCGGCGCGGTTGAACTCGTCGAGCCGCTGCTTGAGGTCGATCTTGATCTGCTCGATTGCCTTCTGCAGCGTGGGCTTGGGCGTCACGTAATGGCTGTTGGCGTAGACGATGATATCGTTCAGCGAAAGGGTCTTGTCGCCGGTCAGCGGATCGAACTCGGTGATCGACTCGATCTCGTCGCCAAACATCTCGAAGCGCCAGGCGCGGTCCTCGTAGTGGGCGGGGAAGAGGTCGATCGTGTCGCCGCGCACGCGGAAGGTGCCGCGCTGGAAGGCGTTGTCGTTTCTCTTGTACTGCTGCTCGACGAAGCGGCGGAGCAGGGTGGTGCGGTCGATCTTCTGGCCCTTGTGCAGCCGGAAGGTCATCGCCTGGTAGTTCTCGAGCGGCCCGATGCCGTAGATGCACGACACCGACGCCACGATGATCACGTCGTCGCGCTCCATCAGCGCGCGCGTGGCGGCGTGGCGCATGCGGTCGATCTGCTCGTTGATCGAGGAATCCTTCTCGATGAAGGTGTCGGTGCGCGGCACGTAGGCTTCCGGCTGGTAGTAGTCGTAGTACGAGACGAAGTACTCGACCGCGTTCTCCGGGAAGAAGCCCTTCATCTCGGAATAAAGCTGGGCCGCCAGGGTCTTGTTGGGCGCCATGACCAGCGCCGGCCGGCCCTGCGAGGCAATCACGTTGGCCATGGTGAAGGTCTTGCCCGAGCCTGTGACGCCCAGCAGCACCTGGTCGCGCTCGCCGCCCTCGACGCCCGCGATCAGCTGGCGGATCGCCTCGGGCTGGTCGCCGGCGGGGGTGTAATCCGAGACCATCTTGTAGGGCTTCCGCGTTACGCCTTCGAGCTCGGGCCGCCGCTGGATGTACGGCATGTCGAGCGGCATCGCGGGCAGCGCGAGATTCTTTGAGGGCATGGCCTGCATTATATGATGCGGGCCCCCGGGGGCCGCAATGCTAGGTTCCGCGCCCCTCGGCCCTTTCCCTGTACGATGCCCGACATTCTTTCCACACCCTTTCTGATCGCGGCCCTGGTCGCGGCGATTGCCGGCATGGTGCGCGGCTTCGCGGGCTTTGGCGCGGCCATGGTGATGACGCCGGTGTTCTCGGCGCTCTACGGGCCCGAGGTCGGCATCGTGCTGTGCATGCTGCTCGAGATCGTCGTCGCCCTGCCGTTGCTGCCGCGGGCATTCCGGCATGTCGATTGGCGCGTCATCGGCCTTCTGCTGGTCGCGGCCATCGTGGGAGCGCCGCTGGGAAATTACGTGCTGACCCTGGTGGCGCCGCAACCCATGCGCTGGGTGATTTCCGCGATCGTGCTCTGTGCCGTGGCCATGCTGGCCAGCGGCTGGCGCTACAGCGGCGGGCCGCGGCCCGTGGCGACCCTGGCGGCGGGCGCCGTCAGTGGCTTCCTCAACGGGCTCTCCGGAATGGCGGGGCCTCCGATCGCTTTTTATTACCTCGCAAGTACAGAGGCGGCGGTGAAGGTGCGCGCCAATCTCACCACCTACTTCGTCTTCGTCGACCTGGTGGCGATATCGCTGTTCTTCGGGCGCGGTCTCGTGGGCTGGGACACCGCCGTGCAGAGCGCCTTCCTCGCGCCGGCAGTGATCCTGGGCGGCCTGCTCGGCGAGCGTCTGTTTCCCCTCGCCAGCGAGGTGTTTTATCGCCGGCTTGCCCTCGCTCTGCTGGTGGCCGTGGCGATCGGCTCCTTGATCCTGTAACCGTGGCCGGGTAGCGAACGAACATGAGCATCTGGGGCAAGATCGTCGGCGGCACGGCAGGCTTCGCGCTGGGGGGGCCGATCGCGGCGCTTCTGGGCGTGGCGGCGGGCCATGCGGTCGATCACGTGCTCGACAGCCGGGTGAGCAGCGAGACCTCGGTCGCGACGCCGGCCGATCCCAAGGACCATCCCGGCCTGCGCGAGATCGCCTTCACCATGGGCGTAATCGCGCTCGGCGCCAAGATGGCGCGGGTCGACGGCGAGGTGACGGGCAGCGAGGTGGAGGCCTTCCGCACCTTCTTCCATGTGCCGCAGGCCGAGGAGAAGAACGTCGAGCGCTTCTTCAATCTCGCCAAGCGCGATTCGGCGGGCTTCGAGACGTACGCGCGCCAGGTCGCGGCACTGTTTCCCGATGCGCCGGAAATCCTCGAGAGCGTGCTCGAAGGCCTGTTCGACATCGCCAAGGCCGACGGCAAGGTCGCCGCGGCGGAGGCCGAGTATCTCGCCAAGGTCGCCGACATCTTCGGCCTCAGCACGTCGCGCTTCGATCGCGCGCGGGCGGCGGCGCTGGGCGAGGTCGAATGCGAGCCCTGCATCGTGCTTGGCATCGATCCTCTCGCGACCGACGAGCAGATCCGCGAGGCGTGGATCCGCCAGGTGAAGGCCCATCACCCCGACCGCCTGATGGCGCAGGGCCTGCCGGAAGAGGCGATCAAGGTCGCCAACCGCAAGCTCGCGCTGATCAACGACGCCTATGCCAAGCTGCGCCGGCAGCGCGGCCTCGTGGCTGCATAGGCTTGCCGCGTGATCGTCGAGCATCCGTCGCCCAATCACGCGGCGCGCACCGACCTGCCCGTCGATATCCTCGTCCTGCACTACACCGAACTGCCGCTGAAGGAGTCGCTCGACATCCTGAGCGACGACAAGCGCGAGGGCAGGGTGAGTGCGCATTACGTGCTCGATCTCGACGGCGCGGCCTATCGCCTCGTGCCCGAGAACCGCACCGCGTGGCATGCCGGCACATCGTACTGGCGCGGGCGTGAGGCGCTGAACGCAACGTCGATCGGCATCGAGATCGTGAACCTGCACGGCGACAAACACGACTATCCGGCTGCGCAGATCGAGGCGCTGATCGAACTCTGCGCCGGCATCGTCACGCGCCATCCCGCGATCGTGCCGCGCAACGTGGTCGGCCATTCCGACATCGCCCCCCAGCGCAAGATCGACCCGGGCCGGCGCTTTCCCTGGAAGACGCTGGCTGGGGCAGGCATCGGCCTGTGGCCGCGCGACAGCGGCCGGCCCCTCGACGGCGATTTCCAGAAGGGACTGCAGCGCTACGGCTACACGCCGCCGCTGGGCGTGCCGCCGCGGGAGATCGTGAAGGCCTTCCAGCGCCATTTCCGGCCGGCCCAGGTCGACGGCATGGTCGATTCCGAGACCGGCCGGCTGCTGGCCGGCCTGCTTGACCCGCTGGGGGGCACACTCTAGTCAGGCGCCGCAGGTCAGACGGCTGGATGGCTGCACTCCGCAAGGGGTGAGGAAAGTCCGGGCTCCACGGAGACACGGTGCCGGCTAACGGCCGGCGGGGGCGACCCCAGGGAAAGTGCCACAGAAAACAAACCGCCGGTCTGGCCCGTCTTCGGGCGGCAAACCAGGCAGGCAAGGGTGAAACGGTGGGGTAAGAGCCCACCGCGCGACCGGTAACGGAAGCGGCAGGGCAAACCCCACCGGGAGCAAGACCAAATAGGGGCGGCACGCCGGGCAACCGGCAGCGGTGTTTCCGCGACGTCGCCCGGGTCGGTCGCGCGAGGTGTCCGGTAACGGGCATCCCAGAGGAATGGCCATCCATCGCCCTCACGGGCGGGGACAGAACCCGGCTTACAGGCCGTCTGACCTGCATTCTTGCCCGGATGTCCCAAATCCTGGGACGCCTCCGATGCCGATGGCGTCTGCGTTTAGGGCGATTTGTCCCAGAATTCGCCACCCCCTGATATCAGTGATATCAATGATATCACTCTGGCCTCAGGCCCCCGGTTCGGAAGACGCGGCGGCGGGCCATGGCGATCATCGCAAATAATCCACATTTTATTGCGTTAATCGCCACCATTGATTCCACTCACTGATTCCGCCTGACGACTCAATTTCAACAAGGTGTTGCGGTCCAATCTCGCAAACGCACAATAGATATCCATTATAAGCCCCTCAGATTCCTCATTGAATCAGACCCTTGACTATTGTTTCCCGGATTTTCCCATGATATCCCATGACATCCCGATTATGAGCAGGGGCGTGGGGCACTTGCGGCGGGATACAGGGGGAGAGGGCCGTGGCGTTTCGGTCCGAAATCCTGATCAAGCTGGACAAGAAAGGCCGGGTGCAAATGCCCGCCGCCTTTCGTGACGAGCTGCCTGCCGACGACCGCAACGCCTTCGTCCTCTATCACTCCCCGAATCTTCCCGGTGTCGTGAACGGCAACTCGCGCAGTGGCTTCGACGCCATGCTCGACCGCCTGCGCACCGAAGTGCTGGGCCCCAAGGGCTCCATCAAGGTCGCGCTCGACGACGAAGCCTTCGATCCCGCGGGCTATCTGTCGGCCAGCGCCCGCACTATCGCGCTGGAGCCCGACGGCCGTTTCTCGCTGCCCGGCGAATTCGCCGAGGCGATCGGCGTTGCCGACGGCGTGGTCCTCACCGGCAAGGGCGAGAAGTTCCAGCTGTGGAATCCCGCGCGCTGGCAGGCCCGCAAGGAGGCCGATCGCGCCAAGATGGCAGCGTTCGTGCGTGGCCTCGCCTCCGAGAATTCCGGCGGCGGTGACGCATGATCAGCCAGCGCCACATTCCCGTGCTCCTGAACGAAGTCGTCGACGCGCTCGCGCTGCGTGACGGCGGCCGCTATCTCGACGGCACGTTCGGCGCCGGCGGCTACACCACCGCGATGCTCGACCGCGCCGATTGCCAGGTGATCGCGATCGACCGCGATCCCGACGCCATCGCCGCCGGCCGCGCGCTGGCCGAACGCTATGCGCCGCGCCTGCGCCTGATCGAAGGCCGCTTCGGCGACATGGCCGAGCTGCTGTCCGGCGAAGAAGTTGACGGCGTCACCCTCGATCTCGGCGTGTCGTCGATGCAGTTCGACCAGGCCGAGCGCGGCTTCTCGTTCCGCAATTCCGGTCCGCTCGACATGCGCATGGAGAAGAACGGCCCGTCCGCCGCCGACCTCGTGAACAAGACGGAAGAGGCCGAGCTCGCCGACATCTTCTGGCGCTACGGCGAGGAGCGGAAGAGTCGCCGCGTCGCGCACGCGATCGTCGAGCGCCGCCGCGAGAAGCACATCGAGACCACGGGCGAGCTGGCCGAGATCGTGCGCCGCGCCGTCGGTCCCTCGGCACGCGACGAGAGCGATCCCGCGACGCGCGCCTTCCAGGCTCTGCGTATCGCGGTCAACGACGAGCTGGGCGAGCTCGAGCGCGGCCTGGCCGCCGCCGAATCGGTGCTGGCGCCCGGTGGCCGCCTCGCGGTCGTGTCGTTCCATTCGCTCGAGGATCGCGCGTTGAAGGAATTCGTGCGCGCCCGCTCGGGCCGCACGCCGTCGCCCTCGCGCCATGCGCCGCCGCGCGGCGAGGAGCGGGCCGCCACGCTGCGCGATCTCTCGCGCAAGCCGGTGCTGCCCTCGGAAGAGGAAATTTCCGCCAATCCGCGGTCGCGGTCGGCGCGCCTGCGCGTGGCCGAAAAGCTGGCCGCCGAACCGAAAGGAGGCCGCGCATGATCAACCGCGGGCTCCTGTTCTGGTCGCTCGCCGCCATCGGCACGGCGATCGGTTTGTTCAGCGTGAAATACCGCGTGCAGGATCTCGAGGAAAAGATCGACCGTACCAATCTCAAGATCGTCGAGAGTCAGCAGGCGACTCACATCCTGCAGATCGAATGGGATTACCTCAACGAAGCCGAGCGCATCGAGCGCCTGGCGCAGAAGAACCTCAAGCTCGAGCAGGCTTCCATCAAACAGGTCGTGAGGCTCGACTCACTGGCCACAACAAGTTCTGTCCCCCCGCGACGCGATTCGCCACTCCCTTCCCCCCCACGTACGGGCACCGACGTCCCCTCGTCGAAGCCCGGTGGCGATCGCGTCGCAGCGGAGGCCGGCAGCCCCTCGCCGGCCTCCGCACCCCTTTCCACCGGGCCCACGACGCCCCCTCGACGGGCCGCTCCCAAGGAGCTGGCCCCATCGGGTCCGGATGGCGGAAAGCAGCGCGTCGCTGCTTCAATCGACGACATCCTCTCGCGTAATGAAGAGGTGCGTCGGTGAAGCTGTGGCGAAAGTCTGCACCGCCCGAACCGGCCGTCGCGGCAAACGCGGCGGCCGGCGCGCGTTACGGGTCGGAGAAAGAGCGCCTGAAGGGCGACGCCCAGGAAACGGCACGTCACCGGCTGGTCGTCACCGGCGCGATCTTCGTCATGGTGTTCGTCGCGGTGGCCTTGCGCATGGGCTACGTCTCGTTGCTGCGCGACGGCGCCGAGCCCACGCAACGGGTCGCGGTGCGCGGCGGCACCATCCAGTCCGATCGCGCCGACATCGTCGACCGTAACGGCGTGGTGCTGGCGACGTCCGTGCCGGTGATGTCGGCCTTCGTCAATCCGCGGCTGCTGATCGACACGACGGAAGCCGCGAAAAAGATCGTCTCGGCATTGCCCGAGTTCAAGTACGAGGACATGAAGGCGAAGCTCGAGGCCGACCGCAGCTTCATCTGGATCAAGCGCGGCATGACCCCGCGCGAGTACAATCTCGTGAATCGTCTCGGTATTCCCGGCCTCGAGTTCCAGAGCGAGGAGCGCCGCATCTATCCGCAGGGCCAGGCCGGCGCGCATGTGGTGGGCTACGACAGCATCGACAACCAGGGCCTGGGCGGCATTGAGCGCTTCTTCGATCAGCAGCTCCAGAGCGGCCAACCGGTCCAGCTCTCGCTCGATCTTCGCCTGCAGCGCATGGTCGAGGAAGAGCTGGCGCGCGCCGTGAAGAAATTCTCGGCGATCGGCGCGCAGTCGATCGTGATGGACGTGACCAACGGCGAGATTCTCGCCATGGCGTCGTTGCCGACCTACGACGCCAACAACGCGCGCACGATCACCAACGAGGCGCTGTTCAACCGTGCCACGCTCGGCGTCTACGAGCAGGGCTCGACCTTCAAGATATTCAACACCGCCATGGCGCTGGACACCGGCCGGGTGACCCTGTCGAGCGTGTTCGATGCCAGCGCGCCGATCAAGATCGACCGATTCACCATCAACGACGACCATCCGCAGCGCCGGCCGCTCACTGTGCCGGAGATCTTCAAGTATTCCTCGAACATCGCATCGGCCAAAATGGCCGTGGAGGTGATGGGGCCGGAAGGCCAGCGCGCGTTCTTCGAGAAGATTGGCTTTTTGAAGCCGGTGAGCACGCAGCTCACCGAGATCGCGGCACCGCTCTGGCCGCGGCACTGGCAAAAGATCAATACGATGACCATTGCCTTCGGCCACGGCATTTCGGTGACGCCGCTGCATCTGGCCACCGGTGCGTCGGCCATGGTGAACGGAGGAGTTCTCTACCAGCCGAGTTTCGTGAAGCGCACGACGGCGAGCGATCCAGGCCGGCGCGTCATCCAGGAAAAGACGTCGACCATGATGCGCCAGCTCCTGCGCCTGAACGTGATCGAAGGTACCGGCAAGAATTCCGAGGTCAAAGGCTACGAGGTTGGCGGCAAGACCGGCACGGCGGAAAAGCCGAGTCACGGCGGCTACCGTCAAAAAGCCCTGATCAGCAGCTTTATCGGCATGTTCCCGATGAACGATCCGAAATTCCTCATCCTGGTATCGCTCGACGAGCCCAAGGGCACCGCCGAAACCGGTGGCTATGCCACCGGAGGCATGGTGTCGGCTCCGAGTGTCAAGAGCATCATAGAGAGCATCGTCTCGCTTTACGGTATCCTGCCGGGCGATTGGACGAGCAATCCTGCGGCGTTACAGATTGCCTCGACCCCTGCTCCGATGGCATCGGCACCGATCGCGCAGTTTGTGTCGACGGCCATGCGCAACCGTGCCGAACAGCACAAGGCACTGCCCGCCAGGTCCGGTGGACAGGCAGCAGTGGCCGCGCCCGGAGTGCGTCGCGTTGCGGCTGAGTGAGCTCATGCGGCAGTCAGCCGACACCTCCCCCTCAACCGCTCCACTCATGAGCGTTTCCTCGGGCGATCCCGTGCTTGCGGGCCTCACGCTCGATTCGCGCAAGGTCCAGCCCGGCTATCTTTTCGCGGCTCTCTCTGGCTCCAAAGCCGACGGCGCGTCTTTCGTCGCGGACGCGGTGAGGCGTGGCGCCGTCGCGATCCTGGCCGCGCCCGACGCGGAGCTGCCGCCGCTCGCTCCCGAGATTGTCGTGCTGCGTGATGCCAATCCGCGCCGTCGTGCGGCCTTGATGGCGGCTGCCTTCGCCGGGCTTCAGCCGGCGACCATCGCCGCCGTCACCGGCACCAACGGCAAGTCCTCGACCGTGGATTTCGTACGCCAGATCTGGAGCGCCCTCGGCTTCAAGGCCGCGAGCGTGGGAACGCTTGGCGTCGTCTCGCCAGGCTTCGCGCGCGAAGCGGGCCTTACCACGCCCGACCAGGTACAGCTCCACGCCGATCTCGCCACACTGGCGCACGAAGGCGTGACGCATCTGACGATCGAGGCATCGAGCCACGGACTCGACCAGCATCGGCTCGACGGGCTGCGACTCCAGGCGGCGGCCTTCACCAACCTCACGCACGAGCATCTCGACTATCACGTTTCGATGGACGCCTACTTCGCGGCCAAGGCGCGGCTGTTCGCTCAGCTTCTGCCGCCCGGCGGCACTGCCGTCGTCAACGCCGACAGCGATCGCGCCTCTGCCGTCGCCGGGATTTGCCGCCAGCGCGGCATCCGCTTCTGGAGCTACGGTGCAAAGGGTGTGGAACTTCGCCTGCTTGCCGACACGCCGACGCCGGCCGGCCAGCAGCTCGCCATCGAACTGCTCGGCCGCCGATATGAAGTCGAGCTGCCGTTGGTCGGTGGCTTTCAGGCTTCGAATGCGTTGGTGGCGCTGGGCCTCGTCGTGGCGACCGGCGGCGATCCCGCGCGCGCCGTTGCTGCACTGTCGACATTGCGCGGCGCGCCGGGCCGGCTGCAGCTCGTGGCCCGTCACAGGAGCGGCGCTTCGGTCTATGTCGACTACGCCCACAAGCCCGAAGCGCTCGAGACCGTGCTGGCGACGCTGCGGCCGTTCGCCAAGGGCAGGCTTGTGGTCGTGTTCGGCTGCGGCGGCGATCGCGACCGCGCCAAACGGCCGGTGATGGGCGAGATCGCCACGCGCCTTGCCGACCTCACGATCGTCACCGACGACAATCCGCGCAGCGAGGAGCCGGAGGCGATCCGCGCAGAGATCCTGCGCGGCATTCCCGTGGGTCGAAAGAACTTCACCGAAGTGCGTGAAGGTCGTCACGTTGCGATCGAGCAGGGCATGGCCGCGCTCGCGAGTGCCGACGATCTGCTGCTGATCGCAGGAAAGGGCCACGAGACCGGCCAGACGATCAAGGGCGTGACGCATCGCTTCGACGACGCCGAGGTTGCCCGCGAGTTTGCCGAGGCGATCCGATGAGTGCGCTTTGGACCTCCGATGAAGTCGCCCAGGCTGTTTCTCCCGTGGCCATGTCGGGCGCGTTCGAAGCCAGCGGCGTCACCTTCGACAGTCGCGCCGTGGGCAGGGGCGACCTCTTCTTCGCCATGAGCGGCGAGACCACCGACGGCCATGCCTACGTGGCCGACGCGCTCTCGCGCGGCGCTGCCGCCGCGATCGTGTCCCGCGACGTGCCGGAGGCGAAGGGCAATCTCGTGAAGGTCGTCGACACGATGAAGGCGCTGGTCGATCTCGGTCATGCCGGGCGCAGGCGCAGCGACGCGCGTGTGGCGAGCGTTACGGGCTCCGTCGGCAAGACCAGCACCAAGGATGCGCTGCGCGCCATGTTGTCGGTCCAGGCGCCGACCTCGGCCAGCACCGCTAGCTTCAACAACCATGTCGGCGTGCCGATCAGCCTCGCTCGCCTGCCGCGCGACGCGCGCTACGGCGTGTTCGAGATCGGCATGAACCATCCCGGCGAGATCGAGCCGCTGGCGCGCCAGGTCGAAGCCCATGTCGGCGTGATCACCAACGTCGGCTCCGCGCACATCGGTCACATGGGTTCGGAAGAAGCCATCGCCGACGAGAAAGCCTGCCTGTTCGCCGGCATGCGTGCGGGCGCCGTCGCCGTGCTCAATCGCGACAGCCGCCACTATCAGCGCCTCGTCGGGCACGCCAAGGACTTCGGCGTGAGCCGCATCGTGGCTTTCGGCAAGGATGCAGCGGCCGATGCCCGGCTCGTTGCATGCGACCTGCGAGACACAGGCAGCGATGTCGTTGCCAATCTGCACGGGCGGCGCATCGAATATCGTCTCGGCGCCGCGGGCGAGCATCAGGTTTTGAACAGCCTCGCCGCGCTTGCGGTGGTGGAGGCGCTCGGTGCGGACGTGCTAAAGGCCGCGGCGACGCTCGCAGAGGTCAAGGCCACGCCCGGGCGTGGCGCGCGGCGGCGGCTGAAATTCGGCGCCGGCACGATCGAATTGCTCGACGAGAGCTACAACGCCAATCCTGCGTCGATGGCGGCGATGCTTGCCGTCCTGGCGCGCACCGAGCCCGCGTCGGGCGGACGCCGATTACTGGTGATGGGCGACATGCGCGAACTGGGTGAGGGCGCGGACGCGTTCCATGCCGGCCTCGCCAGTGCCGTCGCCGCAAGCGGGGCAACACAGGTCTTTCTCTGTGGCCCGCACATGAAGGCGCTGTGGTCGAAGCTCGCAGCGGGACAGAAGGGCGCCTATGGCGCCGACTCCGCCGCGATTGTGGGTGATGTCGCGGCGGCGCTGAAGGCCGGGGACGTGATTGCCGTGAAGGGTTCGCTGGGATCAAAAATGAAAAATGTCGTCGACGCCATTCTCGCGGCGAGCGGCGGCGAAGCGGAGCGCTAACGCATGATCTACAATTTCATCTATCCGCTGGCGGACATCTTCAGCCCGTTCAACCTCTTCCGCTACCTGACCTTCCGGTCGATCGCGGCCTTCCTGACGGCGCTGATCATCAGCTTCGTGATCGGCGGCGGCCTGATCCGCTTCCTGCGCAGCAAACAGAAGCAGGGTCAGCCGATCCGCGAGGACGGACCGGTCAGCCACGTCATCGGCAAGAAGGGCACGCCGACCATGGGCGGGCTGCTGATCCTGATCTCGCTGGCGATCGGCACCCTGTTGTGGGCCGACCTCACCAACCGCTACGTCTGGATCGTGCTGGGCGTCACCGTTGCCTTCGGCGTCGTGGGCTTCCTCGACGACTTCCTGAAGGTCACCAAGCGCAATACCAAGGGCGTGCCGGGCCGGGTGAAGTTCACGGCCTCGCTCGTGGTCGCGGCCGTCGCGGCCTACTTTGCGGCACAAGGCTCGCCAACCCCGCTGCGCTACATGCTGGCCTTCCCGTTCCTCAAGGACGTGTTGCTGCCGCTCGGCATGATTGGCTTCGTTGCCTTTGCCTCTCTCGTGATCGTGGGCACGTCCAACGCCGTCAACCTGACCGACGGTCTCGACGGGCTGGCGATCGGTCCGGTGATCATGGCAGCAATGGTCTTCGCGCTGCTCGCGTACCTCGTGGGCAACGTCCGCTACACCACCTACCTGTTCCTGCCGCACGTGCCGCGCGCCGGCGAACTCGCCGTGCTGCTGTCGGCCCTGGTCGGCGCGGGGTTGGGCTTCCTGTGGTTCAACGCGCCGCCCGCCATGGTGTTCATGGGCGACACCGGATCGCTCGCGATCGGCGGTGCGCTCGGCGCCACCTCGGTCGTGATCAAGCACGAATTCGTCCTCGCGATCGTGGGCGGGCTGTTCGTGCTCGAGACCGTGTCGGTGATCGTGCAGGTGCTGTCCTTCAAGTGGACCGGCAAGCGCATCTTCCGCATGGCGCCGCTGCATCACCATTTCGAGCAGAAGGGCTGGGCCGAGCCCACCATCGTGTTCCGCTTCTGGATCATCGCCGCCATCCTGTCGATGATCGGCCTTGCCACCCTGAAGCTCAGGTGACGGCATGATCAACCTCTCCTTCCTGCAGGGATCGTCGTACATCGTCCTCGGGCTCGCACGATCGGGTCTGACGACGGTGCGCGCGCTCATGGCGGGAGGTGTCGAGTGCGCCGCCTGGGACGACAATGCCGAAACGCGCAAGGCCGCCGCCGCCGCCGGCATCAAGCTCGCCGATCCGGACAGAATCGACTGGTCGAAGATCACGGCGCTGGTGATCAGCCCCGGCATCCCGAGCGCGCTGCCCAAGCCGCATGCCATCGCGGCGGCCGCGCGTGCCGAGGGCAAGCCGATCATCTGCGACATCGAGCTGCTGGCGCGCGCCGAGCCGAAGGCACGCTTCGTCGCCGTCACGGGCACCAACGGCAAGTCGACGACAACGGCGTTGATCGGCCACATCCTGCACAGCGTCGGCTGGCCGAGCCAAGTCGGCGGCAACATCGGCCGTGGCGCACTCGACCTCGAGCCGCTGGGGCTGGGCGGCGTGTATGTGCTGGAGATGTCGTCCTACCAGCTGGAGCTGGTGGAAACGTTCCGCGCCAATGTCGCGGTCTGGCTCAACGTCACGCCCGATCATCTCGACCGGCACGGCGACATGGCGGGCTATGTCGCGGCCAAACAGCACGTCTTCGACCGCCAAGCGACGCGCGACTGCGCGATCATCGGCATCGACGACAAATATTCCGCCGAAGTCTTCCGCTGGCTGAGCAAGCGGCGCCTGGCGGAGGACATTGCTGTCGTGCCGCTGGCGCTCAATCGCGTGATCACGCTCGGCGTGAACTATCGGGCGGGCTTCCTTCAGGATGGCGAAGGCTACAAGGTAGAGTTCGCCGACGTGCCGACCCTGCCGGGCGATCACAATGCGCAGAACGCGGCCGCTGCCTGGTCGGCGGTGCGCTGGATCGGCGTGCCGCGCGAGAAGGCGGCCGCGGCGTTGCGCACCTATCCCGGTCTGCCGCATCGCCAGGAGCAGGTCGCGGCCATCGGCGACGTGACCTACGTGAATGACAGCAAGGCGACCAATGCCGACGCCACGGCGCGCGCCCTGTCGTCTTACAAGGACATCTACTGGATCCTCGGCGGCCAGGCGAAGGAGGGCGGCGTGGCGCCGCTCGCGCCGTATTTCGATCGCGTGCGGCACGCGTTCCTGATCGGCGAGGCCGCGGACATGTTCGAAGGCCAGCTCAAGGGCAAGGTCGGGTTCACGCGCTCCGGCGATCTTCAGGCCGCGGTGAACGCCGCCCACGCCAGGACGCAGGCGGAAGCCAAGGGCGCCGCGGTGGTGCTGCTTTCGCCGGCCTGTGCGTCATGGGATCAGTGGAAGAGCTACGAGCATCGCGGCGATGCTTTCCGTGAGATGGCGCGCGCCCTGCCGGGCGCCAAGGTTCTAGGGAGAGCAGAGTGATCCAGGTTCCGCGCGACGATCGAAGCCTGATCGGCCAGTGGTGGTGGACGGTCGACCGCTGGGCGCTGGGGGCTGTCCTGGCGATCATGGCGCTCGGCGTTCTGCTGACGCTCGCGGCGTCGCCGCCGGCCGCCGAG
>CAIMEE010000538.1 GCA_903839865.1 Enhydrobacter aerosaccus | reverse complement strand
GGCGTTCGCCGAGGGCGATGTTGTACTCGCGCGTGCCGCGCTCGTCGCAATGGCCTTCAACAGTGATCTGATAGTTCGAATACTGCTTCAGCCAGGCAGCCTGCTTGGTGAGCGTCGCACGTCCGTCTTCGCGGACAGTCGACTGGTCGGTGTCGAAATACACGCGGTCACCGACGTTCTGCCGGAAATCGGCAACCGAGCCCGGCGTGACGGTGGTGCCGGCCGGAGCGGCGGCCTGTTCGCTGCTGCAGGCAGCGAGGAACATCAGAGCCGCGATAGCGGCGAAAGCCTTGATCATGCGCATCTTGAATGTCCCACGCGTCGCTCTCACGATCGCGCTCCTCTCAGTTGCCGCCCCTATTTTTGGGGGTCACGTCGTCCCAGAAACGACGACCCGAGCGTGTTCATGCGCTCGGGTCGGATGGCCGGATAATATCGTTCGCTACTGCGGAATCAAGGGCGACCATGCCGGATCCGAAGCGTCCGTTGGGGTCGGAACCTGCCGCTCGAAGCGGCCGGTAATATCAATTGCACTGAGGCTCACCGAACCCGCACGGCCGCCCGAATTGGGCTGCTGCTTAAAATACATGAGCACCCGGCCATTTGGCGCCCAGGTCGGGCCCTCGACCAGGAAGCCGTTGGACAGCAGCCGCTCGCCGCTGCCGTCGGGCCGCATGATGCCGATGCCGAAGCTGTTGCCCATGATCTTGGTGAAGGCGATGTAGTCGCCGCGCGGCGACCACACCGGAGTGGCGTAGCGTCCATCGCCGAAGCTGATGCGCTTCTCGCCGCCCCCGCCCGAAGCCATGACGTAAAGCTGTTGCGTGCCGCCCCGGTCGGAATTGAAGACGATCTGGGTGCCGTCGTTGGAGTAGCTGGGCGACGTGTCGATGGCCGGCGTGTTGGTCAGACGCCGCATGCCGCGGCCGCGCACGTCCATTTCGTAGAGGTCGGTGTTACCGTCCTGCGACAGGCTCATGGCGACCTTGGCGCCGTCGGGCGAGAAGCGCGGCGCGAAGCTCATGCCCGGGAAATTGCCCAGCAGCTCGCGCCGGTTGCTGTCGATGTTCTGAAGGTAGACGCGCGGCGGCGCATTGCCCTCGCCGTATGCCATGTAGACGATTTCCTGCAGGGTGGGGGAGAAGCGCGGCGTCAGCGCCAGCGTGCGGCCGTCGGTGATGTAGCGGTTGTTCGCGCCATCCTGGTCCATGATGGCGATGCGCTTGATGCGGGCGTTGAGCGGGCCGGTTTCACCGACGTACGCCACGCGCGTGTCGAAGTAGCCCTCCTCGCCCGTCACGCGCTTGTAGATCGCGTCGGCGATGATGTGGGCGAGCCGTCGCCAGTTGTTGGGCTGGCTGTTGAAGGAAAGCCCGGCTGCCTGGTTGGACGCCACGACGTCCCACAGGCGGAAGTCGACCTTCATGCTGCCGCCGGCCTGGCTGATCTGGCCGACCACCAGGCCGGTTGCGCCGACCTGGCGCCAATCCTGGAAGCGAGGTGCCGCATTGGCGCTGATGTTCTGCTGGATGAAGGATCCAGGCGGAATCGAGCGAAACAGGCCCGAGCTCTGAAGGTCGTTGCGGATTACGGCCGCCATTTCGGCGCCGACCGCATCGCCGCCGAAATTGGCAATGGCGATCGGCACCGGCTCGAAGCTGGGCTTGGTCATGTCGATGGTGAGCTGGGCGTGCGCCGGTATTGCGGATACGGCGAGCGCCGCCGCACACAGGGCCGTCCGTAGATGTCGGGGGATCATCATCTGGAACCTCTTCTTCCTCGTTGGAGGGCTGACTCTAATAGCGCGACCATTTTCAATAGTCGCGGGGGTCGAAATTGAAAGTGATAACGCGCCAGGAACTGTACTTCTCCGGTGACAACGGCCAGGGCTGGCACCGGGGATTGAGGATGGCGCGCCGGGCCGACTCGGCTGCGGCGCGATAGACGGGATCGCCCATCCGGCCGGGATCCTTGAAGTCGGCCTCGACCGGCGTGCCGTTCTGGTTCATCTGCACGACCAGCGTGACGATCGGGGCGTCCTTGGCCCCGCCGAACGAATTCCAGCACGGCCGGATCTTCTGGCGCACGCCTTCGACCTCGCTCGCCGTCACGACCGCGGCGAACTCGGGCGCCATCGCCACCTGACGCGTGATCTCCTTCGGCCGCTGCGGCGACTGCTGCGGCGTCTTGATCGGCGGGTTCTTGTCGTTGTTCTTCAGGATGTCGTCGATGACGTTGTCGGCCGTGGGCTTCGGCGGCGCCGGCTTGGGTGGCGCAGGCTTCGGCGGCTCGACCTTCTTCACCTCGGGCTTGGGATCGGGCTTGGGCTGCTCGGGCGGCTTCTCGACCTTGGGCGGCTCCGGCTCCTTCGGCTTCATCGCGATCACGTCCTCGACCGGCTTCGGCGGCTCCGGCTTGGGCTTCGGCTGCTCGACGACCTTGGGCGGCTCGGGCTTGGGCTGCTCGGCCACCGGCTTGGGCGTCTCGGGCGCGGGCGGCGGCTCGGCGGTCTTGGGCGGCGGCGCCTTGCTGGTCTCGTCCGCTATCTTGGCCTTCTCCGGCTGCTGCTCCTGGATGCCGACCTTGGGCGCTGCCGCTTTCTTGGCGATCGCCTCGAACTCGACCATTACCGGCTCGGGCTCGAGCGGCGGCGGATTGAAGAAATTGAAGTTCACGATCGTGGCCGCGATGGCAAACACGTGCACGCCCACCGACAGGATCGCCGGGGTGCGCATCTCCGCATTTCCAGGGGCGCGGTCGAACATCGAACGCCTGTACTCCGGTACTGACTACTTCTTCGCGGGTGCCGCCGCAGGTTTGCCTTCCGCCTGCTCACCCAGCAGACCGAGCTGCCTGAAGCCGGAATCGATCACAACGCCCATGACTTCCATCATCCGGCCGTACTGGATCGACTTGTCGCCACGGATGAAGACGCGCTGGTCGGGCTTCTCGTCGTGCACGGCCTTCAGCTTGTTGCCGAGCTCGGCAAGCTCGAACTTGGTGTCGCCGAGAAAGACCTCGTCCTTGGAGTTGAGCGACACGACGAGTGGCTCGTCCTTGCCGCCGACCTGCTGGGCGCTGGTCTTGGGCAGGTCGACCGGCACGCCGACCTGCAGGAGCGGCGCGGTGATCATGAAAATCACGAGCAGCACCAGCATGACGTCGACCATCGGCGTCACGTTGATGTCGGACATCGGCACATGACGGCGCCGGCTGAACTTGCCGCCGCTGCCGCCGCGGGAAGAGTGAATGACGCCGCCGGCCATCAGGTCTGCTCCTCGAGTTGGCGCGACAGGATGGTGATGAACTCACCGGCGAACGCCTCGAGCTGGACGGCGTAGCGCGAGACCTGGCCGGAGAGGATGTTGTAGGCGCCGGCAGCCGGGATCGCGGCCACCAGGCCGATCGCCGTGGCGAACAGCGCTTCGGAAATGCCGGGCGCCACGACCGCGAGCGACGTGTTCTTCGACACCGCGATGTGGCCGAAGGCGTTCATGATGCCCCACACCGTGCCGAACAGGCCAACGAAGGTGGCGTTGGCGCCGACGGTGGCGAGGAAGCCCAGCCGTTTCTCGATCGCTTCCATCTCGCGCTGGATGGTGACGCTCATCACCTGCTCGATGCGCTGACGAAGGGCACCACGTGCGGTGGCGCTGGCGGCCAGCCCCTTGGAGACCGAGCGGCGCCACTCGCGCATCGCAGCGGAGAAGATGCTCGACATCGGATCGTCCGGCTTGGCGCCGACACGGTCGTAGAGGTCCTCGAGCGAGACACCCGACCAGAAGGTATCCTCGAACGCCTGAGCGCTCTTCTTCAGCGACCGCAGCCGCAGGATTTTCTCGAAGATGATCGCCCACGACCAGAAGGAGGCGAGCAGCAGTGCGAGCATCACCGACTTCACGATCCAGTCGGCCTGCATGAACAGGCCGTAGACCGACATGTCGATGGGGGGTGCGGTGCCGGCAAGGGGGGTGCTGGCGACCTGCGCAAAGGCGTCCATTAAGTATCTCCGTTTGTTCTTGTGCTTATACCTTGAATATGGCGCGAGCGGGGCGGGTTGCCGCCCGCAACCTGTGCAAGAGCGCTCTTTAGTCCCGCCGGCAGGCGCGTCGGCCGCCCACCTTCGTTCATGCACGCGACGACCAGTTCGGCCGTCACCAGAGTGTCATCGCCACGGCGCGCTTCCTGCCGCATGTCGAGCGACGCGCCGCGCATCTCCCCGCAGCAGGTCCGGACCTCGATCGTGTCGTCGAGCCGGGCGGGTTTGAGATAGTCGAGAGTGCAGCGGCGCACGACCCAATTCACACCGCGTTCGTCCCTTAATGCGCTGTGCTCGTGACCAAGTACGCGCAGCAGTTCCGTGCGCCCGCGCTCCAGGAAGCGCAGCCAGTTGGCGTAGTAGACGATGCCCGCAGCGTCGGTGTCCTCGTAGTAAACCCGCAAGGGCAGCACGTGCCAGCCGTCGAGGATCGTACCGGAAGTGGGAGCGCTCACGTGTCGTCCGCCCCATCTTCGGGCTGCGCGCCGGTCAGCAAATCGAGCTGCTGCTTCTGTCCCTTCGGCACGGCCTTGCCGAGATGGCGATAGCCGCCTTCCGACAGCAGCCGGCCGCGCGGCGTGCGCATCAGCAGGCCGAGCTGCATCAGGTAGGGCTCGATCACGTCCTCGATCACGTCGCGCTGCTCGGAGAGCGCGGCCGCCAGCGTCTCGACGCCGACCGGACCGCCGCCGTAGTTCTCGGCAATACAGGCAAGATACTTGCGATCCATCGAGTCGAGGCCGCGGCCGTCGACCTCGAGGCGCGTCAGGGCCGCATCCGCAGCCGTCGCATCGACGATCTTGTTGCCGGCGACGGCCGCGAAGTCGCGCACGCGGCGCAGCAGGCGGTTGGCGACACGCGGCGTGCCGCGCGATCGCCTGGCGATCTCCGCGCCGCCGTCCTTCGCCATCTCCATCTTCAGCACGCGCGCGGCGCGATGCACGATCGTCTCGAGCTCGGCCGGTTCATAGAAGATCATGCGGAGCGGAATGCCGAAGCGCTCGCGCAACGGCCGCGTCATCAGGCCCGAGCGCGTGGTGGCGCCGACCAGCGTGAACGGCGGTAGCTCGATGCGCACCGAGCGCGCCGCCGGCCCCTCGCCGATCATGAGGTCGAGCTGGAAGTCCTCCATCGCGGGATAGAGGATTTCCTCGATCGCGGGATTGAGGCGGTGGATCTCGTCGATGAACAGGACGTCGTGCGCCTGCAGGTTGGTTAGCTGGGCGGCCAGATCACCCGCCTTCTGGATCACCGGTCCCGACGTCGCGCGAAAGCCAACGCCCATCTCGCGTGCCACGATCTGCGCCAGGGTCGTCTTGCCGAGGCCGGGCGGTCCATGGAACAGCACGTGGTCGAGCGCCTCGCCGCGGGCCTTGGCGGCGGCAATGAAGATCTTGAGGTTCTCGCGGACCTGCTTCTGGCCGATGAAGTCGTCGAGCGTCTGCGGCCGCAGCGCCAGCTCGGCGGCGTCTTCCTCGGCGCGCTTGGGGGCGACCAGCCGCTCGGGATCGCTCATCGCGCCAGCTCCTGCAGGCCGGCGCGGATCACGGCGTCGAGTGCCGCGTCTTCACCCAGCCGCTGCGAGACGCGCGCCACCGCGCCAAACGCCTCGATCCGGCGGTAGCCGAGGTTGACCAGCGCGGAGACCGCGTCCTCGTTGATCGAGGCCGTGGGCGGCACGGCCGTGCCGAGGCCGGCGCCCTTCTGCGAGGCGGGCGCAACGCCGAAGGCCGCAGCCTTGTCCTTGAGCTCGGTCATCAGGCGCGCCGCGAGCTTGGGCCCAACGCCGGCCGGACGGCTGAGCGTCGCACGATCCTGGGCCGCGATCGCGCGCACGATCTCGTCGGGCGACAGTGTCGAGAGGATCGAGAGCGCCACGCGGGCGCCGACGCCCTGCACCGTCGTCAGGATGCGGAACCAGTCGCGCTCCGGAGTCTCGAGGAATCCGTAGAGCGCAATCGCGTCCTCGCGCACGATCGTCTCGACCAGCAGCGTCGCAGGCCCTCCGACCACAAGATCGCGCAACGTGCGCGACGAAGCGGAGACGAGATAGCCCACGCCGTTCACGTCGATCACGGCGCTGCCCTCGTCCACCGAATCGACGACGCCTTTCAGCTTGGCGATCACAGGGCGGCCTCCACGCGCTTGGCTGTGGCCCGGTGATGGGCATGACAGATCGCGACCGCGAGCGCGTCGGCAGCATCGGCGGTCGCCACGACGCCGGGCAGCAGCCGGCCGACCATCATCGCGATCTGGGTCTTCTCCGCATGGCCGGTGCCGACCACGGACTTCTTCACCACTGTGGCGGCGTACTCGAACACGTGCAGGCCGGCACGCGCCGGCGCCAGCATCACGACACCGCGCGCCTGGCCGAGCTTCAGCGTGGAGGCCGGATTGACGCTCACGAAGGTCTCCTCGACCGCGGCCTCGGCCGGCTGCTGTGCCGCGATCACGGCGGCGACGCCTTCGAAGAGATCATTGAGCCGCTCGGCGAGCGAACGGTCGGCCGGGACCTTCACCACGCCGTGCGCCACGTGGCGCAGCCGGTTGCCGTCGACATCGATCACGCCCCAGCCGGTCAATCGCAGGCCAGGGTCGAGGCCGAGAAGTCGCATCCGGGATCAGGCCGCGAACTTCGCGAGCGCGTCGTCCGACACCTCGAAATTGGCATAGACGTTCTGGACGTCGTCGTTGTCGTCGAGGGCCGCAATCATGTCGATCAGGGTCTGGGCCGTCTCGCCGTCGACTGGCGTCGTGGTCTTGGGCCGCCACATCAGCTTGGCGGACGAAGGCTGCCCCAGCGACTTCTCCAGCGCCTCGCGGACCACGGTGAAGCTTTCCTGGGCACAGTAGATCTCGTGCGCACCCTCCTCGCCCTCGCCGCTCACCACGTCGTCGGCGCCGGCCTCGATCGCCTTTTCCAGCACCTCGTCCGCGGAGCCGACCTTGAGCGGGAAGCGGAACTCGCCCATGCGGTCGAACATGAACGACACGCTGTTGGTTTCGCCCAGGTTGCCGCCGTGCTTGGAAAAGATCGAACGCACTTCGCCGGCTGTGCGGTTGCGGTTGTTGGTCAGCGCCTCGACGACGAGCGCGACGCCTCCCGGCCCGTAGCCTTCGTAGCGCATCTCGTCGTAGTTCGCGTCGGCGTCGTTGCCGGAACCGCGCTTGATCGCCCGATCGATCGTGTCGCGCGTCATGTTGTTCTCGCGCGCGGAGATCACCGCCGCGCGCAGGCGCGGATTGGCATTCGGATCGGCAGCGCCGAGCCTCGCCGCCGTGGTGATTTCACGGATGAGCTTGGTGAAGATCTTCGCCTTGACCGCGTCCTGGCGGCCCTTGCGGTGCATGATGTTCTTGAACTGGGAATGACCAGCCATGGCGCGACAACCAGATTGAGTAACGTGATTGCGCGGCTATACCACTTCTCGTGGATTTTGGGACTGTTAGTGATGCGGTCGGCACCGCGGGCCAAAAAAAAGGCGGGGGCCGAAGCCCCCGCTAAAAAACGTCGGAACCTTGATTCCGACGCCCCCTCTAACCTGGATGACAGTCCGCCAACGCGGCGAAAAATCGTTTAACATCAATACGATGCCGATTTTTCCCCAGACCGTCAATGACCGTCTTCGAGGTACCCGTAATAGGTATAGAGGGAGCCTGTGGGATACAAGATGCTGAAAACTAAGCCGCTGGCGGGAGCCGTCCCCCGATCCGGATCGGCCGGACCGACCGGGCGAGGCCGGTTTTGTCGTCGGTTTCGACAAGGGCCGCGCACATAGTTCCCTCGCCCTCGGCCGGGGCCAGCCGGTCGCCGGGGACCTTCTTTATGAAGCGGAGCACGGCGCCCTCTTTCTTCATGCCGATGACCGAATCGTAGTCGCCGCACATACCGACGTCGGTCTGGTAGGCCGTGCCGCCGGTCAGCACCCAGGAATCGGCGGTCGGGATGTGACTGTGGGTGCCCAGGACGGCCGAAACGCGGCCGTCGAAGTAGTGCCCCATCGACTGCTTCTCGCTGGTCGCCTCGCCGTGCACGTCGACCAGGATGAAATGCGCGTTGCGGCCCAGCGTGTACTTGGCGACCTCGGCCTCGACGGTGCGGAACGGATCGTCGAGCGGGTCCATGAAAAGCCGGCACATCACGTTGATCACGACGACTTTCAGCCCCTTGGCCGTCTCGAACAGGTTGGCGCCCCAGCCCGGCGTGCCGGGCGGAAAGTTCACCGGCCGCAGCAGGCGCTTGTCCTGCGCGATGTAGGGAATGATCTCGCGCTGGTCCCAGACGTGGTTGCCGGTCGTGATGCAGTCGACTCCGCCGGCATGCAGCTCGGCACAGATCTTGGCAGTGATGCCGAAGCCGGCAGCCGCGTTCTCGCCGTTCACCACGACGAAATCGAGGCCGAGATCCTGGCGCAGCTTCGGGACGTGCTTCAGCACGGCCTCGCGCCCCGAGCGCCCGACGATGTCACCGCAGAACAAAAGCTTCATGCTTCAGACAAACGCGCAAACACGGCGATCGGTCAACAGCCAATCGATCCGCTCGTCTTCGGGACCATGCGGCACGTCCTCGGCGACGAGCTGCTCGTCGAACGACACGCCGAGCGCAAGAACCTTGCGGCGCTGGCGCAGGCCTCGCAGCGTACGGTCGTAGAAGCCGCCACCGTAGCCCAGCCGCCAGCCCGCCTCGTCACAGGCAAGCAGCGGTACGATCAGCACGTCGGGCTCGACCACTTCGCGCGAGGGCAAGGGATGCAGCGTCCTGAACACGCCCTGCTCCAGCGGATCGCCCGGGCGCCAGGCGCGAAAGACCAGCGGCTGGCCCTTGCCGATCACGACTGGCAGCGCGAGCTGGCAGCCCTCGTTGAACAGCTCGAACATCAGCGGCCGGATATCGAGTTCGTCGGTCATCGGCCAGAAGCCCGACACGACGGCGGGCGTCTCGATCGGGCGCTCGCGGCGGAACTGCTCGACCAAACCGTCCGACGCCTCGCGCCGCTCGTCGTCGGAGAGACCGGTGCGCCACGCCAGCATGGCGCTGCGCAGGGTCTGCTTGGCTTGGATCGGGTTCATGTCCGCGCGTGGAGAGGAAGGTGGGGCGGCTCCACGATGGGCCGTGGCACGTGAAACCTCCAAGACCTGCAAAGCAGGTGGGCACCGTATAGCCCAGACCACGGTCCAAGCCAGGAACAGCTCCCAGGAGATCTTATTGGTCCAGGGGTTTTAAGCGAACCACGCACCGCGCAGAAACCGCCCCACCCCAATGTAGGCCTCCGGGGAGGCTAAAACTAGGCCGCGCCGCTGACCTTTTTCTGGATCTTGTCGACCCGCGACGTGATCAGCTCTTCCAACGCCGAGGCCAGGGTCTCGGCATTGTCGGTAGCGCTCGCCCGCGCGCTCTCGGCCTGCTTGGCCTGGACGCGCGCCTCGCGGCTTTCGTCGGCCAGCATCAGGGCTGCAAACACCATCAGCTTCACCTCGGGCGTGCCCGGCGGCAGTTGCTTGCGCAGTTCGACGATCTTGCCGTCGACATAGGCGCCGAGTTCGCGCACGCGCGCTTCCTCGCCTTCGCCACAGGCGAGTTCATAGGTGCGGTTGGCGATTTGAATCGAAACCTGCGGCATTATCCGCTTCTCCTGTTTTTTGCGCCGTTATCCGGCGTTTAGAGGGTCGTGCAGTCTGCTCTTATTTTTGGTCGGCGGCCAGCAGCGAGCGAATGTATTCCATTGCACGCTCCAACCGCGACTCCACTTCCGTCGCCACCTTCCGGAGTTCGTCGTGTTGCTTTTCCAGCTTGCCGAGACGGTGCGCGAGGTCTTCGGATCGTGCCTGCTCGCTCTGCAGGCGCTCCTCGACCATCGATTCCAATCGGCTCAGCGCATCGTCCACGCGATCTTTCGCACTGGCTGCCTTGGACATTGCTCCCCCATCGGAGGATCGCAGTCGGCCGCTGGGCTGCGTCTGCTCCATCAGCAGAGGATAAGTTGTGCGCCTGTTGACGGTCAACATATTGCCCCTGTGGAGCGTCCTTGCCCTCAATATCTGGGTCAGCCATGAGGTTTTGCGCATTGACGCTGACAGGGTGCGTCGGCATGTTGCGGCCCAATCAAAAAAACCATACGGCGCATACATAAAATGACCGAACAGACCGCCGCCCAGCGCAACATGGCCAACGCCATTCGGGCCCTGTCCATGGATGCCGTCGAAAAGGCGGACTCGGGTCATCCTGGCCTGCCCATGGGCATGGCCGACGTTGCCACGGTCCTGTTCACCAAGTTCCTGAAGTTCGATCCGAAGGAGCCGCACTGGCCCGATCGCGATCGCTTCATCCTGTCGGCCGGCCACGGCTCGGCGCTGCTCTACTCGCTGCTCTACCTCACCGGCTACCCGGACATGACGCTCGAGCAGCTGAAGAATTTCCGCCAGCTTGGCTCCAAGACCGCGGGCCATCCCGAATACGGCCATGCGACCGGCATCGAGACCACGACCGGCCCGCTCGGCCAGGGCCTCGGCAACTCCGTCGGCTTCGCCGTCGCCGAGCGTCTGCTCGAGGCGCGCTTCGGCAAGGATGTCGTCGACCACTTCACCTACGTGATCGCCGGTGACGGCTGCCTGATGGAAGGCGTCGGCCAGGAAGCGATCACCCTCGCGGGCCATCTCGGCCTCGGCAAGCTGATCGTGCTCTTCGACAACAACAGCATCTCGATCGACGGCTCTACCTCGCTCACGACCTCCGAAGATCACATGAAGCGCTTCGTCGCCGCCGGCTGGCACGTGCAGGCCGTCGACGGCTTCGACCAGGATGCCGTTGCGCGCGCCATCCGCAAGGCGCAGAAGGTCACCAACAAGCCCTCGATGATCGCCTGCAAGACGATCATCGGCTACGGCGCCCCGACCAAAGCCGGCACCGCCGGCGCGCACGGCTCGCCGCTCGGCAAGGACGAGATCGCGGGCGCCCGCCAGAACCTCGGCTGGCCCTATCCGCCCTTCGAGATCCCCGAGCCGATCTTCAGCGCCTGGCGCAAGGTCGGGAACAAGGGCAAGTCGGCGCGGCGCAAGTGGGTCAAGCGGCACGCCGCGATGCCCGAAGCCGATCGCGCCGAGTTCGACCGCCGCATGAAGGGCGACGTTCCGCCGATCGTCGACGAGACGATCAAGACGTTCAAGGCGAAGATGGCGGCGGACAAGCCCTCGTGGGCGACCCGCAAGTCGAGCCAGGAAGTGCTCGAGGTCATCAACCCCGTGTTCCCGGATACGCTGGGCGGCTCGGCCGATCTCACCGGCTCGAACAACACCAAGTCCAAGACGATCAACAGCCAGAGCGCGTCCGATCCTTCCGGCCGCTACATGCACTACGGCATCCGCGAACACGCGATGTGCGCGGCGATGAACGGCATGGCGCTGCACGGCGGCGTGATCCCTTACGGCGGCACGTTCATGGTCTTCACTGACTATTGCCGTCCGTCGATTCGCCTGGCCTGCCTAATGGGCGTGCGCGTGATCTACGTCATGACGCACGACTCGATCGGTCTCGGCGAAGACGGCCCCACCCATCAGCCGGTCGAGCATCTGGCGGCGCTCCGCGCCATCCCGCATCTCACCACAATGCGTCCGGCCGACGTGATCGAGACGGCCGAATGCTGGCAGATCGCGCTCGAAGCCACGGGCAAGCCCAGCGTTCTGGCGCTCACGCGCCAGAACCTGCCGACCCTGCGCGGTGCAGGCGACGAGAACCTCTGCCGCAAGGGTGCATACATCCTGGCGGGCGACGCGTCGGCGACGGTCCGCTTGATCGCATCGGGCTCGGAAGTCGAGCTTGCCGTGAAGGCACGCGATCTTCTCGCCAAGGACGGCATTACCGCGGCAGTCGTATCGATGCCGTCGTGGGAACTGTTCGAGGTCCAGGACGCGAGCTATCGCGCCCTGGTCATGGGACCGGACGGCACCGTCCGTGTCGCCTGCGAGGCCGCGACCGGCTTCGGCTGGGAGCGCTGGCTCGGCACCAGGGGCGCATTCGTCGGCATGACGGGCTTCGGCGCGTCGGGCAAGGCGGCCGATCTCTACAAGCATTTTGGAATCACGGCGGAAGCGATCGCAGAGGCGGCGCGCCAGCTCGCGAAATAACGGAGGGGACTTATGACTGTTCGTGTTGCAATCAACGGCTTCGGCCGCATCGGCCGCAATATCCTGCGCGCCATCATGGAGTCGGGCCGCAAGGACATCGAGGTCGTGGCGATCAACGATCTCGGCCCGGTCGAGACCAACGCCCATCTCTTCCGCTTCGACAGCGTGCACGGCCGCTTCAACGGCGAAGTGAAGGTCACCGGCGATACGATCGACGTCGGCCGCGGGCCGATCAAGGTCACCGCCGAGCGCGATCCGTCCAAGCTGCCGCACAAGGCGCTGGGCGTCGACATCGTGCTGGAGTGCACCGGCTTCTTCACG
Source organism: Enhydrobacter aerosaccus (assembly GCA_903839865.1). Taxonomy (GTDB): domain Bacteria; phylum Pseudomonadota; class Alphaproteobacteria; order Reyranellales; family Reyranellaceae; genus Reyranella; species Reyranella aerosaccus_A. Next base: position 6,984 of record CAIMEE010000538.1, on the reverse strand, counting down.
TCGAAGAAGGCGGCCTCGGCGCATCTCGATGCCGGCGCCAAGCGCGTGCTGGTCTCGGCGCCTGCCGACAATGCCGACCTCACCGTCGTCTACGGCGTGAACCACGACAAGCTCACCAAGGATCACGTGATCGTCTCCAACGCCTCGTGCACCACCAACTGCCTGGCGCCGGTGGTCAAGGTGTTGAACGACGCGATCGGCATCGAGCACGGCTTCATGACGACGATCCACGCCTACACCGGCGACCAGCCGACGCTCGACACGATGCACAAGGATCTCTACCGCGGCCGCGCCGCCGCGCTGTCGATGATCCCGACCTCGACCGGCGCCGCCAAGGCCGTGGGCCTCGTGCTGCCGGAACTGAACGGAAAGCTCGACGGCGTCGCCATCCGCGTGCCGACTCCCAACGTCTCGATGATCGATTTCAAGTTCGTGGCCAAGCGCAAGACGGACAAGGACGAGGTCAACAAGGCCGTGAAGCTTGCCGCCGCGAACCAGTTGAAGGGCATCCTGGGCTGGACCGATCAGCCCAACGTCTCGATCGACTTCAACCACGACCCGCACTCGTCCACGTTCCACATGGATCAGACCAAGGTCATGGACGGCACGCTGGTGCGCGTCATGAGCTGGTACGACAACGAGTGGGGCTTCTCCAACCGCATGGCCGACACTGCCGTCGCGATGGGCAAGCTGGGCTAGGGCAACTGGTCCCGTTCCGGGACCAGGCGTGTTTAATAAACACCCGGTAAACAGGTGCCGGGCCTGAGCCGAGAGAAAATCTAAGGATCGACGGGCGCCTTCAACGGCGCCCGTTGTCATTTGGTGCGAGGCCATGCGCGCACTTTGCCGCGAGAGGCCTCCGACCGACGATTACGGTCGTTACTGGCGATGAACGCCAATGATCGCGGGCGATTCCCGTTCCTAAAAGCCGCCGTAAGGATAGCCCTGGTCGTAGTAGCCGGGCGGCGGACCGTAGTGGCCGGGACCGGGGCCGTAGTAGCCGGAGTTATTTCCGTAATAGCCGTTGTTATTGTTGCTGTTGGCGATAGCCCCGCTGATGAGCGGCAGGATCTGTTGCACGATACCGCCGAACTGCCCCGCCCCGGACCCGGAACTCACCCCGTCCCCTGAAGATGCCGTAGCCGACGACGTTTGCGTCTGCTGGTGCGACCGCTCCTGGACTTGCTCGTAACTCAGGCGCGGGCCGGTGTCTGCCTTGAGACGAGCGAGAAGCGCGCCATCGACCGGCACTTGCCCGGTGCCGCCGTGGGCATGATCGTATTGCGCTGCCGCCGTGGTGGTGGCCGGCCCGATCTGACCGTCCGCCGGGCCGGGATTGTAGCCCAGCGCAATGAGCTGGTTCTGTACTTCACGCACATCGTTTTGGCCGAGCGGAAGCGGCGGCAAAGACGCCTGCTGCTGCGGCGGCGGAAACGGGTCGGCCGCCTGCGCACCGGTTCCAGCCGTCAAACCGATGAGCAAGGCAGCTGCAGCCGCGCCGGCGAACAGCTTCAACGGCCTCCTGTGGGAACGGGCGATTGAAAGGGACATGGGTGTTCTCCTTGGAAGGGGAACGGCACAAAGGAGTGAGAGTTCCCGTTGCCATGTCGAAGCAGCATTAAATCGGCGAAACCCTGCCGCACCCGACCCGCCACGATCTCCGGGGCATCGCTAGACGCCGCGAAAAGCCTCGGCGAGCTCGCTCCGCTTCGCCGACGGCGGGTGTGCCGATTGCAGCTCGATCAGGCCCTCGAGATGCGCCAGCATGAGCTTGCTCGCCTTCTCTGCCCTGCCCCCCAGGATCGCCTCCGCGATGTCGCCGTGGTCATGTGGCCCCGCGCAATTGTGAAGCTGCTTCGGCGCAGACAGGGAGAAATGCATGGTCGAGCGCGTGAGCAGGCCGCGCAGCAGCTTGGTCAGCTCCTCGTTGCCGCACAGTTCGGCCAGCAGGACGTGGAACTCGCCGGAAAGCTCGAAGGCCCGGCCGCGGTCGTTGATCTTGAGCGCTGCTTTCTCATCCGCGATATGGGCCTTCAGCCGTCTGGCCGACCCGGCGCTGTGTCCCTCGCTCAGGCGACGCACGATCGCGGCCTCGAGCATCGAGCGCACGTCGTAGATCGCACGCATCTCCTCGACCGTGAGCGACGGCACGAAGGTTCCGCGGTTGGGCACCGCGGTCAGCCAGCCCTCGTGCACGAGGCGATGCAGCGCCTTGCGCACGCGCTCGCGGCTCACCTTGAGGACGCGCGCGAGCGCCGGTTCTTGCAGCTTGGTGCCGGGTGCGAGGCGGCCCATGTGCATGACGCGTCGGATCGCGCCGTAGACGGCCTCGTCCGCCGCAACGTCGCCTTTGCGAATCCTACGCGGCATCGATCTCTTCCACGGCCGCGACCAGCAGCTTGAGGCCGAGCGCGAAGTCGGCGAGGTCCATCGCCTCGTCGGGATTGTGGCTGCCGTGCTCGTTGCGGACGAAGATCATCGCCGTCGGCACACCCATCCTGCCGAACACCGCGGAGTCGTGGCCCGCTCCGCTCGCCATGCTGATCGCAGGCACGCCGATTGCGCCGGCCAGCCGTTCGAGCCGGGCGAAATGATCCTTGTCGATCGGACCCGGCAGGGAATTCGTCAGGTCGCCCAGGTCGATGGTGACGCCGCGCCGCTCGCCGATCTCACGCGCCAGCGCGCGGATCTCGCGATCGACCGTCATCAGCACCTCGTTGTCCTGGCTGCGGATGTCGAGTGAGAACCACAGCTCACCTGGGATCTTGGTCATGGTGTGGACGTCGGAGTCGGTGTGGAAGCGTCCCACCGTGCAGACGAGATCCTTGCCCGACCTTTCGTAGCCCAGCCACGCGGCCTCGAGGCGCGACACGAATTCCGCGCCGGCCAGCACCGCATCCTGGCGGTACTCGCGCGGCTCGGCGCCGGCATGGCCGTAGCGGCCCACGATGTGGCAGTCGCGGTAGCGGATGTTGCCGCGGATGCCGGTGACAATGCCGACCGGAATCGCGCGCTGAACCAGGACTGGCCCCTGCTCGATGTGAAGCTCGAGGAAGCAACGGATCATCTTTGGATCGAGTTGCGGCTCCTGCGCGCGGATGCGATCCGGCGCGAAGCCCCGCTCCGCCATGTGCTCTGCCAGCGAGCGGCCGGTATCGGGGCGCTTGCACCCATCGAGCGCTTCCGGCTCGAGCAATCCGAACGCGGCACGGCTGCCGATGTATGGCGCGGGAAACCACGAGAGCTCTTCTGCGCGCACGCCCATCACCGTGATGTCGCGTTTCGGTTGCCGCCCGGCCCGGCGCCAGCGCACCAGCATCGCCATGCCCGCCACGACACCCGCGGCGCCGTCGTAGTTGCCGCCTTCTGGCACGGAGTCGAGGTGCGAGCCGGTCATGATCGCGGGCAGCGAGCGGTCCTGGCCCGGCAGCGTCAGGTAGAGATTGCCCGCCGCATCGATGCGCTTCTCCAGCCCCAGCGTCTGGCCGATCCCTTGCATGAGATCGTGCGCCATCTGCTCGCCGTCGCCATAGGAGGCGCGGGTGACGCCGAGGCGGCTCCTGGAATGCCGGCGCAGGTGATCGAACCACTGGCCTGCCAGGGTCGTTTCCGCTTCGAGATCGCTGTGGAGATCAGCCATGGGCCTGTTGGAGCTTGGTAAAATAATGTGCACATTACGTCAACAAATGTGCACATCCTGGAGGATGTCATGAGCAGCGTAACCCATCCGCGCGACCTCGTGGGCTACGGCGGATCGCCGCCGGCCTGGAAGCTGCCGGGCGGCGCCAGGCTTGCCGTCTCGATGGTGATCAACTTCGAAGAAGGCGCGGAGCTCGCCGTCAGCGACGGCGATGCCCAGGCCGAGAAGATCTCCGAGGTGATCTCGGTCGTGCCGCCCGGCCGCTGGGACCAGGGCAACGAGCAGATCTTCGCCTATGGCATGCGCGCGGGCGTCTGGCGCATGCTCGATGCACTCGCGAAGCACAAGCGGCCGGTGACCTTCTATATGTGCGGGCGCGCCGTCGAGCGCCTGCCGCAGATCGCCAAGCGCATCGTCGACGCCGGCCACGAGGCCGCCTGCCACGGCTGGCTGTGGCGCACCCATGCCGACTACACGGACGTCGACAGCGAGTTCCGCGATCTCGAGCGCTGCGTGCAGGTGATGAAAAGCGCGACGGGTCAGCGCCCCGTGGGCTTCTTCTGCCGCGGCAGCGAGAGCCGCGAGACGCGCGCCCTCCTGCGCGATCTCGGCTTCACCTATGCCAGCAACGGCTTCGACGACGACCTGCCGTACTGGGACAAGGCCGATCCGCGCCGGCCGCTGCTGGTCGTGCCCTACGCCCTCGACAGCAACGACATGAAGTTCTTCCATCCCAACGGCTTCGTGCAGGCCGACGAGATGGTGGCGTACGTCCGCGACGCGATCGAGGTCCTGCTCGAAGAGGGCGAGGCCGGCCACCCGAAGCTGCTGAACATCGGCTGGCACCTTCGCATTGCCGGACGGCCCGCGCGGTTCGCGGCGTTCAAGCGCATCCTGGCGCTGCTCGACAGCTATGGCGACCGCATCTGGGTCGCCCGGCGCATCGATATCGCAAAGTCGTGGGCGGAGCAGTTTCCGGCGTAGCGATAGTTGGCATGCGGCTTGCGTTTAACCCCGTAAGGAGGCGGGGAGCGTGCAAGAAGCACTGAAAACCAAGGCAGCGCGCGCTCTGGACGTCGAGGATCTGACCGTCCGCTACGGTGCGTCCGTCGCCGTCGACAAGGTCAGCTTGGCCATCGAACCGGGCGAGGTCGTGGCCCTGCTCGGCCCCTCCGGATGCGGCAAGACCACCCTTCTCCGCGTCATTGCCGGTTTCGTGCGCCAGGCCGCGGGCCGCGTGCGGGTCGACGGCGCGCCGATCGATCACCTGCCCGCCAACCAGCGCAACATCGGCATCGTCTTCCAGAACTACGCCCTCTTCCCGCACATGACCGTGACGGAAAACGTGGCCTACGGCTTGCGCGCGCGCGGCGTGCACGGGCCCGACGTGATGGCCCGGGTCAACCGCTTCCTCGAGACCGTGCAGTTGAGCGGCTTCCGCGATCGCCTGCCGCGCCAGCTCTCGGGCGGCCAGCAGCAGCGGGTGGCGCTCGCCCGCGCGCTCGCCGTCGAGCCGTCGATCCTGCTGCTCGACGAGCCGTTCGCCGCCCTCGACCGCAACCTGCGGCTCGACATGCAGATCGAGGTCAAGCGCCTGCAGCGTACACTCGGCCTCACGACCATTCTCGTGACGCACGACCAGGACGAGGCGATGAGCGTCGCCGACCGCATCGCCGTGATGAACAAGGGCACGGTCGAGCAGTTCGACACGCCGGTCGCGATCTACGACCGTCCCCAGACGCTGTTCGTCAACGGCTTCATCGGCACGACCAATCTGCTGGGCGGCAAGATCGCGTCGGTGGAGCAAGGCACGGCGACGGTATTGCTCGACGCCGGCGCGACGTTGCATATGCCGTCGCAAGGACTGGGCGGCGGCACCCCCGTGCTGATGTCGGTGCGGCCCGAGCAACTCGTGCTCTCGTCGATCCCCGGCCCCGGACTCTGGAAGGTCGAACCCGGCCTCAGCCTGCCGATCGGAAGCCAGCTCGTACACGAGGCCCGCACCGCAGACGGCACCGCGCTGAAGGTCGTCGAGCCGCGCCTCACCACACCGCCACCGATCGGCCGGATCTATTGCGGCCTCTCGGGCGACGCCCACCCGTCCCTTTTCCCGCGTTCCACCTGAAGACCAAGGAGACTCTCATGTTCAACCGCAGAAACCTGCTGGCCGGCGCCACCGCGTTGGGCGGCGCCTCCCTTCTCCCCTCACTAGCCTTCGCCAAGGGCAGCCTGGTCGCCACGATCTATCCCGGTACCTGGGAAGAAGCCTATCGGGCCATCGTGACGCCGGCCTTCAAGAAGAAGGACGACGTCGATCTCGAACTGGCGCCGCTGTTCGCCATGGACCAGATCGGCAAGGCCAAGGCATCGCGCGGCGCCTCGCCGTTCGACGTGTTCCTGCTCGATCCCGGCCCGCGCATGGTCGCCATCGACGAGGGACTCTTCGAGAAGTTCGATGCCAAGAAGCTTACCAACCTGTCCAAGATCCCGGACGGCTTCACAGACGACTACGGCGTCTGCGTCAGCGCCCAGGTCGTGGGCATCGCCTACAATCCGAAGAAGCTGCCGGCGCCGAAGGGCTGGGCCGACCTGCTGAAGGATCCGTGGGCATCGCGCCTCGGCCTCACCGGCTTCCAGACGACGTTCGGCACGGCCGCCCTGATCGAGCTTTCCAAGCTGTTCGGCGGTTCGCTCACCAACATCGATCCTGCGCTCGTCGAACTGAAGAAGATCCTGCCGAAGGTGGCCGCAGTCGGCCTGCCGGCGGCGATGCCGGGCCTGTTCCAGCAAGGTCAGTGCGATGTGATGTACACCAACACCCAGACCGTCGCGACGCTGAAGGGCAAGGGCATCGACATCGAGTTCGTCAAGCCGGAATCGGGCGCCGTCGCCTTCTACACGACGATGCACGTTGCCAAGGGCACGACCGAGACCGCGAACGCCTACAAGTATCTCGACCTGGTCGTCAGCAAGGAAATGCAGGAGGCGCTGACCAAGCCGCCGTACAACTTCCTGCCGGTCAACAAGGACGTGCCGCTGCCCGCCGACCTGCCGATGAAGAGCCTGGACGAGATGACGAAGTACGTCGTGCACGACTGGTCCAAGATCAATCCGCTGCGCGCGGCCTGGATCGAGAAGTTCAACAAGGAAATGGCGAAATAAGGAAAGCGAAAGATCCCTCGCTTACGCTCGGGATGACACCGTTGTTGTCGCGACGACAAGGCTGTCATCCCGAGCGCAGCGAGGGACCTTTCCTCGGTGTATTGAAATGACTCTGTCGCCGAAATTGCGTCTGGCCGAGTGGCAGCTCGCGCTGCCGCTCGGTCTTGCGTTCGCGGCGCTCT
>CAIMEE010000537.1 GCA_903839865.1 Enhydrobacter aerosaccus | reverse complement strand
TGGGATGCCAGGCGCGATAGACCTTGTCGCGGCCTTCGGCCCGAATGGCGCTGGCGGTCTTCTCATAGAGATCGATCGGGATGAGGCCCGCCGCTTCGGCGCATTTCAGCACCACGCCTGAGGCGCGGCGCTGCTCGGCACCGAACTCGGCATTCTGCCAGACGTAGAAATCGTATTGCGCGACCACCAGCGTGGGCACGCCGAGCTTCGCGAGCCGGGGCATCAGCGCGCAGGCCACGCGTTCGCCCGTGCCGGCCGGCACCGCGCGCTTGTGGTCGACCACCCATTCGTATTGCAGCCCCTGGTGGATCAGCACGGTGTCGAGCAGGACCGACCAGCCGAAGGCCCGCTGCCAGAAATCGAGCGTGTCCTCCGGGCGCGGAGAGGGCGGGACGGGCACGTTGCGCAGCTCGAGCGCGCCGTCCTTCAGGGCGAAGTAGGGCTTCTCCGTGCCCCAGGCGCGGCTCAACTCGGCGCGGCGCAGGTCGTCGGCGATGAAGCCCACGACGATCGCCGCGGGCTTCAGCCGGGCCGCGAGCTGCTCGGTGCGCAGCACGGTCTGGTCGAAGCCGTAGGCCGCGACGCCGGCATTGATGGTGCGCCGGCCGGTGAGGCCCTGCAGCACGGCGGGCCAGGCTTCGCCGTCGGTCACCTCGTCGCCCAGCGTGTAGGAGTCGCCGGTGGCCAGGATCGGCGGTCCGTCGCTCATGCCGGCGGTCGGCGGCACGTTGCGGAAGCCGTTCCGGTCGTAGGACATATCCGGCGCGGCAAATCCCGGGGTGGGCACGACGCCGAGCAGGGGATCGTAGTCGAAGCGGGCGCCGATGTTGTTGCCCGCCATGGCACGGCGCTGCTCGAGCACGATGTTCTGCCAGTGCAGCAGCGAATCGGTGCCGCGCACGGCACGGCAGCCGATCTCGAGGAAGAGCAGGCCGAACAGCACCGAGCCCAGGACGAGAAGAACACGGCCGATCATCTGAGCGCCCTGGCGATCGCGTCGGCGACCAGCGCATTGCCCTTGTCGTTCATGTGCCACTGCGCGTAGAGGCCGACCGGGTCGCCGCTCTTGGCGATCGCGTCGAACGTGTCGAGCACCTTGAGGCCGCGCGCGCGGGCGCAGGCGAGCAGGCGGGCGGTGAGGGCGCGCTGCTCCTCGCCGAACGCGGGCGTCTTGAAGACATAGGGATCGTACTGCGCCACCAGCAGCAGGGGCACGCCGCTCGCCTGTTGCAACGCGTGCAGCCGGTCGGTGAGCAGGCAGGCGATCTTCTCGCCGGTGCCGGCGGGATGGACGCGGATATGGTCGCCGAACCAGTCCTCGAGCAGGTTGAGGCGCCGCATGATGAAGTCGAAGAGATAGGAATAGCCCAGGGTCTTCTGCGCGAAGGAGAGCGTGCGGCGCGGATCGGTGCGCGGCGGCACGGGCACGTTGCTCAGCACGAGCTTGCTGCCGTCGATATCGAAGTAGGGCTTGTCGGCGCTCCAGAGCCGGCTCGACTCGGCGCGGCGCAGGTCGTCGGCGATGAAGGACACCACGACAGCCGATGGACGGAGCGCCGGCACGAGCTTCTCGGCGCGCAGCACGATCTGGTCGAAGCCGTAGCCCGCGACGCCGGCGTTGAGCACGCGCCGTCCCGTGAGCCGTTGCAGATGCGCGGGCCAGGTCTCGGCGTCCTTCACCTCCTCGCCGTAGGTGTAGGAGTCGCCCACGGCCAGGATCGGCGCCCCTGCAAGCGCTTCGCCGGTGGCGCGCAGGCCATCGGACCCTATATGCACGTCGGCCGTCGCATATCCGGGGCGGGGCACGTAGCCCAGCGTGTCGTCGTGGACATACTGGCTGGCCTGGAAGCCGGTCAGGACCGTGCGCGCGGCGAGCACGAAGTTGGGCCAGGTGCCCAGCCAGCCATTGGCCGCGCGCAGGCCCAATTCGAGGGCTATAAGACATATCGCGAGGGAAACGATCACCAGCCCGGTTTGACGGGTCCGTTCGCGAAGAGACGTTGTCGGCACAGGCCCTCCAATAAGTGTATTTTGGCGGGCTTGCCAGAGAGAAGGAATTCGACGTGACCCCGGGCGCCCGCATTGCCGCCACCATGGAACTGCTCGACGAGATCACCGGCCGCCAGGAGCGCCCGGCCGACCTGGTCGCCAACGCGTTCTTCCGCGCCCGCCGCTTCATCGGCAGCGGCGACCGCCGCGCCGTGGCCGACCGCGTCTGGAGCATCCTGAGGCGCTACGGCCAGCTGAAATGGTGGCTCGAGCGCACGCGCCATCCCGAGCGCGGCGGCCGCGCCATCGTCTCCGCCGACCTGATCCTGAGCGAGGGCATGGATATCGCCGGCCTCGAGAACATCTGCGACGGCGGCACCTATCGCCCCGGGCCGCTGCACGAGACCGAGGTCCGCGCGCTGCGCCAGATGGAAGGCCACTCGCTGCCGCATCCCGAGCAGCCCGACTGGGTCCGCCTGAACGTGCAGGAATGGGTCGCGCCGCATCTGATCGAGGCCTACGGCGACGCCTGGGGTCGCGAGATCTCCGCGATCGAGAACCCGCCGCCGGTCGACCTGCGCGTCAATCGCCTCAAGGCCACCGTCGAGCAGGCGCGCCGGGCGCTGGCCGACGAGGGCATCGACACCGAGCCGATGCGCTTCTCGCCCGATGGTCTGCGCCTGAAGCGCCGCCTCTCCGTGGTGACCGGCAATGCGTTCCAGAGCGGCCTGATCGAGATCCAGGACGAGGGCTCGCAGCTGGTGGCGGCGTTGGTAGACGCCAAGCCCGGCATGCAGATCGCCGACTATTGCGCCGGTGCGGGCGGCAAGACGCTGGCGATGGCCGCGGGCATGAACAACAAGGGCCGCGTCGTGGCCATGGACGTCTACGAGAGCCGCCTCGACCGCTCGGCGCAGCGCCTGCGCCGCGCTGGCGCGCACAATGTCGAACGCCGCGCGCTGCCAAGTGAAAGTGGGGGCGGCGACAACGCCAAGTGGCTGAAGCGCCAGAAGGGCGCCTTCGACCGCGTGCTGGTTGACGCGCCCTGCACCGGCACCGGCACGTGGCGGCGCAATCCCGACGGCCGCTGGACCCTGAAGCCCGAGGACCTGGCCGAGCTGGTGCCGAAGCAGGCCGCCATCCTCGACGCGGCCTCCAAGCTGGTGAAGCCGGGCGGCGGGCTGATCTACGCCACCTGCTCGGTGCTGCCGGCGGAGAACGAGCGCCAGATCGAGGCGTTCCTGGAGCGCCATCCCGAGTTCACGGCCGTGCCCGTGCTCGACCTGTGGCAGGACGTGATCGGCACCGAGCCGCCGTCGCAGATCGGCGAGAGTCCGTACCTGCGCCTGTCGCCGCTGAAGCACGGCACCGACGGGTTCTTTGCGGCCGCGCTGGTGCGTGAGGAGAAGAAGCCCCCGGAAAAGCCGCCGGAAGAGAAGCCCGCCGAGGCCGAAGCGGAGCCCGCCGCATGATGAGGATCCGCCGCGCCGCCAAGGACGACGCCGCCATGATCGCGCGCGTGCATGTCGAGACCTGGCAATCGGCCTATGCCGGCCTGCTGCCCGACTCGATGCTGGCCGGCATGTCGGACGTGCGGCACGCCGCGATGTGGTCGCAGACGCTCTCCGACAAGTCCGAGTCCCGCGGCGTGTTCGTAGCCGACGACGTGGACGCGGGCGTCGTGGGCTTCGGCAGCTGCGGGCCGGTGCGCGACACGCCGGAAGGCCTCGACGGCACCGAGCAGCGCGTGGGCGAGGTCTATCTCCTCTACGTCGAGACCGACTTCCAGAACCAGGGCGTGGGCCGCCGCCTGCTCGACGCGCTGTTCCGCCAGCTCCGCGCCGACGGCTTCGACACCGCCATCCT
>CAIMEE010000536.1 GCA_903839865.1 Enhydrobacter aerosaccus | reverse complement strand
TCAGGTACGGCTGCGGCTCGATCAGCAGGACCTCGGTCCGGTCACGATGTTCGATGAGGAACGAGTGCAGGGGATCGTTCAGTCGTCCGTCGTTGGCCCCGACTTGAACGACGCGCATCCGCGGCTGACAGGCCAGCAGGACCGCCATGGCCGTCTCAAGGGCGGTTCGCTCCGGTGCGCTCGTCTGATGGTTCGGCGGGCGGGATTCGATTCGCTGGACCTGCCACCCGCTCCGGCGAATCAGCGATTTGACGGTTGATTTCGCCGTTGCGGCGTACCGCTCGCCACGCGTCGGCACCTCAGGCCGCCCGGATCACGTCGCGCACCAGCACAGTCCCTCGCCCGTCTGTAGCGGCATCAGAGATTTCACACCCTTTTCGTAGCAGATTCGAGGCCCCGAGGTCAGGGAGTCTACAAGGGGCCCACCCACGGGTTGCGACGTGAGCGAGTCAATTCCGGCGAGCTCGGCGATTCCGCTCGCGATAACCGCCGGTAGGCCACCTTCTTGTGGCGGATTTTGCCTGCCCTGATCGACTTCAGCCGTGTCCAGAAGGTGCGTCGGGACGCAGTACAATGTCGGTCGAGCGCACCCGGCTAGGGGTGATTTGCGAATCGAGTCGAAGCAAGGATGCCGCATAGTGGAGAAAGTCGAACTCCGGAGCTCCGAATTGAGTATTTCGCCCATCGGCTTCGGATGCGGCGGACTGATGCAAATTCCCTCCAGGAAGGAGCGGCTAGCTCTGCTTTCGGCGGCCCTGGACAACGGTCTTACGCATTTCGATACAGCCAGAATGTACGGTCTGGGTGCCGCCGAGAGCGAGCTCGGTATTTGCTTGCGCAGTGTTGATCGGGACTCGGTCACCATTGGAACCAAATTCGGTATCTCGGCGAGCGGCGCAGCAAGTCGCTTCAGCCGTTTCCAGGCACCGGCCCGAGCAGTTCTGAGGAAATTCCCTGCCATCAGAGCTGCTGTCAAACGCCGAGAATCCCATTTCGCGACAGACCGTTCCTACAGCCCTGCAGATGCCAGCCGGAGTTTGGATCAGAGCCTCGCCGCGCTCAATGTCGACTACATCGACATTTTCTTCATCCATGCCCCACGGTCCATCGATGACATCGACACCGAAGGACTGTTGGATTTTTTCGAGAAGGCGAGGCAATCCGGAAAGATCCGAGCGTGGGGCATCTCGCAGGACGAAAACGCAGATGCGGATCTTGCCCGGGGGTTCGGCGATAGTTGCATCCTTCAGCTGAGGTGTGACGCACTCGCCCCGCCCCCGAGTCCACCCGACATCTCCTTCGGGATTCTCGAACGCCCCTTCACCACGCTGACGGCGGCGTTGCGCTCCGACCCCTCGTTGCATGCCCGGTGGCGGGAGCAACTCGGCGCCGACCCGCTCGCTCCCCATGTGCTGTCAGACTTGCTGATCGCATCGGCAAGAGATTTCACGCACAGTAAGTCGATTCTGTACAGCACCACGAAGCCCCATCGGATTGCAGAGGCGGCGGCAGCAGCCTCCAAGCCCCTGGACCCGGATGTTCACTCGAGACTGAAGAATCTCCTCGAAGAATTCATGCGAAGATAGGAATTCATCGTGCTGCATAAGCCATCCGAGTTTGATCATGAACGCACTCTCGAATCGGACGTCGTTGTTGTCGGAGCAGGCGCCATTGGAATCGCCACCGCGCTTGAGCTGGCCCAGTCAGGGATTCACGTTGCACTGATCGACAGCGGGCTGACACGCAAGAACAAAGTCGCGCAAAGTCTGGCTCAGTTCGATTCGAGACAGAACGACTATTTCAATTGCACCAGCGAGTTCGGAGTGCGCCGACAAATCGGCGGTACGACCGCACTCTGGGGCGGTCGCTGCGTTCCTTACGATCCCATCGACTTCGAAGATCGAGAGTTCATCCCCGAAAGTGGACGGTGGCCCATCGGCTACGAGGACGTCAGTCCGTACCTGCAGAGGGCCTGCGACTGGGTTAACTGCGGGCGAGCGATCTTCAACGCCAAAGACCTCCCCGAACTATCCGGTGACAGCCTGGTTCCGTCGCTGCCGGATTCCGACGTGATCTCGACGAGTTTGGAGCGGTGGTCCCTGCCGACCCGGTTCGGTCGCAAATACGCC
>CAIMEE010000535.1 GCA_903839865.1 Enhydrobacter aerosaccus | reverse complement strand
GGGATTTTCGGCGCTCATATACCTATTTGCATACAAGATGGATGCCAACGCACACAATCTGCCTGTTAATGCCCGAAAAGAATGCAATCTACCGCTCTTGCATACATTTGAATGTCACGACCTGAAGGAAACGGCGATTCTAGTGTGTTTTTGGCGTGGCACACCCCTTGCTGCCCAAGCTTCGGCCGTCCGTGGCCGGGTAATGAGGGGGGAGTCCCATGATCGACAAGTTCAACATTGGCCGCCACAGCATCTCGAGGCGTGGTCTGCTGGGCGGCGCGGCCGCCGGTGCGATGACGCTGGGTCTCGGCGGTGCGGCCAACGCGCAGAAGCCTCTAGTGCTCGGCTTCATCTACGTCGGCCCGCGCGATGACTACGGCTACAACCAGGCGCACGCCGAGGCGGCCACCGTTCTCAAGAAGATGGCCGGCGTGAAAGTCGTCGAGGAAGAGAAGGTGCCCGAGACGGTCGCTGTCGAGAAATCGATGGAGAGCATGATCAACCTCGACGGCGCCACGCTGATCTTCCCGACCTCGTTCGGCTACTTCGACCCGCACATGCTGAAGGAAGCGGCGAAGTTCCCGAAGATCCAGTTCCGTCATTGCGGCGGCCTGTGGACCGAGGGCAAGCACCCGATGAACACGGGCAGCTACTTCGGCTACATCGACGAGGCGCAGTATCTCTCCGGCATCGTCGCGGGCTCCGTCAGCAAGTCGGGCAAGCTGGGATTCATCGCCGCCAAGCCGATCCCGCAGGTCTTGCGCAACATCAACGCCTTCACACTGGGCGCGCAGTCGGTCAACCCGAAGATCACGACGCAGGTGATCTTCACCGGCGACTGGTCGCTTCCCGTCAAGGAAGCCGAAGCCACCAACAGCATGATCGCGCAGGGCGTCGACGTCGTGACCTGCCATGTCGATTCGCCGAAGGTCGTGGTCGAGACGGCCGAGCGCGCGGGCATCTTCACCTGCGGCTATCACTGCAACCAGGCCAAGCTCGCGCCGAAGGGTTACCTGACCGGCGCCGAGTGGAACTGGGAGCGCATCTACGTCGACATGGTCAACGACATGAAGGCCGGCAAGGCGCCCGGCAACTTCGTGCGCGGCGGCCTGAAGGAAGGCTACGTCCGCACCTCGGCCTACGGTCCGGCCGTGCCGGCGGCGGCGCGGGAAAAGACGGACGCTGCCAAGACGGCGATCCTCAACGGCAGTCTCGCGATCTACAAGGGCGCGCTGAAGGACAACAAGGGCAACACGGTCATTCCGGCCGGCACGTCCTATGTCATCACCGAGCCCAAGCTCGAGAGCATGAACTATCTCGTCGAGGGCGTGGTCGGCGCGACGTCGTAAGCGGGAAAGACGAAATGACGCTCATTGCCCCTCCCCATGCATATGGGGAGGTGTCAGCGTCTTACGCTGACGGAGGGGTCATGACCCCTCCGTCGCGGATTACCGCTCCACCTCCCCCGATGACGGGGGAGGGAATAAGCCGATGAACGCCACATTCGAACGCATCGCCGTCCCTGTCCTGGCGCTTCTGGCGTCGGCTGTGCTGTTCGGCCTGCTGCTGGCTTTCTATGCGCACGTCGATCCGCTCGAGGCATTCGGGCTGATGTACCAGGGCGCCTTCGGCTCTTGGTTCTCGTGGCAGAACACGCTGACGCGCGCGGCGCCGTTGATCCTGACCGCGCTTTGCACGGCGCTGCCGGCACGACTCGGGCTCGTGATCATCGGCAACGAGGGCGCGCTGGTCGTGGGCGGCGTCGCGGCCGCAGCGGCAGGCATCGCCGTTTCAGGCGCACCGCCATTGGTGGTGCAGACGGCCATGGCGATCGCCGCCATGGTCATGGGCGGTCTCTGGATCGCCTTCGCAGGCGCGCTGCGCCAGTTCCGCGGCGTCAACGAGACGATCTCCAGCCTGCTGCTCACCTACATCGCGATCGCCCTGATGAATCACTTCGTCGAAGGGCCGTTGCGCGATCCTTCGAGCCTCAACAAGCCGTCGACCTGGCCGATCGGCGACGCCAACATGATCGGCACGATCCCGGGCATGGATGTCCATTGGGGCCTCGTGTTCGGCATCGTGGCCTGCCTGCTCTGCTATCTCTTCCAGCGATTCACGACCTGGGGCTTCGCCATGGAAGTGATCGGCGGCAACCCCAAGACCGCGCGTATGATGGGCCTCGATGTGAGCCGCTACGTGCTGCTGGCCTGCGCCGCGGGCGGCGCGGCGGCGGGCCTCGCCGGCATGGTCGAGGTCTCGGCCATCCACGGCCGCGCCAATGCCTCGCTCGCCGTCGGCTACGGCTATTCCGGCATCCTCGTATCGTTCCTCGCGCGCCACCACCCGGCGGCGATCGTGCCGGTGTCGATCCTGCTGGGCGGCATCGGCGCCTCCGGCGGCCTGCTGCAGCGGCGGCTCGATCTGCCCGATGCGGCCGTCGTGGTACTGCAGGGCATCATCTTCGTGGCCATTCTCGCCAGCGAGACGATGTACGGGCGTCTCTGGAAGCGGAAGGAAGCCGCCTGATGGGCGACACCGGTCTTGGCCTGTGGGGCGTGCCGCTCGCGATGCTGGCGGGCGCCATTCGCGTCAGCACGCCCTTCATCTTCGTGAGTGTCGGCGAATGCCTGACCGAGCGTTCCGGCCGCATCAATCTCGGCCTAGAAGGCACCATGGTGATGGGTGCGATGAGCGGCTATGGCGCGGCCCTCGTGAGCGGCTCGCCATGGCTGGGCGTGCTGGTTGCCGCGTTCGTCGGCCTGCTGTTCGGCGCGCTGCACGCCGTCATCTGCCAGCTGCCGAAGGTCAACGACGTCGCCACCGGCATCGGCCTGATGCTGTTCGGCACCGGCCTCGCCTTCTTCCT
>CAIMEE010000534.1 GCA_903839865.1 Enhydrobacter aerosaccus | reverse complement strand
AGCGCGGCTGATAGATTAGGCTTTTCGACAGAAAAAAGTAGCGCAGCAGAGCCGACGCGGGCCGCACGCCCCGAACCCCGGCGCCGCAATCCTCGTCCTTCGAGACGGCCCTTCGGGCCTCCTCAGGATGAGGGGGTGCGGTAACGCACGTGACACGGCGCGCCCGCCCAAGACGTCAGTCGCGCAGCAGTTCGTTGATCGAGGTCTTCGAGCGCGTGCGTTCGTCGACGGTCTTCACGATCACGGCGCAATAGGTCGAGGGCCGGTTGGGGCCACCGCCGATGTTGCCGGAGACCACCACCGAGTAGGGCGGCACCTTGCCGATATGGATCTGACCGCTCTCACGATCGACGATCTTGGTGGTCGCGGTGATGAACACGCCCATGGCGATGACCGAGCCGGTGCCGACGATCACGCCTTCGACGACTTCCGAGCGCGCGCCGATGAAGCAATTGTCCTCGACGATCACCGGGTTGGCCTGCAGCGGCTCGAGCACGCCGCCGATGCCGACGCCGCCCGAGAGGTGGCAGTTCTTGCCGATCTGCGCGCACGAACCCACGGTCGCCCAGGTGTCCACCATCGTGCCGGTGTCGACATAGGCGCCGAGGTTGACGAAGGACGGCATCAGCACGACCGACGGTGCGATGTACGAACCGCGGCGCACGACCGAGCCCGGCACGGCGCGGAAGCCGGCCTTGGCGAACTTGGCGGCGTCCCAGCCGGTCGTCTTGAGCGGCACCTTGTCGAACCACGGCGCGGCGCCCATTCCCGGGAACGATGCGCCGCCGTCCATCGGGACCGAATCGTAAAGGCGGAAGGAAAGCAGCACGGCCTTCTTCAGCCACTGGTTCACGACCCACTCGCTGCCGATTTTTTCGGCGGTCCGCAGCGAACCGTCGTCGAGGCCGGCGATCGCGGTCTCGACCGCGTCGCGGACCTCGCCCTTGGTGGCGCTGTTGATGGTGTCGCGCTTGTCCCAGGCGGCGTCGATCGTGGCTTGAAGTTGCTGGCTCATAGGGTCCTCAAAAAAGGTCGCGGGACCTTATTCGGGCGCTATGCTTGAGGCAATGGCGTTCAAAATCCCCGAATCGGTGCTGGTCGTGGTCCATACGCCCGACCTGCAGATTCTGCTGTTGGAACGGGCCGGGGACAGGCGTGGAATGTGGCAGTCGGTGACGGGCTCGCGCGAGCCCGAGGATAATGACCTGGCAGCCACCGCCCGGCGCGAGCTGCTCGAGGAGACCGGGCTTTCCGGCGGCACCCTGACCGATTGGCGGCTCAGGAATCGCTACGAGATCTGGCCGCAATGGCGCGCCCGCTATGCGCCCGACGTGACCCACAATGTCGAGCACGTGTTCGGCTTCCGCGTGCTGCAGATCACGCCCGCGACGCTCGATCCCGCCGAGCACACGGCGCAGCTCTGGCTGCCATGGCGGGAAGCGATGGAGAAGGTCTTCTCGCCCACCAATCGCGACGCGATCTGGCAGTTGCAGAAAAGAGTCGCGGCATGAGCCCCCTGAAGAGTAACGGCAAGGAAGCGTCGAAGCTCGGCCAGGTCAGCTGGGCGCTGTTCGACTGGGCGAACCAGCCGTTCTTCACGGTGGTCACGACCTTCATCTTCGCGCCCTACTTCGCCAACGTGATGATCGGCGACGCGGTCGCGGGGCAAACCGCCTGGGCGTTCACGCAGTCGGCCTCGGGCATCATCATCGCCGTGCTGAGCCCGTTCCTGGGCGCGATGGCCGACGCCGGCGGGCGGCGCAAACCCTACGTTTTCGTCTTCCAGCTCCTGCTGTTCGCGGGCTGTGCCTGCCTGTGGTGGGCCTATCCGCATCGCCCCGATCTCGCCGGGCCGATCGGCTGGGCGGTGATCGCTGCGACCGTGGGCGCGGAAATGTCGATCGTGTTCAACAACGCGCAGCTGCCCAACATCGTGCGGCCCGAACGTATCGGCTGGCTGTCGGGCTTCGGCTGGGGCCTGGGCTATGTCGGCGGATTGATCGCGCTGTTCGTCGTACTGGCTTTCCAGTTCGCACGCGGGGCCGACCCGTCGTTCACGCTCGAGCGGCTGACGGGTCCGGCGTCGTCGCTGTGGCTGCTGGTGTTCGTGCTGCCGATGTTCCTGTTCACGCCCGATCGTGCGCCGCGCCATCTCTCGGCGCTCGAGGCCGCGCGCCAGGGCGGCCGCGCGTTGCTGGGCACGCTGCGCAAGCTCGGCCACTATCGCAACACGCTCACCTTCCTGATCGCCTTCATGCTCTACAACGACGGGCTGGCCGCGATCATCGGCTTCGGCGGCGTCTACGCCTCGGCGATCTTCGGCTGGACCACGACGACGCTCGGCATCTTCGGCATCATCCTCACCGTCTTTGCCATTCCGGGCGCGTTCCTGGGAGGCAGGCTCGACGACAAGCTGGGCAGCAAGCGTACGGTGCAGCTCGCGATCGCGGGCGTGATCGTGGCGACGGCGGGCATCGTGAGCGTCACGGCCGACAGCGTGCTGTTCTTCGTGCCGGCCGAGCCACTGGTGGCGACGCGCGGTCTGTTCGGCTCGCTGCAGGAAAAGACCTTCATGGCCTTCGCGCTGCTGCTGGGCTTCTGCATGGGCCCGATGCAGGCGGCCAGCCGCACGCTGGTGGGGCGCCTCGCGCCCGAAGGGATGAGCGGCGAGTTCTATGGATTGTTCGCCTTGTCCGGCCGCGCCACGGCGTGGATGGCGCCGCTGTTGATCGGCATCCTGACCGCCATGACCCACTCGAACCGGCTGGGCGTCGCCTGCGTGCTGATCTTTCTGGTGCTGGGCTTCCTCGTCTTCACCCGCGTCCGCGAAGAGCGCGCCCCGGCGGCTCCCGCCTAGCCATGGAATATTCCGACGTCGCGATCTGTCTGTTCAGCGCGCTGCTGCACGCGGGCTGGAACGCCGCGGTGAAGGCCAGCCGCAACCCGACGCAGGCGATGACGGCGCAGATGGTGCTGGGCGCGGTGATGGTGCTGCCGGGATTCTATTGGACAGGCCTGCCCAGCGCCGCTGCCTGGCCGTGGATCGCGGCCTCGACGCTCGTCAACATGGTAACTGTCCTGGCGCTGCTGCGTGCGTACGAGCTGGGCGGCTTCGGCTCGGTCTATCCCGTCGTGCGCGCGGTGGCGGTGCTGCTGGTCGTGCCGTTCGCGGCCCTGATCGCGGGCGATCGCCTCAGCCTGGGCGCCATTGGCGGCGTGCTGATCATGGCGGTGGCGCTCGCGGTACTGGCCTTCGATGCCTCGCGCGACAAGGTGGTGCCGCTCGCGGCGCTGGGCTGGACGCTCGCGGCAGGGGCGGGCACCGCCGTCTACATCCTCTGCGATGCGCGCGGCGTGCGCGCCGGCGGCGATGCCTTGTCCTACGGCTTTGCCGTCTCGATCACCAATGCCGCGGCCATGTGCTGGCGTCAGCGCGCGCTCGGCTCACCGGTCGCGCTGGTCGCCGGCGTATGGAAGACGGCGGTGCCGACCGCCGTGGCGGCGCTTGTGTCGTACTTGCTGATTCTCTGGGTCTGGGGTCATGCGCCGATCGCGCCGTCGGCGGCGCTGCGCGACACCAGCGCGGTGTTCGCGATCGTGATCGCGGTGGTGTTCCTCAAGGAGATCTTCACGCGGCTGCGCATCGTGGCGGTGCTGCTCGCCGCCGCTGCGGTGCCGCTGCTACGCCTCGGCTAACGTCGTCTTGGCTTTATAGGTGCAGAGGTCGTTCACGGCGCATTTGTAGCACTCGGGCTTGCGCGCCTTGCAGGTGTAGCGGCCATGCAGGATCAGCCAGTGATGGGCGTGCAGCTTGTATTCCTCGGGCACGCGCTTCAGCAACTTGAGCTCGACCTGCAGCGGGTTCCTGCCGGGGGCGAGTCCGGTGCGGTTGCCGAGCCGGAAGATGTGGGTGTCGACGGCGATGGTCGCCTCGCCATAGGCCACGTTCATCACCACGTTGGCGGTCTTGCGGCCGACACCGGGCAGCGCCTGCAATTCCTCGTGCGTCTTCGGCACTTCGCCGCCGTGCCGCTCGAGCAGCAGGTGGCTGAGGGCGATCACGTTCCTGGCCTTGGTGCGGAACAGCCCGATCGTCTTGATGTGGTCGATCAGCTTCTTTTCGCCGAGGGCGACCATCTGCTGCGGCGTCTTGATGAACTTGAACAGCGGCCCGGTGGCGCGGTTGACGCCCACGTCGGTGGCCTGCGCCGACAAAACGACGGCGACCAGGAGCTGGTAGACGTTGTCGTATTCCAGCTCGGTCTCGGGCTCCGGCATCGCCTTCTTGAGACGGGCGAAGAACTCGGGGATGACAGCGGGCTTCATCAGGGCCATAGGACTTCTTACCATGAACGACGAACCCATACCGGCGGTTCATTTCGCAACGTCACTCAGCCCGCACCGCAGCCTCTCGCCCGAGGGCTTCAAGTGGCTGATCCGCGGCGCGGTCGCGGCCAATCTCGCGATCGGCCTGCCGATGTATTTCCTCGGCGCCTGGCCGGTGATGGGTTTCATGGGCCTCGACGTGTTCCTGCTCTGGTACATGTTCAAGCGCAGCTATCTCGACGCCCGGCGCAGCGAGACGCTGGTGCTGACCGACCGCGAACTGGTCGTCGACCGCCGCTCGCCCGATGGAGAGCGCGAGGAGCATCGTCTCGATGCCTATTGGCTGAAGATCGAACTGGGCGAGCGGCTGGTGCTCAGCTCGCGTGGCCAGAGGGTGGTGATTGGTCGCTTCCTGTCGCCCGACGAGCGCGATCGTGTGGCCGACCAACTCAAGGCCGCCCTCGCCGCGATGCGCTCGCCGACGTACGATCACGGCTGGAGCTAAGGCTACTCAATAACCTCGTCGGCGCGGGCGAGCAGCGAGGGTGAGATCGTAAGGCCGATCGCCTTCGCCGCCTTCTGGTTGATGACCAACTCGAAAATGGTGGGTTGCTGCACCGGCAGATCGGCGGGCCTGGCGCCCTTGAGGACCTTGGCGGCGTAGAGGCCGCCCTGGCGGAACGTGTCCGCGAGGCTCGGGCCGTAGCTCATAAGGCAGCCGTCGATCGGGTATTCACGAAAGCCGCCCATCACCGGCATGCTGTACTTTGCTCCGAGGGAGGCCACGAATTTGCGGCGCCCGCCGAAGAAGCCATCCACGCCCATCATCATGCCGCCATCGTGCGCCTGAGACGCTGCAGCGAAAGCCTGCTCGATCTCGCCGTCATTGCGCGCCGTCAGGACATGCAGGCCGATGCCGCTCGCGCGTGCTGCCTCCTGTGCCTCGCGGATGAGGCGTTCGGTCTCGACTGCCTCAGGATTTGAGAGCAACGCAAATGTCCTGGCTGCAGGCGCGAGCTCCCGCAGAAATTCGAGGCGCTTGGGCACCAGAACGCCCGAGATCCATGTAACGCCTGTGGCATTGGCGGTCGGCCGCGCCAGGTTCGTGACCAGCCCGTCGGCAACAGGATCGCCGCCTGTGATGAAAACGATCGGGATGGTGCGCGTGGCCTTGAGCGCTTCGGTCGCGGGCGTCGAACCGCCCTGGGTGATGAGCAGGTCGACCTTGCGGCCGATCAGTTCGGCGGCCAGTGCCGGCAGGCGGTCGTAGTGGCCGTCGGCCCAGCGATACTCGATGGCGACGGTCTTGCCTTCCTCGTAGCCGCCTTCGATCAGGCCGCGGCGTAATTGGGCGATAAACGCGACGTTCGGCGCAGGCGAACTGGCACCCAGGTAGCCGATCACGGGCATCGCTTTCGTCTGCGCGCGCGCGCCCGATGCCGATATGGCCGCGCCGAGCGCGCCGAGGAACGTCCGCCGCCTCACAGGCCCAGCACGTCCTTCATGCCGTAGAGACCGGGCTTCTTGCCTTTCAGCCAGAGCGCGGCGCGTACCGCGCCGGAGGCATAGGTCTCGCGGCTGAACGAGCGGTGGCTGAGTTCCAGCCGTTCGCCGGCTGCGGCAAACATCACGGTATGCACGCCCACTTCCTCGCCGCCGCGCAAGGTCGCAAAGCCGATCTCGCCGGCGGGGCGCGCCCCGGTATGGCCGTCGCGGCTCTTGCGCCACACCTTCTCGAGCTCGACCTTGCGGCCCGCCGCCGCGGCCTTGCCGAGCGCCAGCGCTGTGCCGGACGGTGCGTCGATCTTGTGACGGTGGTGCATCTCGACGATCTCGATGTCGTAGGCGGGATCGAGCATCGACGCGGTCTTCTCGACCAGCGCCAGCAGGATGTTGACGCCCAGCGACATGTTGGCGGCCCACAGGATCGGCACCTTCTTCGCCGCTTCGTGGATCGCCCTGGTCTGCTCGGGGTCGAGGCCGGTCGTGCCGATCACCATCGACACGCCCTTGTCGGCGCAGACCTGGGCGTGGGCCACGGTGGCGGCGGGCACGGTGAAGTCGATCAGCACCTCGGCCGCCGCGATCGCGGCGGCAGGATCGGACACGATCTTCATGCCGCCGGTCTCGGTGCCCAGCATGTTGCTGCCGGCATGCTCGAGGGCGCCCGCCAGGGAAGCGCCTTCGGTGCGCGCGATCTCGCGGATCAGCATCTGGCCCATGCGGCCGGCGGCGCCGGCAATGGCGATCTTCATTTCATTTCCCCTCGGATACGCTAGCCTTCAGCCTATGCTCTTTATGGTCATCGAGAAATTCAAGAATCAGGACGGCAAGGCCGTCTACCGCAAACTGCGCGACGGCGGCCGGGCCCTGCCGGACGGGCTCAAGTTCGTGTCGAGCTACGTGACGGCCGACCTTGGCCGCTGCTTCCAGCTCATGGAGGCCGACGACATCACGCTGTTCCAGAAATGGATCGCCGACTGGCAGAGCGTGGCGGAGTTCGAGGTCGTGCCGGTCGTTGCCGGCAAGGACACGCGCGAGGCGCTGGAGCCCCTGCTTTAGCGTTACTCGCTCTGGCGCTATTTCCAGGGATTGGCGGTCTTGGGCCAGAACGGCGTCTTGCGCTTGGTATAGGGCCAGCGCGTGACGTCGGGATCGGCGGCGCCGGGTGTGGCGACGTAGAGGATCTCCTTCGCAAGACCCACGAAGCCGTTATAGAAGTGCTGCGCGCTCTTCACGACGACGACGCGGTAGTCGGCGGGATCGGCGCCGACGGCCTTGAAGGCGTCGGCGTGGAAGGTCTGGGTGCGCCGCGTGCAGATCGCGACATCGACATGCTCCGATGACAACAACGCCATGTCGCCGAGCGGCGACATCACCGGGCCGTAGGGCTGGAAGACGTTGCGTGCGATCTTCTTTACCGTCACGTCGAGATCGACCGGATCGCCGCTGACCGCGCCCGACTTGCCGCCCAGCCGCATCCTGATCCTGGCGCCTTCGCCCGCTTCCTCCGCGATCTGGAAGGCCATCGGATCCCACATCACGCCGAACAGCGCGGGGCCAATCTGTTTCTCGACGAGTGCTTTCAGCACGAAGGTCGAATCGCCCGGCGCGCCGGAGCCTGGATTGTCGGCGCGGTCGGCCAGCACCAGCGGGCCCTGATTGTGCGAGGCCGCGCGGTCCATCGCCTCGGTGACCGAGAGATACTTGGTGGCGTAGCGTTCGCGGTTCTCCCACAGCTCCTCGCCCAGCTGCTTGGCGAGCTTCTCCGCCTTCGCCATGTCGCCGTCGGCCACCACGAGGGTGCGCGTGCCGACGTCCTCGACATCGGCGAACGAGAAGCCGTGGCTGAGTGACACCGACAGGATGCCGTCCTTGCCCTCGAGCGATTTCATGCGCACCACGAACTCGTTGATCGGCGGCACGGAGGTGCGGTACTGCGCGATCATGCGGCAGTCGTAGCGCGCCATCACCGGCTTCGCCTTGCCCTCGACCGTATCTGCGATGATGGCGAACAGCTCGGCCGCACGCTCCATCGTGTCGGTGTGGGGGTATTCCTTGTAGCCGACGAGCACGTCCGCGCTGTCGAGCATCAACGCGCTCAAGTGGCAGTGCAGGTCGAACTCCGCGCCGATCGCGCACTTCTGTCCCACGATGGCGCGGGCCTTCGCCAGCAGATCGCCTTCGCAATCGTCGTAGCCGTCGGCCACCATCGCGCCGTGCACGTTGATCAGCACGCCATCGAGCGGCATGGCGGCCTTGATGTTGGTCAGCATCTCGTCGCGGAAGTCCTCGTAAACCTTGCGCACGGTCGTGCCCGAGGGAGCGGCGAAGGTGGCGAGGCCTTCGATCACCGTCCAGCCGCGCTTCTCTGCTTCCTCGCGCCAGACATGCATCGGCGCGGTAAAGTTCGTGGGCTTGTGCTTCGTCGCATCGCCGCGCCAGATGCCGTGCTCCTGGTAGCCGCGCAGGCCGGTCGGAAAGGGCACGAACTGGTTGGTCTCGGTGCCGAGGGCTCCGATGAAGACACGCTTGCTCACTCGTTACTCCTTGTGCCTCTACGCCTTGTGACGGTGGCAGCCGACGATGTGATCGTCGACCATGCCCGATGCCTGCATGAAGGCGTAGCAGATGGTCGAGCCCACGAACTTGAAGCCTGCCTTCTTCAGCGCCTTGGACATCGCATCGCTTTCGGGCGAGGTCGCGGGTACGTCCTTCAGGGTCTTGCGCAGCGTTTTCTGCGGTTTGCCGCCGACGAAGCTCCACAGGAACTTCGAGAAGGCGCCCGGCCCGTCGCGCTCGATCATGGCGAGGTAGGTCTTGGCATTGGAAACGCTGGCGTCGATCTTGCCCTTGTGGCGGATGACGCCGGGATCCTCGAGCAGCTTCTTGAGCTTGGCCGGCGTGTAGCGCGCGATCTTCTTGGGATCGAAGCCGTCGTAGACCTTGCGGTAGTGCTCGCGCTTGCGCAGGACCGTGATCCACGAGAGGCCCGCCTGGCAGCCTTCCAGGGTCAGGAGCTCGAACAGCGCCCGATCGTCCTTGAGGGGCTTGCCCCATTCGGTATCGTGGTATTTCTCGTAAAGAGGGTCCGCCGAGGCCCAGCCGCATCGCGGCTTGCCATCGGTGCCAGTCACCGTGTTGTGCTTCCAAACCATGTGAGGAAACTAATGCCCAAGGATCTCGCCGACCTCAAGGTCTGCATCTTCGACGTGTTCGGCACGGTGGTCGACTGGCGCGGCAGCCTGATCGCGGACTTGCCGGCGCTGGGCAAGAAATACGGCATCGAAACCGACTGGACGAGCTTCGCCGACGACTGGCGCGGTCTCTACCAGCCGCAGATGGCGCGGGTGCGCAAGCGCGAGCTGCCCTGGACGCGCATCGACGAGCTGCACAAGGAAGCCTTCGAAATGCTGCTGAAGCAGCGCGGCCTCAAGCATCCGGGCGAGGAAGGCTCGTGGGAGTTCACCCACCTCTGGCACAAGCTGCGGCCCTGGCCCGACTCGGTCGAGGGCATCGGCATGATGAAGAAGAAGTATGTCGTCTCGACCCTGAGCAACGGCAACGTGGCGCTGCTGATCAACATGGCCAAGAACAGCGGCATCCCCTGGGACCACTGCTTTTCGGGCGAGACCTTCCATCACTACAAGCCCGACCCCGAGGCCTATCTCGGTGTGGTCGACAGCATGTATCTCAAGCCGTACCAGGTGATGCTGTGCGCCGCGCACAACAACGATCTCGCGGCGGCGCAGAAGTGCGGCCTGTCGACAGGTTACATCAATCGTCCGTACGAACACGGCCCCAAGCAGACGCGCGACTTCAAGGCCGAAGGAAGCTGGGACGTTGTCGGCGATACGATCGTCGAGCTCGCCAAGAAGATCGGCTGCTAAGGAAGGGGCCTTCGCTACGCTCGGGATGACAACAAGGCTGTCATCCCGAGGCCGAAGGCCGAGGGACCTTTCGTCTCACACCCCGATCGTCGTCAGATCCTGGAACCAGTGCTGGGCCTGGACGTATGACTTGATCTTGGGGCTGAGCGCATGCGGGTTGGTGTCGTGCACGACCCAGACCAGCACGGCGTCATCGACGACCTTTTCGTTGATCTTCGCCATGATCGCGTCCTGCTTGGCGGGATCGAAGGTGTTCTGCGATTCCGCCACGAGCTTGTCGACCTCGTCGCTCTTGTAATAGCTCCAGTTCACGCCCACGGGCGCGGCCTGGTTCGAGGCGAAGAAGCGGTTGAAGGCGTAGAACGGATCGGACGTCACGTAGGCGATGTTGTTGGCGGTGATGTCCTTGTTCATGTCGGCCTTGGCGCCGGCGCGCCACGCCGTGTACATCGCCTCGAGTTCGACGACCTTGAACTCGACCTCGATGTAGACTTCCTTAAACATCTCCTGGATGGCCTCGTTCATCGGCAGCGACAGCATCTGGCCGCTGCCGCCCGAGGCGATGACGAACTTGGTCTTGAGCGGGCTGGCCTTGCTGAAGCCCGCCGCGGTGGTGAGTTTGCGCGCCTCGTCCGGCGCGTACTTGATCTCGAACGTGGGCTTGCCGAACCACGGGCTGGTGCGGTCGACTTCGCCGTAGGCGGGCCGGGCCAGGCCATGCATCAGCTTCACGATCGAATCGCGGTCGACGGCGAGGTTGGCCGCCTTGCGCAGGCGGATGTCCGTCCAGGGTGAGCCCTCGACCTGCGAGAGGTGATAGTTCCAGACGTGCGGCGTCACGTTGGTCTCGATCTTCATGCCCGAAGACTTCAGCCGGTTAACTGCGTCGGGCGGCGGCGTTTCGATCATGTCGACGGCATTCGACAGCAGTGCGGCGGTGCGGCTCGAATCGTCCGGTGCGCACACCAGGACCAGGCGATCGGTCTTGGGGATGCGCTTGGGATTCCAGTATGCGTCGTTCTTCACCAGCTCGACTCTTTCACGTGGGATGAGCCGCGCGAGTTTGAAGGGCCCCGTCCCCGAGGGCTCCGACGCGAACTTGTTCCAGTCCTTGCCGAGCTTCTCGAACTGCGTGGGGCTCGAGATCAGGAACCACAGCATCTGATACGGGAACAGCGCATCGACCGACTTGGTCTTGATCTCGACTTCCATGTCGCCGGTCTTCTTGTAGCTGGCGACGCCGGGCAGGCGCGGGCGGACCTGGGCCGCCTGGCGCTGGTCGAACTGGGCGGCGTCCTTGTTGAACACCTTCTCGAAATTCCAGACCACGGCATCGGCGTTGAAGGCCGAGCCGTCATGGAACTTCACGCCCTCGCGCAGCTTGAACGTCCACAGCGTCTTGTCGGTGTCGTTCACCTTCCACTCGGTGGCGAGGCCCGGGATCATCTTGCCGGGCCGGTCGGCAACATCGAGTTCCCACGCGACCAGCGGGTCGTAGATCGTGAGGCCGGTGAACTGGTAGGCGCCGGCACCGCGGTCGGGCTGACCCGTTGTGAGCGGGATATCCGCCATGGAGATGCCGTAACGCACGGCCTTTTCCTGCGCCCATGCAGGCTTGAGACCAGCCGGGAGAGCGAGCGCCGAAGCGCCCGCGAGCAGTGTGCGACGTGAAACCTTCATGGCGATTTCCTTTGCTAAAGTTTGGGTCGGTGCGAACGCCACGGCGTGGCACGTTCGAAGGCGGAGCCGACGGCGATGACACTCGCTTCGTCGAAGGCGCGGCCGGCGAGCTGGAAGGCGAGCGGCAGGCCACCGCTGGAGAAGCCGCAGCAGATCGTGGCCGCGGGCTGGCCGGTGATGTTGAACGGCATGCTGAGCTGTGGCTTGCCGAGGAAGTGGAAGACCGCCTGCGGCTCCTCGACGATTTCCGGATCGCCCCACTGGTTCGCCGCCATCACGAGATCGTAGCCGCGCATCGCTGCGCGCGTGTCGAGCGTGAGCTGGCGGCGGAAGCGCAGGGCGGAGAGGTATTGCTCGGCCGAGATGAAGGCGCCCAGCTGGAAGCGCCGCCGCGTCGTGTAGCCGAACTTCTCCGGACTATCGATGACGTCCTGGCGATGGATGGCATGCGCCTCGGTCGTGATGATGACGCGGCCGCAGATGTGATAGTCGCGGATGTCGGGAAACACGACGTCTTCGACGATTGCGCCCAGGTCCTTCAGGACGCGGACGCCTTCGTCGATGCCCTTCTTCATCTCGAGCGTGATGCTGTTCCCCTCGCCGTTCTGGCCTTCGTACCAGGAGCGCGCGAGGGCGATGCGCATGCCCTTGATCGGACGATGCGCGGCCGCGCCGTAGTCCACCTTCGGCGTCTTGGCCGAGCCCTGGTCGTTGGGGTCGTGGCCCGCCAGCACGTCGAGCATCAGTGCGCAGTCTTCCGTCGTCCACGCCATCGGACCCGCGGTGTCCATGCTGAACGACAGCGGGAACACGCCGCAGCGGCTGACCAATCCATACGTCGGCTTGATGCCGGCGGTGGCGCAGAAGCCCGCGGGATTGCGGATCGAGCCGCCGGTGTCGGAGCCCATCGCGCCCATGCAGAGCTGCGCCGCGATCGCCGCCCCCGACCCGCTCGACGAGCCGCCAGGTTGATACTTGGTGTTCCACGGATTGAGTACTGTCGGGAACGGTTGATCCGGGGTCATCGCGCCATTGGCGAATTCGTGCGTGCCCAGTTTGCCCAGGATCACCGCGCCGGCATCCTTGAGGCGGCGCACGGTCTCGGCATCGATCGCCGGGACATAGTCCTTCTTGAAGTGCGAGTGGCCGGTCGTCTTGACGCCGGCGGTCTCGTAGATGTCCTTCAGGGCGATCGGGATGCCGTGCAGCGGCCCGCGGCGCACGCCGCCCTTCATCTCCATGTCGGCCTGGCGCGCGGCACTACGCGCCATGTCACCGGTCACGGTGATGTAACTCGCGATCTTGTGATCGACGGCGTCGATCCGCTTCAGGAAGGCCTCGGTCAGCGCGGTCGAGGTGATTTCGCCGCGCGCCATCAGGCGGCCGGCCTCGGCGATGCCGAGGAGCGTCAGGTCGGTCATGGCGGGCTCCTATTCGTCGGCGCGGAAAACGTGCGGCGGCTCTGAGGCCCAGGCCCAATGGCTGGGGATGCGCTCCATCAAGGACAGGAGGCCGACATAGCCCTTGTGCAGGTGCTCGACGTCTTCCGGTGTCAGGGTAAGCCCGCTTTGCGCAGCCCGAACGCGGAATTCCTCCAGCGTCGGCGGTGTCTTGGACGGCGACATGTCTTTCCTCACGATTGAAGCAAGCCATGCAAGCGACATGCCGAGCTCTCTGCAACCATCCTCTCGCCTCCGGCTTGGCTTGGCCCTTGCATGGCTCCCTTGCGAATCGGGAGAAGTAGATGTTCAAGCACCTTCAAGTCGTGGTTGCCGGCCTCGCGATCGTTGCGGTCTCGGCAGCACCTGCCCTTTCCCAGGGCACTCTGCGCATCGGCATGACTGCCGCCGACATTCCGCTGACGACCGGCCAGCCCGACCAGGGCTTCGAGGGATATCGCTTCGCCGGCTACACGATCTACGACGGTCTCGTGAACTGGGACCTGTCGAAGGCCGACACGCTGGCCGACATCAAGCCCGGCCTCGCCACCGAGTGGAAAGCCGATCCGGCCAATCTCAAAAAGTGGATCTTCAAGCTGCGCCAGGGTGTGAAGTTCCACGACGGCACCGACTTCACCGCGGATGCGGTGATCTGGAATCTCGACAAGCTGCTGAATGACAAGTCGCCGCAATTCGACGCCAAGCAGACCGCCCAGGCGCGCGGCCGCATTCCGACCCTGGTCGGCTACAAGAAGATCGACGACTACACGGTCGAACTCGAGACGCGCATCGCGAACGCGCTGTTCCCGTACGACATGTCCTACATCTTCTATTCCAGCCCGACCAATTGGGAGAAACAGGGCAAGGACTGGGT
>CAIMEE010000533.1 GCA_903839865.1 Enhydrobacter aerosaccus | reverse complement strand
TACCTGACCGACCTCTTCCCGATCATGGAGCTCGGCACCTCGGCCAAGATGCTGTCGAGCGTGCCGCTGCTGCGGGGCGGCGGCCTGTTCGAGACCGGCGCCGGCGGCTCGGCGCCCAAGCACGTCGAGCAGTTCCAGCACGAGGGCTATCTGCGCTGGGATTCGCTGGGCGAGTTCCTGGCGCTGGGCGCATCGCTGGAACACCTCGCGCAGCAGACCGGCAACGAGGACGTGAAGGTCCTGGCCGAGACGCTCGACGAGGCCAACGGCAAGATCCTCGAGGACAACCGCTCGCCCGCGCGCAAGGTCGGCGAACTCGACAACCGCGGAAGCCACTTCTACCTCGCCAAGTACTGGGCCGAGGCGCTGGCGCGGCGCGACAACAGCACGCCCTTGTCGGCGCGCTTCAAGGCGCTGGCCAAGACGCTCGAGGAGAACACGGCCAAGATCGACGCCGAGCTGATCGCCGCCCAAGGCAAGCCGGTCGACACCGGCGGCTACTACCTGCCCGACGTGAAGAAGACCACGGCGGGCATGCGGCCGAGCAAGACGCTGAACGAGGCGCTCGCCCAGCTCTGAGGAATGATCGAAGGCTGGACCACGCGTGACGCCAGTGCGCCGCTGCAACCGCTGCAGCCGCTGGCGTTCACGACGTCCAGGCCGCACGACGCCCTCCCCACGATCGAGGTCGACGAGACCCGGACCTTCCAGCCGATCGAGGGCTTCGGCTTCGCGCTGACGGGCGGCAGCGCCTACCTGCTGGCGGCACTCGCGTCCTCCGCGCGCGCCGACCTGCTGAAGGAACTGTTCGCGCCGACGCCGGAGTCGCTCGGCCTCAGTTGCCTGCGTCTCAGCATCGGCGCCTCCGATCTCGGCCGCAAGGACTTCAGTTATTGGCGCGTGCGGCGCGGGACCAAGGATCCCGACATCGCGGCGTTCAATCTCTCGGCCGGCGACCGCGAAGTGGTTCCGATCCTGCAGGAGATACTGAAGGTCAATCCGGCCCTCAAGATCCTCGCCGCGCCCTGGTCGGCGCCGCCGTGGATGAAGACCAACGGCAGCTACATCGGCGGCCGTCTCAAGCCCGACAGTTACGCCGCCTACGCGCGCTACTTCGTGCGCTACCTAGAGACCATGCGCGAGCACGGCATCCATGTGAGCGCCGTCACGCCGCAGAACGAGCCGCAGAATCCGCGCAACGAGCCCAGCATGGAGATGAGCGCCGCCGAGCAGGCGGACTTCATCAAGAACCACCTCGGGCCGGCGTTGCGCAAGGCGGCACCCGACACCGAGATCCACTGCTGGGACCACAATTGCGACGGCATCGACTTCCCGCTCGCGGTTCTGGCCGACGAGGAGGCCCGCGGCTTCGTCAGCGGCGTCGCCTGGCATCTCTACAACGGCCGGCCCGAAGCGATGTCGTACGTGCACGACAAGTATCCGGACAAGAAAGTCTACTTCACCGAGCAGTGGGTCTCCGCGCGCGAAGACTTCATGCACCCGCTGCGCTGGCATACGCGCAACGTCATCGTGGGCGCGCTCCGCAACTGGAGCCGCACCGCGCTGGAGTGGAACCTGGCCTCCGACCCCGAGCACGCCTTCCATTCCCGCCTCGGCGCCGTCGGCGCGCTGGGCGGCATCACCATCGGTCCCTCGCTCCGCCAGCCGATCATCCGCAATCCTGGCTACTGGCTGATGGCGCACTCGGCGAAGTTCATTCGCCCGGGATCCGTGCGCGTGCACTCGAGCGAGCCCGAGCGGCTTCCCAATGTGGTGTGCCTCACGCCCGACTCAAGGCTCGTGATGGTGCTGACGAACGACAGCCGCCGGGCCAAGCGCTTCCGCGTCCAGCACCACGGCGCGCACGCCACGCTCGAACTGGGCGCGGGCGATGTCGCGACGCTGCGGTGGGATGCAACCACAACGTCTTAGAAGCGAGCTACTCCACGCGGATCTTGCCGGCCTTCGCAATGGCGCCGAAATCGGCGCGCTCTGCCGTGATGAAGGCGAGCGTCTCGGCCGGCGTCGTGATGCGGGGCGAAGCGCCCAGTTCGCGGATGCGCTGGGCGATGGCCTCTTCGCCGAGCGCCTGATTGATCGCGCCGTTCAGCCTCTGGACGATCTCGTCCGGCGTGCCTTTGGGCGCCATGAAAGCATACCAGGCCACCCATTCGCGCCGATCGAGGCCGAGCTCGAGCATCGTCGGCACGTCGGGCAGTCGATCCGAACGCGCGCGGGAAGTGACGGCCAGCGCGCGCAACTTGCCGCCCGCGATGTGCCCGGCGCTGGCACCCAGGCTGTCCACCGTGATCGGCACTTCGCCGCTGATCACCGCCATGAGGGATTGCGGCGTGCTGCGATACGGCACGGCGGGCATGTCGATCTTGTGGCGAATCTTGAAGTCTTCCGCGACCAGGTGCGGGATGCTGCCGGACGACGGCAGGCCATAGCGCCAGTTGCCCGGTTCCGCCCGCGCCTTGGCGATGAACTCCGGCATCGTCTTGAAGGGCAGCGCCGGGTTCAGCGTCCACACCAGCGGCGAGGTGACGGCCACCGAAATGGACGCGAGATCGTCCACCGGATCGAGCGGCATGTTGGGATAGATGCTGCTGCCGATGGAAATGGCGCCCACATGCGCGAACATGAAGGTATAGCCGTCGGGCGCGCTGCGCTGGACTTCCTGCATGCCGATGATGCCGTTGGCGCCGGGCTTGTTGTCGACGATCACGGGCTGCCCCAGCAATTCGGCAAGCCGGGGGGCGAGGATGCGGGCATAGACCTCATAGCCACCGGCGGCGCTCGGAACGACGAGGCGAAGGCGTCTGTCGGGCCAGCGACTTTCCGCCAAAGCAGGTGACGCAGCCAAAAGGCCGAGCGCGGCGCGGCGTGTCAGACGCATGGTGTCTCCTCCCGGGAGAGCAGGTCGAATCGCCTGCGTTCCGGGGAGCGTATACGCGTTACCCGCCCGGGTGAAGACCCGGGGCTTCCTGGCCGGTGCGCTCGACATATTCGGTGTAGCCGCCGCCGTACTGGTGGACGCCCTCGGGCGTGAGTTCGAGCACGCGGTTGGAGAGCTGCGCCAGGAAGTGGCGGTCGTGGGACACGAACAGCATGGTGCCCTCGAACGCCTGCAGCGCCTCGACCAGCATTTCCTTGGTCGCCATGTCGAGATGGTTGGTGGGCTCGTCGAGCACGAGGAAATTCGGCGGATCGTAGAGCATCTTGGCCATGACGAGGCGGGCCTTCTCGCCGCCCGACAGCACGCGGCAGGGCTTCTCGACATCGTCGCCGGAGAAGCCGAAGCAGCCGGCCAGCGACTTCAGCGCGCCCGTGCCCGCCTGCGGGAACGAGGCATCGAGCGATTCGAACACCGTCTCGTCGCCATCCAGAAGATCCATCGAGTGCTGCGCGAAGTAGCCCATCTTCACGCTGGCGCCCAACGCCACGCTACCCTGGTCGGGCGCGGTCTCGCCCGCCACCAGCTTCAGCAGCGTCGACTTGCCGGCGCCATTGGCGCCCAGCACGCACCAGCGCTCCTGCCGGCGCATGCGGAGATCGAGCCCGGAATAGATCGGCTGCGCGCCATAACCCTTGTGCACGCCCTTGAAGCTCACGACGTCGTCGCCCGAGCGCGGCGGCGTGCGGAACTCGAACTGCACCGACTGGCGGCGGCGCGGCGGCTCGACCTTCTCGATCTTGTCGAGCTTCTTCACCCGGCTCTGCACCTGCGCCGCATGCGACGCGCGCGCCTTGAAGCGCTCGATGAATTTGATCTCCTTCGCCAGCATCGCCTGCTGGCGGTCGTACTGCGCCTGGCGCTGCTTCTCGCTCAGCGCCCGCTGCTGGTCGAAGAAATCCAAATCGCCCGAATAGGAGATGAGCTGCCCGCCGTCGATCTCGACCACCTTGCCGATGATGCGGTTCATGAACTCGCGGTAGAT
>CAIMEE010000532.1 GCA_903839865.1 Enhydrobacter aerosaccus | reverse complement strand
GTCCTCGGCCGAACCGACGCGCACCGGACGGTCGTCCTTGACGCCGGTCGCCGCGGCGCCGCCCGTATCGGTGCCGAAGCCGCCCAGGATCACGTTGAAGATCGAGCGGTTCATGCCCTTGCACATGATGTAGCTCAGGATCGCGCCTGAGCTGCCGACCAGCGCACCGGTCACGATCAGCGCGGTGTTGCCCAGCGTGAAGCCGATGCCCGCCGCCGCCCATCCCGAATAGGAGTTCAGCATCGACACCACCACCGGCATGTCGGCGCCGCCGATCGGCAGGATCAGCAGGAAGCCGACCGCGAGCGAGAGCACGATCAGCAGGATGAAGGTGATCGGATGGCCGTGCAGGGCGAACCAGACCAGCAGCAGCACCAGCAGCACGCCGATCAGCGCGTTGAGCGGATGCTGGCCCTTGAAGATCAGCGGCGCGCCCGAGACCAGGCCCTGCAGCTTGGCGAAGGCAACGATCGAACCGGTGAAGGTGATCGCGCCGATCACGGTGCCCAGGCCCATCTCGACCAGGCTCTGGGTGTGGATCTTGCCCGGCGAGCCGATGCCGAAGGCTTCCGGCGACACGTACGCCGCCGCCGCCACGAACACCGCCGCGAGGCCGACCAGCGAATGGAAGGCCGCCACGAGCTGCGGCAGGGCCGTCATCTGGATGCGCAGCGCCACGACCGCGCCCACTGCGCCGCCGACCACGAGGCCGCCGACAATGAGATAGGGCGAGACGACACCCGGCGTGAGCACGGTGACGCCGATGGCGACGACCATGCCGAATATGCCGAAGGCATTGCCCTGGCGGGACGTAACGGGCGAGGAGAGCCCGCGCAGCGCCATGATGAAAGAGATCGCGGCGACGAGATAGCCGTAGGCGGCCAGTTCCTGGGTCATGGTCTGCTCTACTTCTTCGCCGCTTGCGGCTTCTTCTTGAACATCGCCAGCATGCGGTGCGTGACGATGAACCCGCCGAAGATGTTGACGGCGGCCAGCGCCACGGCGATCGCGCCGAACAGCTGCGCGGCACCCAGGCCCTTGAGGCCGGCCGCCAGCAGGGCGCCCACGATGATCACGGAGGAGACGGCATTGGTGACGGCCATCAGCGGCGAGTGCAGCGCCGGCGTCACCCGCCAGACGACGTAGTAGCCCACGAAGCAGGCCAGCGCGAAGATCGTCAGCAGCGCCACGAACGGCATGTGGCCGTCGGGAATGGCGAGCGTGCCCTGCGCCGACATGTCGGTGATCTGCTGCGCCACACCCTTCAGGTTATTGGCGAGGTCCTGCGCCTGTGTCGCGAGTTTGGCGGCTTCGCCGGCCAGCTTGTCGTCCATGACCGCTCCTCAGCTCTGGATCTGATTAATTCTGGATGAGGGAGGGATGCACGATCTGGCCGCCCTGCGTGACCAGCGTTCCCTTCACTACTTCGTCATTGGTGTCGATCTTCAGCGCCTTGGTCTCCTTGTCGACCATGGGCGTGATGAAGTTCAGCAGGTTGCGCGAGAACAGCGCCGAGGCGTCCGTTGCCAGCTCGCCCGGCAGATTGGCCGGGCCCACGATCTTCACGCCGTACTTCTCGACGATCTTGCCGTACTCCGAGAGCGGGCAGTTGCCGCCCTGCTCCACTGCCATGTCGACGATCACCGAGCCCGGCTTCATCGACTTCACCATGTCTTCCGTCAGCAGCACCGGCGCCTTGCGGCCCGGGATCAGCGCGGTCGTGACCACGATGTCCTGGAGCTTGATGTGTTCGGCCACGAGGGCCGCCTGCTTGGCCTGGTACTCGGGGCTCATCTGCTTGGCATAGCCGCCAGCGGTCTCCGCCGCCTTGAACTCGTCGTCCTCGACCGCGACGAACTTGCCGCCCAGCGACTGCACCTGCTCCTTGGTCGCCGGCCGCACGTCGGTCGCCGTCACGATGGCGCCGAGACGCCGCGCGGTGGCGATCGCCTGCAGACCCGCCACGCCCACGCCCATGATGAAGGCCTTCGACGGCGCGAGCGTGCCGCCCGGCGTCATCATCTGCGGGAAGATGCGGCCGAAGGTGTTGGCCGCCGTCAGCACCGCCTTGTAGCCCGCGAGGTTGGCCTGCGAGGACAGGATGTCCATCGACTGCGCGCGCGTGATGCGCGGTATCAGTTCCAGCGCAAACGACGTCACGCCCTTGGACGCCAGCGCCTGCACGAGCTCCTTGTTGGTGAGCGCGCCCAGCGGCGCCATCAGGGTCTGGCCCTGGCGCAGCATCGCCAGTTCATCCACACCCTCCGCGGCCGACATGGGGCGGGCAATCTTGAAGACGATGTCGCCTGCCGCCATGGCCGAGGCCGCATCCGGCACGATCGTTGCTCCGGCTTCGCTGTAGGCCTGGTCGGTGTAGGCGGCGGTGGTTCCGGCGCCTGCTTCGATCGTGACTTCGGCTCCCAATGCCTTCAGTTTTTTGACGGTCTCTGGGGTCGCGGCCACTCGGGTTTCGTGCGGCCGGCGTTCTTTGACGATTGCAATTTTCATGGAGCGCTTTTGGTCGTTGGAGGCGCGAAAGGACGTTTCGGTGAGCGCACCTTGCACAGCGTTTCCTTCTTTGCCAAGGCGGATTTTCGCCGCGTGGAAGCCCAATGGAACACTTGTGTTTACGTTGTTTCTTGGCACGTGTTAGGGCTGAACGATGTCTGATCGTCCCGATATCCTCACCGGCTTCCATTTCACGAAGGCCACGCTCGCTTCCTTCGAGGAGCGGTGCAGGATCGTCGGGCACATGGACAACCCCACGCCCACGGTCGCGGACATCCCGGCCGGGACGGCGGCCACCGTGCAGGCGATCGTCAGCACCGGCAGCGTCGGCATTTCGGCTGCCATGATGGATGCCCTTCCCCGCCTCTCGCTGTTCTGCTGCTACGGCACCGGCTACGAGCGCTGCGACCTCGATGCCGCCCGCAAGCGCGGCATCATGATCACGCACGGCGCCGACGCCAACGCGCCCGACGTCGCCGAACTGGCACTGGGCATCCTGCTGGCCTCGACCCGGCGCCTGGTGCGCGCCGACAAGATGATCCGCCGCGGCGAGTGGAAGCAGCGCATCCCCAACCGCTTCGGCGCCATCGCAGGGCTCACCGGCGGCAAGGTCGGCATCCTGGGCCTCGGCGCCATCGGCCTGGAGTTCGCCAAGCGCGTTGCAGGCTTCGGCGTCGAGATCGGCTACTGCAACAGGAACAAGCGCGGCGACGTCGATTTCCCGTACTTCCCCGACGTGATGAAGCTCGCGACCTGGTGCGACTACCTGATCGTCTGCCTGCGCTCGGACTCCTCCAACAAGCACATCATCAACGCCGACGTGCTGAAGGCGCTCGGACCACGCGGCCACGTGGTCAACATCTCGCGTGGCTGGGCGGTCGACGAGAAGGCACTGGCCCATGCCTTGCGCAACAACATCATCGAAGGCGCCGCCCTCGACGTGTACGATGAGGAGCCCTACACCGGCACCGAGCTGCTCGAACTGGACAATCTCGTGATGACGCCGCACTTCGGCGGCGGCACCCAGCACGCCCAGCGCCGCATGACCGACCTCGTCTGCCGCAACCTCGACAATCACTTTGCCGGCAAACCCGTGGTCTCGCCGGTTCCCGAGCTGCGCGACATGGCCGCTAGTTCGGCGGGTCGCCTCCGACTCTGACCATTTCGCCCTGGCGCGGCCCCCGATCGAAGACGATGTCGTAGTAGGCGCGCAGGACGGAGAGGTTCCCGGTGATGTTCCC
>CAIMEE010000531.1 GCA_903839865.1 Enhydrobacter aerosaccus | reverse complement strand
GGCCAGGGTCGGCTGGTAACCCACGGCGGAGGGAATACGGCCCAAGAGCGCCGACACTTCGGAACCGGCCTGGGTAAAGCGGAAGATGTTGTCAATGAACAGCAGCACGTCCTTGCCTTCGACGTCGCGGAAATATTCCGCCACCGACAGGCCGGTGAGCGCGACGCGCGCGCGGGCGCCCGGCGGCTCATTCATCTGGCCATAAACCAGGGCGCATTTGCTGCCTTCGGCCGAGCCGTTCTTCTTGGGGTCCACGTTCACGTTGGACTCGATCATCTCGTGATAGAGGTCGTTGCCCTCGCGGGTACGCTCGCCGACGCCGGCGAACACCGACACGCCGCCGTGCGCCTTCGCGACGTTGTTGATCAGCTCCATGATCGTCACGGTCTTGCCGACGCCGGCGCCGCCGAACAGGCCGATCTTGCCGCCCTTGGCGTAGGGCGCGAGCAGGTCGATGACCTTGATGCCCGTGACCAGGATTTCTGCTTCCGTCGACTGCTCGACGAACGACGGCGCGCTGCGATGGATCGGCAGGGTCGACTTGTTGCCGACCGGGCCGCGCTCGTCGACCGGCTCGCCGATGACGTTCAGGATGCGGCCCAGGCACTCGGGACCGACCGGCATCTGGATGGGCGAGCCCGTGTCGACCGCCTTCTCGCCGCGGACCAGACCGTCGGTCGTGTCCATGGCGATGGCGCGGACTTCGGATTCACCCAGATGCTGCGCGACTTCCAGCACGATCAGGCGGCCGTCTGCGTTCACATGGAGCGCGTTCAGGATGTTCGGCAGGTCGCTGTCGAAGCGCACGTCGACGACCGCGCCCGTGATCTGGGTGATCGTGCCGATGTTGTTGGTAGCCATTACGGATCCCTTTCCTTCGAATGCTTGTCAGCGCGCGGCCTAGACGGCCTCGGCGCCCGAGATGATCTCGATGAGTTCCTTGGTGATGGACGCCTGACGCGAGCGGTTCATCTGCAGGGTCAGTTTCTTGATCACTTCGCCGGCGTTGCGCGACGCGGAGTCCATGGCCGTCATCTGCGAGCCGAAGAAGCTCGCGGCGTTCTCCAGCAGGACGCGGAAGATCTGGACGGTGAGGTTGCGCGGCAGGAGGTCGGCCAGGATATCGGCCTCGTCCGGCTCGAATTCATAGACCGCGCCGCCCATCGACGCGGGAGCGGCGGTCGTGGCGGTGGCTTCCGGCGCCGGCGGCGGGATCAGCTGCTGGACGGTGGTGACCTGCGTCATCGCCGACTTGAAGCGGTTGAAGACGATCGAGGCGACATCGAAGTCGCCGGCCTCGAACATCTCCATCAGGCGCGCCGTGACGGACTGGGCATCGCCGAAGGTGATGCGCGGGCGGCCGAGATCGGTGATCGACTCGACGATCAGGCTCGCGTAGTCGCGGCGCAGCTGCTCGCGGCCCTTGCGGCCCACGCAGAAGATCTTGACCGTCTTGCCGGCCGCCTGGAGGGCCCGGATCTGACGGCGCGCCTCACGCACGATCGTGCTGTTGAAGCCGCCGCACAGGCCGCGGTCGCCGGTCGCCACGATCAGCAGGTGGGTCTGGTCGGAGCCGGTGCCGGCCAGCAGGCGCGGGCCGGTGCCTTTGAAGCTCGCGCCGAGCGACGCCAGGATCTTGTCCATGGCTTCGGCATAGGGGCGGGCGGCGGTCGCCTGCTCCTGCGCGCGCCGCAGCTTGGCGGCGGCCACCATCTTCATCGCCTTGGTGATCTTCTGCGTCGACTGGACGCTTCGGATGCGCAGGCGGAAGGTTTTTAAACTGGGCATGGTCGCTCAGTGATCCTTTGACTTAAAAGCGGCCGGCTCAGCCGAACTTCTTCAGGAAGTCGGTGAAGAACGCCTTCAGCTTGTCGTCGGTCTCCTTGACGATTTCGCGCTTGTCGCGGATCGACGCCAGGATCGAGCCCTCGGCGCGCAGCGCCTCGTGCATCTGGCGCTCGAATTCGCCGATGCGGGCGATCGGCAGCGTGTCGAGGAAGCCGCGGGTGCCGGCGTAGAGCGACACGACCTGCTCTTCGACGAGCATCGGCACGAACTGGCCCTGCTTCAGGAGCTCGGTCAGGCGCTGGCCGCGTGCCAGCAGGCGCTGGGTCGAGGCATCGAGATCGGAGGCGAACTGGGCGAACGCAGCCATTTCGCGATACTGCGCCAGCTCCAGCTTGATCGTGCCGGCAACCTGCTTCATCGCCTTGATCTGCGCGGCCGAGCCCACGCGGCTGACCGACAGACCGACGTTAATGGCGGGACGGATGCCCTGGTAGAAGAGCTCGGTCTCGAGGAAGATCTGGCCATCGGTGATCGAGATCACGTTGGTCGGGATGTAGGCCGACACGTCGCCGG
>CAIMEE010000530.1 GCA_903839865.1 Enhydrobacter aerosaccus | reverse complement strand
GGTGAAGGCGTGATTGTGCAGGTCGATGAAGCCCGGCAGCACGAAAAGATCGGGCCGATCGATCACAATATCCGCGGCCGGCCGCTCGTGCGCGATGGCGGCGATCCTGTCGCCCTCGGTCACGATCCAGCGGTCGGTGACGATTTCACCCTCGACCAGTGCCCAGCGGGCACGCACGGCGAGATGGCTCATGGCCCAAGCTCCTTCGCCATGTAAACGCGGATGTGCGAATCCTTGCCCTGCTCCTGCGGGCCGCGCCGCATGATGCGGAAGCCCTGGCGGCTGTAGAGGCGCACGCGATCCTCCATCTTTTCCGCAGTGACGAGCTGCAGGGTGCGCACGCCCCGGCCACGCGCCACTTCCTCCACACGGCCGATCATCCAGCTTGCGATTCCGCTCTTTTGCCGCGCCGGCTGGACCGCGATCATCGCCAATACCATCTCGCGCTCGCGATCCCCCCGCTTGGTGGCGATGGCGCCCACAATCGCGTCGCCTTCCCGCGCTACGAAAATGTCGCCAGCAGAGATGGCGCCTGCGAACCAGTCGTACTGGTCCGGCGCGATCTCGCGACCCAGCGCACTCATGTAGGGCGTGAAGGCTGCACGCATGAGCGCATCGACGGCGGGGAGCTGGTCCGGTGTCGCCGGCGTAAACGCAAAATTCATCTCACGTCGCTCGCGTCATGTGCATAGAGCCAACCAATATTGGCCAGCGAACGGTCGCCCGACGCTACCATCGCCGCGTCGCGCGCCTGCTGTTCGGGGCCATCCGGCAGGTGGAAGCGCGTGCGGTTGGCGGCACTGGCCTGCTGCAGCCGGGAGGCGCGCGGCTTGCGCAGTTCTTCGTAGCGCCGCAGCGCGTCTTCGGGATCGCCGGTCATCGTGGCGAGAACCGATGCAAGCGTCGCGCCATCCTCGATCGATTGCGCGGCGCCCTGTGCCATGAAGGGTAACATGGGATGGCAGGCATCGCCAAGCAAGGTGATCCTGCCCGTGCTCCAGCGCGGCAGCTCGGCCCGGTCGTGTAGCGCCCACACGAACGTCTCCGCGAAAGAGGCAATCAGCCCTCGCACCGTCGGGTGCCAGTCGGCATAGCGCGCCGCCACGTCGGCCACATTGCCCGGCACGGTCCAGCCCTCCTCCGTCCATCCGCCCTGCTCGGTCACGCAGACGACATTCATGAACCGCCCGCCCGACACCCAGTAGTGAACGACGTGGCCGTCCGGCCCCATCCAGTTGTGCGACGCCACTTCGATGTCGAGATGGCGGACCTTCTCCGCCGGCACCAGCCCGCGCCACGCGATGCAGCCGGTGAAGCGCGCCTTCTCCGCGCCAAAGACGAGCGCGTTCACCCTGGAGTGAATGCCATCGGCACCCACCAGCACATCGGCCTCGGCCTCGGTGCCGTTCTCGAAGCGCGCGATGACCTTGCTGCCGGTGTCCTCCACGCCCACGAGCTTGTGCCTTGTATGCACGCGCTCGGCCGGCAGCGCGTCCGCCAGGAGGTTGGCGAGATCGGCGCGATGAAAGTGGTAGTACGGCGCACCGAAGGTTTCCTCGACCAGCTTGCCGACGGGCGCGCGTTGCAGGGTGCGGCCGTCGTCCCAGCGCCGTTGGTGCACCGCCTGCGGAAAGACCCCGATCCTGTCCATCGCCGGGCGCAGACCGAGGCGATGCAGCAGGCGCGAGGCGTTGGGGCTGATCTGGATGCCGGCGCCGATCTCGCTGACGCGCGGCGCCTGCTCGTAGACCTGCACGTCGAGCCCGGCCTTCAGGAGATGCAACGCAGCGGACAATCCGCCGATCCCGCCGCCGATGATCGCGATCCTCATTGCAGCACCTTCGCCCACACCGCGTCGCCGTCGGCGCACGCATTGCCGCGCCAGGCGACATGCGTGTCGGGCCGTACCAGCATGAGCTTTGCTTCGTAGATCGCGGCGAGCGACGGATCGTCGACGATCACGATCTCCAGCGGCGCGGGCGAGGCATCGATGATCGGCGACGGATCGGCCTCGCCGAAGCACAGCAGGGTGAACCACGGGCCCAGCCGGTCGTAGAGCGCCGAGCCATCGCGCAGGAACGTGCTGGGGAGGCGCGCTCCGGGTGCGGTCGTCGCCGCGTAGGCCACGGGATCGCCTTCGACACCGTCGTAGCGATACCCGAACTCGATGCCCCAGCTTTCGTTCTCGGCATTGCCAAGCGCCGCGATGCCGCGCGCCAGGGCGTCGGGGTCGCGCTCCTTCTCGTACAGTTCGGCGATCTTGATTCGCACGCCGGTGTGGCGCTCCGAGGCGAGGCGATTGCGCAGGCCGACCGGACGGCGCTCCCTTTCATAGGACGCCAGAAGATTTGCACTGCCAAAGCCCTTCACGGCCGCCGCGAGCTTCCAGCCGAGATCGACGGCGTCGCCGATGCCGGTGTTCATGCCGTAACCGCCGGTCGGGATGTACTGGTGCGCGGCGTCGCCAGCGAGGAAGACGCGACCGCCTTGATAGCGCTCGGCCAGCAGCAGATGCGTGAACCACGGATTGGCGACCAGGATGTTGCGCGTGAATCCGCGCCCAGCCCATTTGTCGAGCAGCGGACCGGGATCGATCGCCGCGGGATCGGTTCCGACCGGCGGCCGCGTCTGCAAGGTCCAGGTGTTCACATCGTCCTGCGCGATCAGGGTGCCGAGTGCGGTCTGGTAGTGCCACGCCACGCCGAAGGCCTGCAGCAGGCCGCGCGAGTCGGACTTGAAGTGGATCATGTAGCGGTGGGCAACCTTCGACTTGCCCTCGAGGCCGACACCGAGGCCGTCGCGCACGACACTCGAGCCGCCGTCGCAGCCGGCGAGGTAGTCGCAGCGTACCTGCTCGGTGGCGCCGGTCTCCGCCACCCGCAGCGTGCAGGTGACTCCCGTCTCGTCCTGCACGAAGCCCTCGAACGCCACGCCCCAGCGCGCGTCGACCAGCGGATGGCTGGCGATGGCCGCCTGCAACACCGGTTCGATCACCACCTGGCTCACGCGCATGGCGGGTTCGCGCGGCTGCGTTCCGTCGTTCTTCCTCAGGATCTCGGCGCGCTTTTC
Source organism: Enhydrobacter aerosaccus (assembly GCA_903839865.1). GTDB lineage: Bacteria > Pseudomonadota > Alphaproteobacteria > Reyranellales > Reyranellaceae > Reyranella > Reyranella aerosaccus_A. The sequence continues at coordinate 3,954 of CAIMEE010000530.1, read as the reverse complement.
GACGACGCTCGGGTACCTGAAGCGATGCAGCTCGCGGCCCGTCAGCGACGTGATCCACGAGACGTCGAAATTGTTCTCCTCCGCCACGGCGACGGCGCGCAACTTTTCGGCGACGCCGAGGCGCCGGAACAGCTCCATCGAGCGGCCGTTGGTGATGTCCATCTTCGGGTGCCGCGTGGTCGAGGCGTTGCGTTCGACCAGCAGGCAGCGCACGCCGAACTGCGCCAGCGTGCGGGCGAGCGTCATGCCGACCGGCCCGCCGCCCGCGATCAGGACCGGGACGTGTTTCACGTCAGGCCCGCTTCGCCGCGGCTTCCTTCTCGGCCATCTTGGCCTTGAGCTGCTCGGGCGTGAGCCGGACGATGTGTTCGTTCTGGTGGCTGTAGATGTCGTACTTCTGGACGTCGAGATCCTCGAGGACGATCTCGCGCTTCAGCACCTTGGCCTTCCACTCGAGATGCTCGGCTTCGGCCGCGTGGAACTCCGGCATCACTTCCTTCGCAAACAACTCCAGCGACGAACAGATGTCCTCGTGACTGGTCTTGCCCGCCTGGTTGAGCAGGATCACCTGGTCGACGCGGCTCTGGCCGAACTGCCGCAGCTTCCTGCGGATCGTCTCGGGCGAGCCGATCAGGCCTGACTCCAGCGCCTTCTTCTCCTCGGGCCCACCCTTCCACGCCTGATACTCCTTCCAGAGATCGGACGTGCCCGGCGCGTCGACGCCTTTGCGCCCATAGTAGGAGAGGGCGAAGATGAAGAACGTCCAGCCGGCAGCCTTGGCTTCTGCCTCTTCATCGGTGGCCGCGCACATGAAGCCCGACACCATCGCGACGTTGGGATTGCTCGGATAGTCGGTGAGCTTGTTCGAGTTGTTGAGCAGGTTGTTGTAGTACTTGTGCACCCACGCACGCGCGGCCTCCGGCGTCACGAAGGTGAACCCGAGCGCGCCCATGCCCCACTCGCCCGCCTTGCCGATGGTCTGGATGTTCGAGCACGCCACCCACAGCGGCGGGTGCGGCTTCTGCAGCGGCTTGGGGATCACGTTGCGCGCGGGGAAATCGAAATACTGGCCGTGGAACTCCCAGCTCTCCTTGGTGAACATCGGCACGATGGCCTTGACCGCCTCTTCCCAGCGGTCGCGCTTGTCGCGCACCTTCACGCCGAACGGATGGAGCTCGGCCGGTCCCGCCGCCTCGCCCATGCCGAGCTCGACGCGGCCGCCGGACAGGAGATCGAGCGTGGCCACCTTCTCCGCGACGCGATGGGGCTGGTTGGTCGTGAGCTGGATGACGCCGTGGCCGAGGCGAATGCGCTTGGTGCGCTGGCTAGCCGCGCCGAGGAAAACCTCCGGCGCCGAGGAGTGCGAGTACTCCTCGAGGAAGTGATGCTCCACTTCCCACGCGTAGTCGTAGCCGAGCCTGTCGGCGAGCTCGATCTGCGTCAGCGAATCCTGCAGGAGCTCGTACTCGCTCTTCGGCCCCCACGGCCGCGGCAGCTGGTGCTCGTAGAAGATGCCGAACTTCATGGCGCGGCCCTCACTTGCCCCTGCAGAAGGAGGTGATGCGATCGATCACCGTCGGGATCATGCCCGGCGGGAAATCGTGGCCCCAACCGGGAAAGGTTTCGATTTTCGAGCCGGGCACGAGGGCCGCGACGTCGCGGCCGCAGGCGACGGGCAGCAGCGGATCGTCCTCGCCGTGCAGCACCAGCGTCGGCACCTTTATCGTCTTCAGCAGCTCGACCCGATCGCCCGAGGCGATCACCGAGAGGTACTGCCGCGCCGATCCTTCGGGATACCAGCGCCGGTCGACGTTCTTCTCGACGAAGGCGCGCATGTCGGCGGGCGGCGTCGGATAGCCGGGGCTGCCGATCACGGTGCGCAGCTTGATGCCGTGTTTGATCTTGTCCTCGCGCGTCGGCCCCTCGGGCTGCGCCGACAGCATGGCGAGCGCCTCGGGCTTGCCGATCGGCAGGCCGGGCCGGCCGCTGGTCGAATAGATCGAGACCATCGAGCGCGTGCGCGCCGGATGTTGCGCGGCCACGATCTGCACGATCATGCCGCCCATCGACGCGCCGACCATGTGGGCACGTTCGATGCCCAGCGCGTCGAGCAGGCCGATCGCGTCGGCCGCCATGTCCTTCAGATAGTACGGCGCCTCGACCTTCTGGCCGCTCATCACCCTGGACACGGCGGCAGCAATGTCGGGCACGCCGGCCGCACCAAAATCCGTCGACAGGCCGGTGTCGCGATTGTCGAAGCGAATGACATGATAGCCGGCCGCGGCCAGGCCATGGAAAAGTGTGTCGGGCCAGATCGTCATCTGCGCGCCCAGTCCCATCACCAGCAGCAAGGCGGGGTCGCCTTTGTTGCCTGCCGTCTCGTATTCGATCTCGATGCCGTTTGCTTTGACCCGGGCCACGGTTCCTCCTGAAAATGCTGCTCAGTATCGCCCGCGTCTGGCTGCCCACCAATAGGCGAGCGGCGTGCGCCACGGGCTGAGCGGCCGGTCCAGCGTCAACGCGGGCAACAGGATCGGCAAGGCCCCGGGATCGATCCGGTTTCGCAACGCGCGCGCTTCGGCCAGCAGCGCCGCACGCTCCGGCCCCTCGCCCATCAGCCACGCGGCGCCGACCGCGTGCGCGGCCTCGCGGCTCGCGACATCGGTCACCCCCAACACGCCGAGCTGCAGGTCGGCCAGGGCGCCGCCGGTGCGCATCACGTCGAGCGATCCCTCGATTTCTTCCGCGCGCGCGTCGATCAGGGCCGCCAGCGCATCGTGGGCCAGCCCGTGCCGCCGGACGGCTTCGGTGAGCGCATCGACGATCGGCTGGGCGCGCGCCTTGCCGCTGCCCGCCGCCTCGACCGCGGCCTCGCGCCACCATTGGAGGCGAATGCGCGCCAGCAGCGGCTCGCGGGTGACGATGCGGGTGCGGGCCAGTTCATGATCGAAGGCCAGCAACGCCAGCAGGTCGCGGCGCGCTGGCTCCGGCGCGAACAGCGCCGCCAGAAAACGATCGCGGTCCGTTTCGCGTACCGAATCGAGAACGTATCGATGCGACGCCTCGGGAGCCTGGTACGGAGGATAACAACTCATCTGCGACCGTTGAACGCACGGAAATGAGAGATTACAATAGGTGGTACGGGATTCACTAATCCCATCAACAAGATAGGGGGATTTCTGGCATGGGTGCCATTTTCACATCGCTCGAGAGGACCCTCGCCGCGGGCGTAATCCTCATTTTCATCATCGTCGTCGCAGCCGGTGCGCTGTCCGGTCAGATGGTCAAAATCGACCATGCCTGGTCGGTCTTCTTCATGCGCTGGCTGCACATCATGAGCGGCGTCATGTGGATCGGCCTGCTCTGGTATCTCAACTTCGTGCAGGTTCCGACCATGCCGAAGATCCAGCCGGTGGAGACCCGCACGGCGATCACCAAGTTCATCGCCCCCAACGTGCTGTGGTGGTTCCGCTACGGCGCACTGGCCACCGTCATCACCGGCCTGCTGCTGGCCTGGATGAACGGCTACCTCGTGCAGGCGCTGACCCTGCAGAAGGGCTTCTATCCGATCGGCATCGGCATGTGGATGGCCCTCGTGATGGCCTTCAACGTCTGGTTCATCATCTGGCCGAACCAGAAGAAGATCCTGGGCATCGTCGAGGCGACCGCCGAAGAGAAGGCCAAGGCCGCTCCGGTCGCGCTCTATGCCAGCCGCTTCAACACCATGTTCTCGATCGGCATGCTCTATTGCATGGCCGCCCAGAGCCACGGCGGCTTCTAAGCCACACCGACCTTCTGACAAAGAACGGGGCCCTCGCGGGCCCCGTTTTTCTTTGTCCCAATCCCGAAAAGATGACGCGGTGTGCACCGAAATCCTGGGACACCTCCGATGCCGATCGCATAAGGGTTTCTCACGATTTGTACCGGATTCCGCCACCCCCTTCGCGCAAGAAT
>CAIMEE010000529.1 GCA_903839865.1 Enhydrobacter aerosaccus | reverse complement strand
TTGAGCTTGCCGTGCGCCACCATGAGTTCGGCATGCGTCGGTGCGCCGCCATGATCGGGCCATTCGTCCGGCGTCCACATCTTGGCCCTCGTCATGCACTTCGGGCAATGCGTGAAGGCTTCCTCGACGTCGACGATCAGGACGAGATGCGGAACCTTGCCGTTTGCCGCCAGCTTCTCCTGCAGGGCGCGGTCGCGCACGATCCGGCCCTTGCCGCTGACACGCAGCGTGTCGCCCCTTCCGGGAATGATGAAGATGAGCCCGACTTCGGGATGCGCGAGCAGATTCTCGAACGTATCGGCGCGAAGATTGCCCGGCCGGTCCGGTATCGCGACGGTCTTGTCGTCCAGGACGGCAACGAACCCGGGCGCATCGCCCTTGGGCGAAATATCGAGCCTGCCGTCCCCTCCCCGCGTCGCCACCATGACGAAGGGCGACGCGCCGATGAACCTCCGGCACAGGTCATCGATACGGTCGATGACCTTTCCGGTCACGATCGCGGGCGGCTCGCTGACCAGTTCCCGCAGCCTGGCGCGGGTCTCGATCGTCTCCTCGAACCTGTTCAGCGGCCCGCTCATGGCGCCGTCAACACAGTCTGGCGAGGCGACGTGCCACTCGCTTTGCCGTGAACTCCGCGCCGCAGGCAAACCGGACCACCGGACCGAAGCTCGGTGCCGACAGGGCGCCCACGAAATAGAGCCCGGGGACACTCGACTCGAACCAGGTGTTCAGGACGGGCGTGTCCTCCACAGCGCGAATCCTCGACCTGAGCTTCTCGCCCAGGAAAGGCAGGCGCGACAGCGCAGGCTTGTAACCGGTCGCGCAAATGACATGGTCGGCCTGCAGCCTGTGCTCCTTGCCCTCGCGGTCGACCAGCCTGAGTTCGATTCCCTCGCCGCTGGGACTGGCGCCCGTCGGTTCGACGCCGGGATGCAGGGTGACTTTTCCCAGCACCATTTCCTTCGTGAAGTAGCCGGGAGATGCACCGAGATGTGTTCGCGTGAGCTTGAGGCGCTTGGCCTCCGGGAAACGGTGGAAGACCAGCGGCAACTTCACGAAGAACAGCGAGCGCCAGTTGGGACCGATGACGGTGGTCGGCCAGCGTATGCGCTCATACAGCGTTCGCGGCAGGCGCATGCGCTCTCCGAACGCGATCGGACGGCGGAACAGCATGTGCGTTTCGGCGCCCGCCTCGTGCAGCAGGCCGGCGAGGTCGGCGGCCGATGCGCCGGCGCCAATGACCGCCACTTTTCGTCCGCGGAAGCCGGAAAGGTCGTGGTGTTCGGAACCGTGAGTGAGAAGCCTGGACGGCAAACCCGACAGGGCGGCGGGAAGGCTGCCGAAATAGCCGATGCCCGTCGCCACGACCACGAAGCGGGCCCGGCAATCGGGCCCGTCGGCGAACTTCAGCGTGTGCCCCGCATCGTCGCTCTCGATCGCGGTCACGGTCCTGTCCTCGAGGTTCGGCACGAGCGCCTTCTGGAATTCGCGACCATAGTTCACGAAGGACTCGGCCGTCGGAGGCACGCCGAGGTCGGCGTAGGGAATGCCGTGCTGGGCGCAGTATCTCGCGTAGGTAAATCGGCGCTTCGGATCGTACAGCGTCGTCGCGAACCCGTCGGACTTCAGCCGCATGCCCTTGGGCATCCGCTGCGCCCAGGTTTCCATCGCCCGGCCAAAAATACGAAATCGCACCCGGCGCGCCTTCAGATGCGCGGCGATGGACAGTCCGAAGGGGCCGGCGCCGATGACGGCAACGTCGCACTTCTCGACATCGTGCATCTTTGAATTTTCTTCAGTCACTCACGGACTCCGAACGGTCCCACCCGGCGGGCAGGATCAGGCTGAAGGCATCGAGCAGAGACGGATCGCTGCGCGGGATGTCGAGATGGAACTCGCGACGATCGCCCGAGGCCGGCTCGCGCCGCCAATCCTGCGGAAACAACGCCACTCGCACGTCTCCCGAAGGCGACGACGGCACCACATTCGGGTCGACGAGTACGCGACGCAGCGCCGTGCAGAGATCGGCTCCGATCAATCCGCCGAGGTGTGCCACCGGCGTCGGTCGCGCATTGAATTCGAGAAACGTGAGCCCCCCGTCAGGCCGGCGAATGAAATCGAGGCCGAAGAACCCGCTGTAATTCTGCGCCGCGACCAATCGGCCCGCGATATCTCTCATCGCATCGTCGCCATGGAGTCGGACCCGCGTGCTGGGACCTGTCGGGCGCGGATAGTAGTCCTCGACTTCCGCCGAGATACCGGCCAGCCATCGGCCGTTCAGCGCCACGGCGGTGTGATAGGCAGGCTGACCCTCGATTGCCGCCTCCACGCTGATCGGCGTCTCTCCGGCAGGCAGCGCCAGGGGGTTGCCGTGGAACACCAGCGATCGAGCCAGATGCTTGGGCAGGCCAAGCACAGTATTCAACGACCAGACTGGCCTTTCCGTGCCCGTCAGATACCGGTACGCATCGGCCAGCGCCCCAGCGTCGCCGCATTGCCTCACCCAGTAGCCGCCCGAACTATGGTCGCGCTTGAGGTAGACAGGCCAGCCGTGCCTATCGGCGAAGTCCGACGCGTCGCGAAGGTTGCTCACGACCCTGTGGTCGGGACAGTCGATGCCCAGCGACGCCGCGAGGTCGAGCATACGCACGCGGCGCCCGATGGGACTTTGCGCGGCGGACTTTCCGACAGACCGCTCCATCAGCGATAGAATTTCGGGCGACACACCCGCGCGATGGGCATGGGTCAGAACGAACTGCACGAAGCGCACGGCATATTCGTCGGCCGGGATCATGAAGTCCGGCGCAAAGCAGTCGATGGCGTCCCAAACCGATTTGATCCGGCCGCGGCGCACGTCGCGCACGGAGATCGCGAAGTGACGGTCGACGTATCGCGACTTCGCCGCGATGAATTGCGACTCGGAGATCAGGCCGACTTCGAACCCGGCGTCCCGCAGGGCCGCCGGCAAGCGCGCAACGCCGTGCCAATTGTCCAAGAGAAGAAGCAGCACGCGCGGGCGGCTCACGCGAACCCCAGTTTCACGTGACGGTGACCCTGCGGCGCATCGCTCGATGCCCTGCGCACCCCACTCCCCATGCAGATTCTTTGACGGACCCGGTCTGGTCCGGCAAGTTCTATTACTGCACTTTAACTGCAGTGTTGGGAAAAGCCACAAAAAAAAGAGGGCGAAGCCCCGATTGTCGCCGCGAGACGCTGAGGCTCAGGACCAGAGGTCGAACAGGCGCTTGTGCTCGTCCAGCGCGAAGCGATCGGTCATGCCGGCGATATAGTCGGCGACCAGACGCGCACGGACGGCCCGGTTGTCGGCGCCCTCCGCCCGCTCACGCCACGGCGGCGGCAGGCAGTTGGGCTCGGCGAAGAGCAGGCCGAACAGGTCCATCACCACGCGGCGCGCCTTGGAGTGCGAACGATTGAGCAGCCAGTGCTCGTACATCCGCGTGTAGAGAAACTTCTTGATGGTGCGATCGGTCGCGACCATCTGCTCCGAGAAGGCGACGACAGGACGGCCAAGGGCGCGGATGTCGGCCACGGTCTTGGGGTTCGCCTCGACGAGACGCTTGCGGGTCTCGGCCAGCACGTCCTCGACCATGGCGTTGATCACGCGGCGCACCGCCTCGTGGATCAGGCGCGATTGCGCGATGCCGGGATATTTCTTCTCGACCAGCAAGAACATCTCGCCGACCAGCGGCAAATCGAGGAGATCCTTCACCTCGAACAGCCCGGCACGAAGACCGTCGTCGATGTCGTGGTTGTTGTAGGCGATGTCGTCGCTCAACGCGGCGACCTGCGCTTCCGGACCGGCGTGCCCGTCGAGCTCGAGATCGTGGTCGCGGCAATATTCGACGATAGCCGCCGGCAGATCGGCGAGCACGCGGTTGTCCTTCAGCAGCGGACCATTGTGCTTGACCGCGCCTTCGAGGGTCTCCCACGTGAGATTGAGGCCGTCGAACTCGGCGTAGCGCTCCTCGAGCTTGGTGAGGATGCGCAAGGTCTGGGCATTGTGGTCGAAGCCGCCGAACGGCTTCATCGCGGCGTGCAGCGCATCCTCGCCGGCATGGCCGAACGGCGTGTGACCGAGGTCGTGCGCCAGCGCCACGGCCTCGGCGAGATCCTCGTCGAGGCGGAGCGTGCGGCAGATCGTGCGCGCGATCTGCGCCACCTCGAGCGAGTGCGTGAGGCGCGTCCGGTAGTGATCGCCCTCGTGATAGACGAAGACCTGGGTCTTGTGCTTCAGCCGGCGGAAGGCCGTCGAGTGGATGATGCGGTCGCGGTCGCGCTGGAAGGGGCTGCGCGTGGGCGCGGCCTCCTCCTTGTGCAGCCGTCCCCGGCTCGCCCACGGCAGGGTGGCGTAGGGTGCGAGCGCCTGGTGTCGCCACAATTCCTGAGCCGTGTCCTGAGCCGTCGAATCGGGGGCCATCGAGGCTGTTTAGCCGGTCGCGGTGGCTGCAACAACCTCGTGCGTGCCCGCCCAGATCATGGTCCCGGCGACATAGACGATGATCGCGAAGCCCAGCCAGGCGACCCAGTGATGGCGGTCGAGGATGCGGGCGATCAGGTTGGAGGCGACCGCCATCAGCAGGACCGAAAGCGCCAGGCCGATCCACAGTACCGCCTTGTGGTCGCGCGCCGCGCCCGCGACCGCGAGCACGTTGTCGAGCGACATGGAGACGTCCGCCGCGATGATCTGCAGCATCGCCTGCCCCGCGGTCTTGGGCGCCTTCGCTTCCCCGTCGCCGTGCCCGGTCTCGCCCTGCCTCTTGGCACGCAACTCACGGTACATGCGCCACGCGACCCACATCAGCAGCAAGCCGCCCGCGAGGGTGAGTCCGATGATCTGCAGTAGCTGCGTCGTCATGAGGGCAAAGCCGATGCGCAGCACCGTGGCTCCGGCCACGCCCCAGAAGATGATGCGACCGCGGTTTTCCTTTGGCAGGCCCGCCACCGCCATGCCGATGATGATGGCGTTGTCGCCCGACATCACCAGGTCGATGAGGATGACCTGCGCCAGCGCCACCAGCGCGTCGCCGCCGAAATGGAGCCCGAGCTGCTCCATCGCCTAGCGCCGCCGGACGGTGAGGATCACGTGCGGTCGCCGAACCGCTGGCCGCGCCGCGTGAGATAAAGACCGAGAATCACGACCAGTCCGGCGCCGAACGCCGCCAGCGAACGCTCCGCGTGCGGCAGGATCGAATCGAAGAACGCGGCGACGGAACCCGGCCTCACCAGGTGCAGGACCTCGCCGGCCTTGCCGTATTTCTCGAAGCGGCCGTCGCCTGCGATGACTTCGCCGCCGATCCAGCCGATCAGGCCGGCGCCGACCAGCGCCACCCACGGGTGGCGGTCGAGCAGCCGCGAGATCAGCGTCGCGCCCAGCACGATGATGGGAATGGACACCACCAGGCCGATCATGATCAGCGGGAAGTTGCCCCGCGCGGCGGCGGCGATGGCAATGGCGTTGTCGAGGCTCATCACCGCGTCGGCGATGACGATCGTCATGATCGCGGCCCACAGCGAGGCGTGTGCCTTCACGTCACTGCCTTCGTCCTCCTGGGTGACCAGCTTCACGCCAATCCACAACAGCAGCAGGCCGCCAACCAGCTTGAGATAGGGTACGCCCAGCATCACGCCCACGATCGCGCAGAACAGGATGCGCAGCACGATGGCGCCCAGGCTGCCGAACAGCACCGCGCGGGTGCGCTGGCGGTCGGGAAGATTGCGGCAGGCCATCGCGATCACGACGGCGTTGTCGCCGGACAACACGACGTTGGCGAACATGATCTTGCCCACGGCGATCCAGAAAGCGCCGGACAGGATGTCGATGAGGGCGAAGTCAGCCAGCACCATCTCGAGGAACGGCAGCAGATCGGCAAACTTGTCGATTTCGGTGATATCCATCTCAGGCCATCTCAGGCCTCGTTACAGACTATGGGGCGGGAGAGAATCAGGCCTTTTCGGCACGCGCCTTGTTGCGCCGGGCGATCGTGAGGCCGACGAGGAGCACCAGGATGGCGCCGGCGATCGAGCAGACCAGCTCGGCGTCGGGGACCATCCTGTCGAGCCACGCCGCCAGCGTGCCGGGTTCGGTGAACTCGACCAGCTTGCCGCTCGCATCGAGCTTCTCGCCGCGGCCGTCGTCGGCAATCACGCCGCCGGCGATCCAGCCGATCAGCGCGGCGCCCACCATGGCGACCCAGGGGAAACGGTCGAGGACGCTGGCGATGATGGTGGCGCCCAGCATGATCACCGGCACGCTGATCACCAGGCCGATCGCGATCATCGTCATGTCGCCGTGCGCGGCGGCGGCCATTGCGATGGCGTTGTCGAGGCTCATCACGGTGTTGGCGACGGTGATCGTGCCGACTGCGGCCATCAGGGTGCCGTGCGCCTTGATCTTGCCGTCGGCCTCTTCCTCTTCTTCGGTCAGAAGCTTGATTCCGATCCAGAGCAGCAGCAGGCCACCCACGATCTTGAGGTAGGGGATGGTCAGCAGGAAATTCACGATGGCGCAGAAGATGACCAGCGTCACGATGGCGCCCAGGCTGCCCAGCAGGATGGCGGGGCGTTTGTATTTTGCCTCGAGATTATGCGCCGCCATGGCGATCACGACGGCGTTGTCGCCGGACAGGATCACGTTGGCGACGATGATCTTCCAGAGCGCCGCCCAAAAGATGGCGGACGAGAACACGGGGATCGAAAAATGCACAGTTCCCTCCACACTTCCCTAGGCTTCCATTGCCGGGCAACATATCGGAATCGCACACGCTGTAAACGACGATTCTGGAAGTGAAATCGGCCTTATGACCAGCAATACCGGATATCAGAAGATGTTTCCCGTCTCCTGGACGGAGCTGCATCGCGACGCCCGTGCGCTCGCCTGGCGGCTGGCCGATCTCGGGCCTTTCAAGGGGCTGGTGGCGATCACGCGCGGCGGGATGGTGCCGGCGGCCATCATCGCGCGCGAGCTCAGCATCCGGCTGATCGATACGGTCTGCGTCTCGACCTACGACCGTATGGAGCGCGGCGCCCAGGTCGAGCTCCTGAAGGGCACGGCCGCCGAGCGGGACAAGGGCAAGGACTGGCTGATCGTCGACGACCTGGTCGACACCGGCGTCACTGCACGGGCGGTGCGCGCGCTGCTTCCGCAGTCGCATTTCGCCACCGTCTATGCGAAACCCGCCGGCCGGCCGGTGGTCGATACATACATAACCGAGGTGAGCCAGGACACCTGGATCCTGTTCCCCTGGGACCAGGAAGCCGTCATGGCCAAGACCATCCTCGAGTTGAAGGGCAAATAGAGAATGAAGCGTCGTGTATTCGCAGCCGGCTTGATCGCCGCGCCGTTCGTGAAGTCCGCTCATGCGCAGGCGTGGTCGCCCGCCGGGCCGATCCGCATGGTCGTGGCCTATCCGGCCGGCGGCCCGACCGACGTGATCGCCCGTATCGTGGCAGCCGACATTGCGGGCCCGCTCGGCCAGCAGGTCGTGGTGGAGAATCTGTCAGGCGGCGCCGGCGCGATCGGCACGAGGGTCGTGGCCAAGGCCAAGCCCGACGGGCTCACCATCACGTTCGGCAACAACCAGACGCATGGCAACAACATGTTCATGCTGAAGGACCCCGGTTACGACGCGGTAAAGGACTTCGCGCCGCTCGCCGGTGCCGGCGCGTTCGAGCATGTGTTCGTGGTGCGCAACGACCTGCCCGCGCAGAACATCCAGGACGTGATCAAGCTTGCCAAGGAAAAACCCGGTGCATTGAACTACGGCTCGACCGGCATCGGTTCGGGCTCCCACCTCTCCACCGAGCTGTTCATGGCGCGCACCGGCATCAAGATGACCCATGTCCCCTACCGCGGCGCGCCGCCGCTGGTGCAGGATCTCGTGGGCGGCCGTATCGACATCTCGAACTCCACGCTGCCCAGCGTGCTGACCCAGATCACCTCGGGCCAGATCCGCGGCATCGCCATCGGCAGCCCCAGGCGCAATCCGCACCTGCCCAACGTGCCGACCCTGGACGAACAGGGTGTCACCGGCGCCAACGCGTCCTCGTGGGCGGGCTTCTTCGCTCCGGCCGCAACGCCGCAGCCGATCCTCGACCGGCTGTCGGGCGAGATCGTGGCCAGCCTCAAGAAGGCCGAAGTCGCCGCCAAGATCGACAAGCTGGGCTTCACGGTAGAGCCACGGGACCCGGCTAGCTTCCGGCCGTACCAGATCCAGGAAATCGCGACCTGGGTGAAGATCGCCAAGGATGCCGGCATCCAGCCGGAGGAGTAAGAGAGCCGGATGGAAAACCTCTGGAAGGACAGCGACGCCAAGGCCGCGATCGCGAGCCACGCCGCCCGCGGCATCAACGATGACCTGGCGCTGCGCGTCTACACGACGCGGCTGCTGGGCGGCGAGCCGAAGCTGGTGCTGCACGGCGGCGGCAACACCTCGGTAAAGACGCGCATGGCCGACATCACCGGCACGCCGCTCGACGTGCTCTGCGTGAAAGGCAGCGGCTGGGACATGGGCACGATCGAGGCGCCCGGCCTTCCCGCGGTGCGTCTCAATCCCCTGCGCGAGCTGCAAGGATTACAGGCGCTCTCCGACGAGGACATGGTCAACGTCCAGCGCGCCAATCTACTCGACTCGAAATCGCCCAACCCGTCGGTCGAGACGCTGCTGCACGCCTTCCTGCCGCACAAATTCATCGACCACACGCACAGCAACGCCGTGCTGGCGCTCACCGACCAGCCCGACGGCGAGGCGCTCGCGGCCGATCTCTACGGCAAGCGCGCCGCGCTCGTGCCCTACGTCAT
>CAIMEE010000528.1 GCA_903839865.1 Enhydrobacter aerosaccus | reverse complement strand
GCGCTCCAGGAGGATGCGGCGCTCCGGTGTCAGCGACGCGCGGTAGTCGATCAGCATCGCGTCGACCGCCTTGTCGAACCCGGCGGCCTGCTCTCCGGTCGGGTGATAGACGAGAGGGGGGTCGTCAGCGATGCGCGGCTCGACGTTCAGGCCGCTTTCCAGCCGCCGGTGGATGTCGACGGTGTTGCCGTGGGTAAGAAAGTCGCGGGCCTTGCGGATGGCGGGCGCGCCGATCCCGAGAGCCTCGGCCGCCTCGGCGCTGTCGATCGCAAGCCCGCGATACCAAGAGTCCAGTATAGGCCGCGCCGCAATGTCGATCATGGTCGCGCGGTAGCTGCTCGACACCAGCCGGGCGAGGTCGAGCCGCGCCTCCTTGTCGAGCGCGTCGAGCGTGGCCACGACGAAGCTCGCCGCCAGCCGCTTGAGGTCCCATTCCCAGGGTGCGACCGCGGTTTCGTCGAAATCGTTGAGGTCGAACACCAGCCGCCGTTCCGGTGTGGCGAATCCGCCGAAGTTGAGGCAATGACAGTCGCCCGCCGCCTGGGTCATCAAGCCGTTGCTCGGCGTCGCGGCGAGGTCCGCCGCCATGACGGCAGCGCCCCCGCGCAGGAAGGCGAATGGCGAGACGCTCATGCGCGCGTAGCGCAGCGGCAGCAGATCCGCCAGTCGCGACTGGCCTTGCTCGATCAGGATCTCGACGGGATCGCGGCGGTTGGGGGAGGGCGTCCAGGCAGCATGGCTGCGGCGATCGCATTTCTCGCGCAGCGATTTTCCCAGCGCCTTGCGCCGGTCGATCGTCTGCGTGTGGGTCTGCGGAGGAAGCGTGCCAGTGATGGTTTCAGGCATGCCCGCCTCATGGCACGAGGTGCAGCAGGTTGTCGACCGTGTCGGCTTCCGCCGCGGGCTTGTCAGTCCGTATGCGATTGATGCGCGGGAAACGCAGCGACACGCCCGACTTGTGCCGCGTCGAGCGCGCAACACCGTCGAAGGCCACTTCGAGCACGAGCTGTTGTTCGACCTCGCGCACCGGGCCGAAGCGGTTGGTCGTGTGGTCGCGCACCCATTTGTCGAGCCAGCGCAGTTCCTCGTCGGTGAAGCCGAAGTAGGCCTTGCCGACCGGCGCCAGCTCGCGCGCCCCCGCGCGGCCCTCGCGCCATGCCCCGAACGTATAGTCGGAATAGAAGGAGCTGCGCTTTCCGTGGCCGCGCTGGGCATACATCATCACGCAGTCGGCCAGCATCGGATCGCGCTTCCACTTGAACCACGGGCCCTTGGGCCGGCCGGCGAGGTAGGGGCTGTCGCCGCGCTTCAGCATCAGCCCTTCGATGCCGTCCTGCCGCATCTCCTCGCGCAGGATGGCGAGGTGCGCCCAGTCGGTGAAGCGCACCAGCGGCGAGACGTCGAAGCGCGCGCGCGGATGTTCGCCCATCCAGGCCTCGAGCCGCACGCGGCGCTCGTCGAACGGCAGGGCGCGCATGTCTTCGCCCTCGAGCCACAGCACGTCGTAGAGGCGGACGTGCGCGGGATGGTCCTTCAGCATCTTGGGCGTGACAGTCTTGCGGTTGAGCCGCTGCTGCAGATCGTTGAACGGCGCGATCGCCTCGTCGCGGCGCACCAGCAGCTCGCCGTCGAACACGCCCTCGAAATCGATCGCGTCGACAATGTCGGGAAAGGCACCGGACACATCCTCTCCCGCACGGCTGTAGAGCCGCTTCACGCCGCCCGACGACGCCACTTGCACGCGGATGCCGTCCCATTTCCATTCAGCGCGAAAATGGATGGGATCGAGCGTATCGATCTCGGCGCGATCGATCGGGTTGGCGAGCATCGGCGAGAGGAACGCGCCGCCCATGTTGGACTGTGGCTTCGGGCCGTCCGCGGTCAGCCAGTCGAACAGCGGGCGGTAGGGCGCGGAGAGGCCGTGCCAGATCTCCTCGACCTCGGCGACGGGCTGGTTGCCGATATTGGCGACGGCCTGCTTGGCCAGCCGTGCCGAGACGCCGATGCGCAGCGCGCCGGTCAGCAGTTTCAGCAGGGCCCAGCGCCCCGTCGAATCGAGCGTGTCGAGCCAGCGCTTCAGGATCGCGGGCGTTTGCATCTTGGTCGCGCGCTGCAGCGTCTCGACGACTTCGCCCAGCGTGGGCGGCGGCCCCGCGTCGGGTTTGGTCTCCCAGATCAGCGCCAGCGTCTCGGCGAGATCGCCGACATAATCGTAGGAGAGATGAAACAGCTCCTCGCCGATCTTCTCCTGGCCGAAACTGCGCAACAGCGCCGGCTTGGCCGTGGCGAAGTCGAGGCCGCCGGTCAGCGCCGCCAGCGCCCAGCCGCGATCGGGATCGGGCGTTTCGCGCAGATAGGCTTCGATCAGCCGCAGCTTGGCATTGCGCGCGGGCTGGAACGAGAGCGAATCGAGAAGGCGGGCGAACGCCTGCATTATAGAAAACCTTCCTCCTCCGTCTCGGGGGAGGTGGCCGCGTCATACGCGGACGGAGGGGGTGCCACGCGGCCGCTCGCTCCAATCGAGAGCATCGCGACTGTCGCAGCCCCTCCGTCGCGGCTTACCGCGACACCTCCCCCGAGCCGGGGGAGGGACGTGAGGTGCGTGCTCACGACTCGTCCTCTTCCTCGCGGCCGCCGAGATGCAGCGCCTCGGCCTCGATGCCGATCGAGCGGGCGTAGGCGACCAGCGCTTCTTCCCGACCGTGTGTCACCCAGACTTTTGGCGCGCCCACATCCTTCAGCGTCTGGGTGAGCTCGCTCCAGTCGGCGTGATCGGAAATGATCAACGGCAGCTCGGCACCGCGCTGGCGGGCGCGGGCGCGCACGCCCATCCAGCCCGAGGCCATCGCCGCAATTGGTTCGGCAAAGCGCCGCGACCAGCGGTCGGCGATCGCCGCGGGCGGGCAGAGCACGATCTGCCCCTTGAAGGTCTCGAGGATGGCGTCGGACACCAGCGCCGTGTCGCCCAACTCGACACCGTTCTGTTCGTAGAGCTTGCACAGGGAAGCGAGTGCTCCATGCAGCCAGATCCGCTTGTCGTAGCCTGCCGCGCGCAGGAGCTTGATCAGCCGCTGGCACTTGCCCAGCGCATAGACACCCACCAGATGAGTGCGTTCGGGGAAGGTGTCCAGCGAGCGCAGCAGCTTGCCGATCTCGCCCGCGTCGGAGGGATGATGGAAGACCGGCAGGGCGAAGGTCGCCTCGGTGATGAAGACGTCGCACGGTACGGGCTCGAACGGCGGGCAAGTCGCGTCCGGGCGGCGCTTGTAGTCGCCCGAGACGACGATGCGTTGGCCCTTGTATTCGAGAACCGCCTGGGCGGAGCCCAGGATATGGCCGGCCGGTACCAGGCTCACCTCGACGTCGCCGATCTTCACGCTCTCGCCGTATTTCAGCGGCTGCTGGGCGGTGTCGGGCATGTCCTGGAAACGCGCGCGCATGATGGCCAGCGTTTCAGGTGTGGCGAGCGCGCGTTTGTGTCCTGGCCGGGCATGATCGCCATGGCCATGGGTGATCACGGCGCGATTCACCGCGAATGCCGGATCGATGTAGAAATCGCCGGGTTCGCAGTACAGGCCGCGCGGGGTCGGGTAGAGCCAGGAGCGGGGATTTAGGGTGTCGGTTGCCATCGATTCCGTTGCATCTTACCCGTCACATATGGGGCTTCCCGACCTCTTTTCACGCTGGTTCGAAGGTCGCGGCTGGATGCCTCGGCGGCATCAGCTCGACCTCATCGATCTGGCCGCGCAAGGCAGGAGCGCGCTGCTGATCGCGCCGACCGGCGGCGGCAAGACCCTGGCGGGCTTCCTGCCGTCCTTGATCGAACTGACCGAGCGCCGTCTGGCCGGCCAGGACCTGGCGCATGCCAAGGGCAAGGGCGAGCTGCATACGCTCTACATTTCGCCGCTCAAGGCGCTGGCGACCGACATCCGCCGCAACCTCGAAGTGCCGATCGCCGAGATGCAATTGCCGGTGCGCGCCGAGAGCCGGACCGGCGACACGCCGCAGAGCCGCCGCATCCGCCAGCGCGAACGGCCGCCGGATTTCCTGCTGACGACGCCCGAGTCGCTGGCGCTGCTGCTGAGCTATCCCGACACGGCGAAGTTCTTCGCCAGCCTGCGCTGCGTCATCGTCGACGAATTGCACACCTTCGCGACCTCCAAGCGTGGCCACCATCTGGCGCTGTGTCTCGCGCGGCTCGCAGCCCTTGCGCCGCAGACGCGGTTCGTCGGACTGTCGGCCACCGTCGCCAATCCGCCGGAGCTGGCCGACTATCTCCGCCTGCGTGACGGCGAGACCGTCGAGATCGTCCACGGCGAGCCTGGCGCGGCGCCACATGTCTCGATCATCGATGCGCAGGAGCGCCTGCCGTGGGGCGGCCACATGGGCCAGCACGCGGTGCCCGAGGTCTACAACATCATCCGCCAGCACAAGACGTCGATCGTGTTCGTGAACACGCGTGCCCAGGCCGAGCTCACCTTCGACGGGCTGTGGCGCCTCAACGACGAGAACCTGGCGATCGGCCTGCATCACGGCTCGCTGGCCATCGAGCAGCGCCGCAAGGTGGAAGCGGCGATGGCCGCGGGCAAGCTGCGCGCCGTGGTGGCAACCTCGTCGCTCGACCTCGGGATCGACTGGGGCAACGTCGACCTCGTGATCCAGATGGGCGCGCCCAAGGGCGTCAGCCGCCTGATGCAGCGCATCGGCCGCGCCAATCACCGGCTCGACGAGCCCAGCCGCGCCATGATCGCGCCCGCCAACCGCTTCGAGGTGCTGGAGTCGCTGGCGGCTTTGGAGGCAATCGAAGCCCGCGAACTCGACGGCGATCCGCCGAGGCCGGCCTGCCTCGACGTGCTCGCGCAGCATATCGTCGGCACCGCGTGTGCCCAGCCGATCGACCGCGAGGCCTTCTTCCATGAGGTACGCCGCGCGCAGCCTTATCGCGACCTGCCGCGCAAGGATTACGACGACACCTTCTCTTTTGTGGCGACCGGCGGTTATGCGTTGGCGGCCTACGACAAGTGGCACCGGCTGAAGGAACTGCCCGGCGACCGCTGGATGCTGTCCTCGCCGATGGTGGCCAAGCAGTTCCGCATGAACGTCGGCACCATCGTCGAGCTGCCGCTGATCAAGGTGAAGCTCCGGCGGGGGCCGATGCTGGGCGAGGTCGAGGAGAGCTTCATCCAGGGGCTGGTGCCGGGCGACACCTTCGTCTTTGCCGGCCGCATGCTGCGCTTCGAGGGCGTGAAGGAACTGGTGGCGCAATGCTCGCCCGCGACGACCGGCGATCCCAAGGTGCCGGCCTATGGCGGCGGCCGCCTGCCGCTCTCGACGTTCCTGGCCGAGCGCGTGCGCGGCATCCTGCAGGATCCGACCAAGCATCCCAAGCTGCCGCCGGAGGTGCGCACCTGGCTCGACATCCAGAAATGGCGCTCGGGCCTGCCGAAGAAGGACACGCTGCTGGTGGAGGGTTTCCCGCGCGGCAGCAAACAGTTCATCGTGGCCTACTGCTTCGAGGGCCGTAACGCGCACCAGACGCTGGGCATGCTGCTGACCAGGCGCATGGAACGCATGGGCCTGAAGCCTTTGGGCTTCGTGGCGACCGACTACGTGCTCGGCATCTGGGGGCTGCGGCCGCCCAGCCCGCAACAGCTCAACGAACTGTTCGACGAAGACATGCTGGGCGACGATCTCGAATCCTGGATGGACGAGTCCACCATGTTGCGGCGCTCGTTCCGCAATGTCGCGGTCATCGCCGGCCTGATCGAGCGGCGTTTCCCGGGCGAGGAGAAGTCGCGCCGCCAGGTCACCTTCAGCTCCGACCTGATCTACGACGCGCTGCGCAAGCACGAGCCCGACCACATCCTTTTGCGCGCGACGCGCCAAGATGCGGCGCACCAGCTCGCCGACCTGAAGCGCCTCGGCGACCTGTTGCGCCGTGCCAAGGGCCGCATCGAATACCGCCGCCTCGACCGGATCTCGCCGCTTGCCGTGCCGGTGCTGTTGGAGATCGGCAAGGAACGGGTGCTCGACGGCACTGCCGAGGACGAGCTGCTCGACATCGCCGCCCAGGAGCTGATCGACGAGGCAACGCGCCTGGCCTAGGCTGCATGCGGGGAGAAGGCATGGACGGCACGTCGGACCGGACGCTCACGGAATACCTGGCGAGCTACCTTGTCGCGCGGCACGGATATTCGACGCAGGCACCGCCCGAGGCGGGCGATCTCGTCAAGGCGTGCGACGTCGTGTTGACCGCCCTGAATTGGGGCTCGCTCCATCTCCTGTGCTTCGTCGATGCGCAGACCCATCCCGGCAAGCAGTTCGGCCTGTCGCCCGAAAGGGTTCGCGAGATAGCCAAGGATTGCCGCAAGTATTGCGGGTCGATGAACTTCACGAAGATGCCGATCACCATCGAGATCGTCGAGATCGCCAATGAAGCGACGTCCGACGAGGACCGGCAGCGCCTGCGCCACTACAGCCGGTCTTCGATCTTCTCGAAAGCCTTCGTCTTTGCCGCGCGCATCGATGCGCGGACGAAGAAAATCTGGCGCAATCGCTGGCAGATCGGCCGATCCCGCATCGAACGCATCCTGCAGAAGCCATTTGTCTCGCAAGCGGAACTTCTCGCCGAAGTCGAAGACCGGCCGCCGTTGACGGCGCCGCGCCGTCCGGTCGTTACCTACTGTATTCTCGCCGCCCTGGTCGCCGTGTTCGGACTCGAAACACTTCTTGCGAACGGCTCCGAGCCGAGCCTCATCACCTTGGTTTCGATGGGCGGGATCAACGGCAAGCTCATCGCTGCCGGCGAATGGTGGCGCGCCGTCTCTGCCACCGTCCTGCACGCCAATCTGAACCATATCCTTGCCAATGGCCTCAGCCTCTACATTGGCGGGCGGGTGCTGGAAGACATGGTGGGGCGCACCTGGTTCGCCGCGACCTATTCCGTGGCGGGCATCGCCGGCTCCCTGGCCTCGATAGCGGGTGGCGCGCCTTTCGTCGTGGGGGTTGGCGCGTCGGGCGCCATCATGGGCGTGATCGCGGCGGCGGCGATCTGCGGACTTGTGCGCCGCCGGCGAGAGTTCGGCGCGGCCGCGATGCAGCTGCTGGTCGGCGGCCTCCTGCCGACGCTGGGCCTGGCGGTCTGGGGCGGTCGGGATGCCGCGAACGTCGATCACTTCGCGCATTTTGGCGGCGCGCTCGGTGGCGCCGCCATGGCTCTGGCAATGCTGGCGCTGTGGCGGCGCGAGGAGCCGGTACCCCGCGCCCGTGCCGTTGCAGCCGGCGTGGCCGGGATCGGCTGCATCGCGCTCGCCTGTGCCGCGATCGAAGTGGTCGAAGCCTACCCGCGATACGCCATCGTACTGATGCCCGATGGAGAACTGATGGGGAGTGTCGCCAACCAGGACGCGCGCGCACCGCAGTTGGTGCAGCGATATCCCGACGATCCGCGGCCCTATTTTGCGCTCGGTCTCGCGCGCCTCAGACAGGACGATGGGCCTGGCGCAGAAAAGGCACTACGGACGGCGCTCGGCAAGGACAAGACACTCATGCTCTATTTCGACGAGGCGTTTGCCAATCGGATTCGCGGGGCGCTTGCCGGGGCGTTGATCATGGAGGGGAATCGCAGTGCGGCGAGGCAGGCGTATGCGCCGTTGTGCGCTCTACCCGCCGGGTCGCCCTTGATCGATAACTATTCGAAGCAGCTGCGCCCGACGATGTGCAACTGACGGAACAAGGATCTCTCATGGTGGATATGAAACGCATCACGCAGGCTCTCCAGGGCGCCATTGCCTCTGCAGGCCTGCCCGGCGTGGCGGCCGCTGCGGCGACCGACAAGGGTATCATCTTCGAAGGCGCGACAGGCGGCCTCAAGATCGACAGCGTGGTGTGGATCGCCTCGATGACCAAGGCGATCACCGGCGCTGCGGCCATGCAATTGGTCGAGCGCGGCAAACTCTCTCTCGACACGCCCGCGGCCGATGTGTTGCCGGAACTCGCGAAGAAGGAGGTGCTGGTCGGCATAGAAGCCGACGGTACGGTGAAGACGCGGCCGCCCAGGCGGCCCATTACGCTCAGGCACCTTCTGACCCACACGTCGGGCATGGGCTACGACACCTGGAACGCCGATATCTTTCGTTACGTGAAGGCAAAAGGGCCGTTCAAGCCTGCCACGATGCAGTCGCTCTCGACGCCGCTGCTGTTCGACCCGGGCGAGCAGTGGCAATACTCGATCTCGATCGACTGGGCCGGACTGATGGTGGAGGCGGCGAGCGGCAAGCGACTCGACCGCTACATGGCCGAGAACATCTTCATGCCGCTCGGCATGGCCGACACCGGCTTTGCGATCAGCCCGGCGATGCGGCCGCGCAAGGCGGCGGTGCATGTCCGCAAGGAGGACGGCAGCTTCGAGGCAATCGATCACGAGCTCAACCAGACCCCCGAAGTGTTCCTGGGCGGCGGTGCGCTCTATTCGACCGTGCCGGACTACCTCAAGTTCACGCGTGCGTTTCTCAATGGCGGCGCGCCGATCCTGAAGCCCGCGACCGTGGCGGAGATGTCCCGCAATTCGATGAACGAGGGTGTGCTGTGCCGGCCGCTCAAGACGCAGATCCCGGGCCGCAGCACGGACATGGATTTCGTCGACGGCATGAAATGGGGTCTCACGTTCATGATCAATCCCGAGGCCTTTCCCGGCCGGCGCTCGGCCGGGAGCCTGACCTGGGGCGGCCTCGCCAATTCCTATTACTGGATCGATCCGGTCAAGAAGGTGACGGGCGTGTGGGCCACGCAGCTCCTGCCGTTCTACGACGCACGCGCCGTCGCGGCCTTCGAGGATTTCGAGCGCGCCGTCTACGCCAGCCTCTAGTGGAAATCGTGTGAGGCGATCTTGATCTGCGGCCGGTCGAAGATGATGCGGCTGCGGTCGTAGGGCTTCTTGCCTTTGCCCGGCTCGTCGCACGGATCGGGAGTCGAGGAATGCGCCTGGTCGCCGCGGCCCTGGCGCAGCTCGAAGCGGCCGTCGAGGTCGGCGATGCGGTCGAGATCGGCCGACCAGTCCCACAGCCGCTCGGCCACGAGATGGATCACGCTCGCCCCAATGTCGTCCGTGCTGTCGACACGCTGCACCTTGCCGGCGACGCCCAGCAGACGCGAGCCCATGACGATGCGGCGATAGGCTTCGAAGACCTTGGGCCAGACCACGAGGTTGGCGATGCCGAACTCGTCCTCCAGGGTGATGAAGACCACACCCGACGCCGTGCCCGGCCGCTGGCGCACCAACACCAGTCCGGCCATCTGAAGGAAGTCACCGTTGCGCGCCTCGCGCACCTTCTGAGAGTCCGCCATGCGTCGCTCCGACAGTGTCGGTCGCAGCAGTTCCAGCGGGTGGGCGCGGAGCGACATCGAGATGGTCGAATAATCATCGACGACCTGCTCGCCCATGGTGAGCTTGGGCAGGGAGACCGACGGCTCGACGATGCGCGCCAGATCGAGCAGCGGCAGTGACGATTCGGAGAAGGCGCGCACCGCCCAAAGCACGTCGCGCCGGGAGAGACCCATCGAGGCGAAGGCATCTGCCCGCGCCAACGCCAGGATCTGCCGCTTGGTGAGCCCGCCGCGCCGCCATACGTCCGCGGGATCGCGATAGGGATGCGCGCCCCGCCGTTCGACCAATTGATCCAGATCGTCTTTCTTGAGGCCGCTGACCTGATGGAAACCCAGCCTGAGGGCGCATTTCGCCCCGAGGGTCTTTTCGAGTGTGCTTTCCCACTCGCTGGCATTGATGTCGGGCGGCCGCACCTCGACGCCATGCTCGCGGGCATCGCGTACCAGCTGGGCGGGCGCGTAGAAACCCATTGGCTGCGAGTTGAGCAGCGCCGCACAGAAGACTTCAGGATAGTGCCATTTCACCCAGGAGGAGACATAGACCAGAAGTGCAAAGCTTGCGGCATGGCTTTCGGGGAAGCCGTATTCGCCGAAGCCCTCGATCTGCTTGAAGCAGCGCTCGGCGAATTCCTGTTCGTACTTGTTCTTCACCATGCCCCTCATGAACTCTTCCCGGAGCTGATGGATGAAGCCTGCGCGCCGGAAAGTCGCCATGGCGCGACGCAGCTTGTCCGCTCTGGCCGGGCTGAAGCCTGCGCAATCGATGGCGATCTGCATTGCCTGTTCCTGGAAGAGAGGCACTCCGCGCGTGCGCTTCAGGATGGCTTTCAGCTTGCCGGTTTCATCTTTCGGGTAAGGAATTTTGTCTTCGTCGAGGGCCCGGTTCTTCAGGTAAGGATGTACCATGCCGCCCTGGATCGGACCCGGTCGCACGATCGCAACCTCGACAACCAGATCGTAATATTTCTGCGGCTTGAGGCGCGGCAGCATCGACATCTGCGCCCGGCTTTCGACCTGGAATACGCCGATCGAATCGGCCTTGCAGAGCATTCCATAGACCTCTTTGTCGCCATCGGGCACGTCGAGGCTGCATTCCCTGTCGTAATGCTTCTTGATCAATTCGAAGCTCCTGCGCAGCGCCGTCAGCATGCCGAGCGCCAGCACGTCGATCTTGTAGATGCCGAGCGCGTCGAGATCGTCCTTGTCCCATTCGACGACGGTGCGATCCGCCATTGCGGCGTTCTGGATGGGGATCAGCTCGTCGAGCCGCTCGGCCGTGAGCACGAAGCCCCCGACATGCTGCGAGAGATGGCGCGGGAAGCCGATCAGGGTCGACGACAGTTCGAGGGCGAGGGCCAGGCGCGGGTCTTCGGGGTCGAGGCCTGCTTCGCGGATATATTTGAGATTGAGGGCGCTGCCGCCGCTGCCCCACACGGTTCTGGCCATCACCGCCAGCGTGTCGGGCGAGAGGCCGAGGGCCTTGCCGACATCGCGGATGGCGCTGCGTGTGCGATAGGCGATCACCGTGGCGGCAAGCGCGGCACGCTCGCGGGTCCAGTTCTGGTAAATCCACTGGATCAGCTCTTCACGCCGCTCGTGCTCGAAGTCGACATCGATATCGGGCGGCTCGTTGCGCTCATTGGAAAGAAAGCGCTCGAACAGAACGTCGTTCTTGTCGGGATCGATCTCCGTGATGCGCAGGCAGTAGCACACGGTGGAATTGGCGGCGGAGCCCCGGCCCTGGCAGAGGATCTTCATATCGCGTGCCCGCTTGACGATATCGTGCACGGTCAGGAAGTAAGGCGCGATTTCCTTCTCCCGGATCAGCGCGAACTCCTTGCGGATGTTCTGGGCTATCTTGTCGGATACGCCCTGCGGGTAGCGAAAGGCGGCGCCTTCCCAGGTGAGGCGCTCCAATTTCTGCATCGGCGTTTCGCCACCTTCGTGTTCCTTGAGGAACTGATAACGCAGCTGCCTGAGCGAGAAGTTGCAGCGGCTGACGATCTCCTGAGTGCAATCGATGGCGTGTGGATGCTTGCGGAACAGCCGCTCCATCTCCTCTGCGGATTTGAGATGACGTTCAGCCGATGCGAAGCGGCGAAAACCCAGTTCTTCGACCGTGCAGGTATGGCGGATGGCGGTGATCACGTCGTGCAACGCGCGACGCTCGGGGACGTGATAATGCACATCGTTGGTGGCGACGAAACGCGTCTTCATTTGTGCGGCGAGATTGTCGAGGACGGCCAGGCGCTCCCCGTCGTTGCCGCGATACAGGAAAGTGCCGGCGAGATAGCAGCGATTGCCGAACAGGCGGGCGAGCTTTTTCAGCCTTGCGTGGAAATCGGGATCGTCGACATTGCGCGGCGGCAGCACGATGGCGATCAGGCCCTCGGCATGCTGGGCGATATCCTCGAAGTAGAGTTCGCACTGCTCTTTGGCGGCGCGGCGATTGCCGACGGTCAACAGCCGCGAAAGCCGCTTGTAGGCCTCGAGGTCCATCGGATAGGCGATCAGCGAATAGCCATCTCTCGTCTCCAGCCTTGCGCCGACGATGAGCTTGATCCAGCTCTCTTCCGGGATGGCGGTTTCCTCGTAGAATTCCTTCACTGCCGAGTAGGCGCGCACGACGCCGGCCAGGGTATTGCGGTCGGCGATTCCGATCGCGTTATGGCCGAGCGCGATTGCCCGCTCGACCAGCTCGCCCGGATGCGAGCCGCTGCGCAGGAAGCTGTAGTTGGTCGTGACCTGCAGCTCAGCGTAGGGGAGCTCGGCATACTTCATGCGCAAAAGCCGTGCAGGTACCATTTGGCGGTGTTCACCATGCCGTCGCGGAACAGCCAGAAGCGGGTGCCCTCGTTGTCCTCGACGCGATAATAGTCGCGTACCGGCGGCACGATGTTGGCGGGTGCTGTCTTGCCGGCGGGACGGGGGTGCCACCATTCGTCGGCGATGCGCTCGGGCCCTTCGATTCGCACGATCCGATGGGTATGGCGGTGCCACTGGAACTGGCGCGGGGGATCGTCGGGCATCATCGCGGTGACGGTGATCTCGTCGGGGCACTGCAGGAGGCGTGTGGGCCGCGCGCCCTTCATCGAGGCAAGCCTCGCCCAGGCGCCTTCGGCCACGGGCGTGGCGAATGACACTGCGACCTGCACGCGATTGGGCAGGTGACTGTCGTGCGGTGCGAGGCGGACGACATTCTCCGCGCCCAGCCGCAGCGCCAGCCGGTCGGCGAGATCGATCGTGCCGTCCTCGCTCCAGCAGGACCGCGCGGGCGCGCCGGTCTCGGGCAGCGAGTCCTGCGCGCCTGTCCATTCCTCGACCTCGGGCGCGCCCAGGATCATCAGTTCGACGCCGAAACCGGGATCGAGCGCGCCGAGTTTCTCCCCGAAAAGCTTCAGGAGCTTCGGCGCGTCGCGATTGGGGCGGCTGGTGCCGATGGCGGTGCGATCGACCGAGCCGTCGACGCGATAGAGCGCCAGCTCGAGCTTGCGTGCCCCCACGCTCGCCTGCTCGAACTGCCGGCAGAGGGCCAGGATCAGGCGGTCGGTTGCGGCGGCAATGTCCTCGGGCCGGCCGATCGGCTCGGCGAAGGAAATGCGCGACCGGAAAACGGGCGGTGGCCGGCGCGGCTCGATGGGCTCGTCGACCCGGCCCAGCGCCTGGTCGAGGCGTGCGAGCGGCAGGTCGCCGAAGCGCCGCGACAGCGGGGCGCGCGGGATCGAGTAGAGATCGCCGATGCGTCGCAGTCCCAGCTTCAGGAAGGTCTCGAGCGTCGACGGATCGAGCCGCAGCCCGTCGACCGGCAACACCGCGAGCGCGGCGCGCTGGCCGTTGTGCGGGCAGTAGAGAGCGGCCTGCGTCTCGGCGAAGCGCGCCAGTGCCCAGGCGGCGCCCGCCGTGTCGGCCATGGCGGCGCGGCAGGTGAAGTCGTGGCGGCTGAGGCGCTGCACCAGATCGGCCATCAGCGCGCGCTCGCCGGTCTCCCCTTGACCGTAAAGATGGCCGCAACCGGTGATGTCGAGCAGCAGGCCTGCATCGCCGCCATAGCCGCCGGCGCCGCTTGGCAGATCGACCGCGACCCAGGGCGTGTAGCGGTCGCACCAGTTTGCGATCTGCTCGACGAGCGCGCGGTCGGCGTCCGGCTCGACCTCAGCCGTGACAAGTTCCGGCACCAACGCATGCGCGTCGGCCAGGCGCATGCCCGCGCGCAGGCCGATGGCGCGGGCGTGCGGGTTGAGCGCGACCAGGGTCGGGCAGTTGTCGCTCCAGGCGACAGTGGCCGCCGGCCTGTCCCGCCAATCAGCCTGCGAGTCGCTCGCGCCGGATCGTGCCAGACGATCCGTCGCGAGCTTGGGGAACCACAGCGAGATGATTCGTTTCATCGTTCCACTCCAGGAGCCAGGCCGGCATCTCGTCGACCGACGGCGTGCCGAAGCGGTTGCGCCGCAGCTCGACCTGCCAGCGCGCGGCGCCGAGCATTTCGATGCCTGGTACTTCCGGCGACGGCGCCGAGGCGACACGCCAGCGTGTCGTGCAGATGCTTTGCGGCGGCGCGGGCTGCGCGCGCAGCAGCAGCGCGGGCACGCCGCTCTTCTCGGCGGCGAGCGAGAGGCGGCGGCCTGCCGTCGCATCGGTGGCGCGCGTCTCCCCCAGCACCGCGGCGATGCCTGGCGTGCGAAGACCTTCCTCCATCGCCCAGAAGAGATCCTCCTCGCGGCGTGTCGTCACCATGACGAGGCGCGCCGGATCGAACCAGGCGGAGAGGGCGGGCGCGTAAGGCAGGGCGTCGCCGCCGATCGCGGGCTGGCGGCACCATAAAATCGTGCCTTCTGCGAAGCGGCCCAGCATGTGCGCCGCGAAGCCCAGGGCGGGACCGTCATGCGGCGCGACGCGGCCGGAGGGCGTCGGCCCCGCCTCGATCTCGTGCAGGGCGCCGGTGAGGAGGCCGCCTTCGGGCAGAAGAGCGTCGATCTCGGGAAGGCCGAGCGGCACGGCGCTGCGGCCGGCACGCTGGGCGGTGTGGGCGCGCTCGAGGCGGCGGACCTGCTCGCGCAGGCCCGGCAGCAGCGGAGAAGCGGAGTCCTTCGGGGAAATGGCGGGCATTTGCCCCCTCAATTCATCTGTTTAGGTGTTGGGGATAATCGTTCTCTATTTGTTCTAATCACGTGAACGGGAAGAGTCAACGAGAGTCCGGCTGGCACAGCGCCTGCTATCGTTAACCCCATGACCCTGCGCCTTTTTTCCGCGGCCCTCATCGCCACCGCCCTCGGCCTGCTGGCCGGACCCGCGCTGGCCCGCTGTTCCAAGAACCTGGTCGAGGGGCCGCTCCCCGGGATCAGGTTCGCCTCGCTCGACGGCGTGCAGTTCGCGTCGGGCGATTCGCCCAATCGCGCCGTCATCACCTTCGTCGGCCACGCGAGCTACCAGATCGACACGCCGCAGGGCGTGCGCGCGATCACCGACTACAACGGCATGAACGGCTTCGGCCGCCGCCCCGACATCGTGACGATGAACAACGCGCACGACACGCACTTCACCGACCAGCCCGAAGATGGCATCACCTACGTCCTGCGCGGCTGGCCGTCGAAAGAGGGCGAGACCGAAGCCAAGGTCGATGTCACGCTGAAGGACATGCGCGTGTGGAACGTGCCGACCAACGCGCGCGACTGGAACGGCGGCGTGCGCATCAACGGCAACTCGATCTTCATCTTCTCGATCGGCGATCTCTGCATCGCCCATCTCGGCCACCTGCACCAGCGCCTCACGCAAGCGCATCTCGACGAGATCGGCCGCATCGATGTGGTGATGACGCCGATCGACGGCGCCTACACGATGGGCGTGCCGCTGATGGCGGAAGTCATCAGGCAGATGGAACCCAAGGTCGTGCTGCCGATGCACTACTGGGGGCGCAGCCAGCTCGATCGCTTCATGGGCCTGATCGCGCCGCTCCAGCCCGAATTCATCTGGCCGGAAAAGCGCACGATCGAGATCTCGAAGGAGGACCTGCCCGACAGGCTGACGGTGATCGCCGTGGCGGGAGACGGCGGCGGTTGAAATGGGCTACCCTCCCGGCAGAAAAGCAGTTCCGTAGGGAGGGACAATGAAAAAGGCGGTATTGGGACTTCTGATGGCGGCGTGCGCGCTGCCGGCCGCGGCGCAGGACAAGCCGGTCAACATGAAGGTGTCGATCTGGCTGCCGCCCGCCCATCCGCTGGTGCCGGCAACCAAAGCCTGGGCAGACGATATCGAGAAGGCCTCGGGCGGCTCGATCAAGATGACGATCTTCCCGTCCGAGCAGCTCGGCAAGGCGTTCGACCACTACGACATGGCCCGCGACGGCATCGCCGATGTGACCTACGTCAATCCGGGCTATCAGCCCGGCCGCTTCCCGATCGCAGCCGACGCGCAGCTGCCGTTCATCTTCGGCGACGGCAAGAAGGGCACGGTGGCAGTCGACGAGTGGTATCGCAAATACGCCAAGGTCGAGATGAAGGACACCTACGTGTGCTTCACCTTCATCCATGATCCGGGCGCCATCCATGCGCGCAAGAAAATCCTGGTGCCGACCGATCTCAAGGGCATGAAGGTCCGTCCGGCAGGCAGCACGATCGGCGAGATGGTCAAGATGTTCGGCGGCACCAACGTGCAGACCTCCGCGCCTGAGGCGCGCGATGCGCTGGAGCGCGGCGTCGCCGACGCCATTACCTTCCCGTGGGGCTCGCTGCTGCTATTCGGCATCGACAAGGCCGTGAAGTTCCACATGGACGTGCCGCTCTACACGACCATGTTCACCTACAACATCAATCTCAAGACCTACAACGCGCTGTCGGATGCCCAGAAGAAGGTGATCGACAACCACTGCAACTCCGAATGGGCGGCCAAGATCGGCGACCCCTGGGCCGACTTCGAGTCGGAAGGGCGCACCAAGCTGAAGGCAATGGCGGGCCATGAAGTCTACGGCCTGACACCCGAGCAACTCGGTGAATGGAAGAAGGCCGTCGAGCCGCTGCACGCGAGCTGGATCGAGGCCGTCAAGAAGGCGGGCGGCGATCCGGCGGCGATCGACGCCGACCTGAAGGCGGCCCTCAAGAAACACAACGCGGGGCTTTAGTTTCCCGCGATGACGACGTCGTCCACCCGAGCCTGGATGGATCGATTCATCGATTCCATCGAGTGGATCGCCGCGTTCTTCGTGGGCGTCGTCGCCCTCAATACCTTCCTCGCCATCGTGCTGCGCAAGTTCTTCTCGGTGGCGATCCCGGACTATTACAACATCGGCCAGTTCCTGCTGGGCATCCTGATCTTCTGGGGGATTGCGGCCACCAGCTATCGCGGCACCCACATCACGGTCGATCTGGTGTGGGCCAACTCGAGCCCGCGCCACCAGCGCTGGATCGATATCTTCGCGACGCTGGTGCTGCTCTTCGTCGTGGTGATGCAGACCATCACCCTCTACGACAAGGTCGCCAGCACGCGCGCCGACCATGTGTTGACGTCGGACCTTGCCTTGCCGATCTGGCCGTTCTTCGCCGTGGCCTGGATCGGCGACGTCTCGGCCGTGCTGCTGATTGCGATCCGCAGCTACCGGCTCATATTCCATCCGGATCAGATGCAGGATCCCAAGCTCAAGCCGGTGGAATGACGCATGGATAACGGCGTTGTTGCCGCGATCGGCTTCGTGAGCCTGTTCGTCCTGATGCTGTTGCGCGTGCCGGTCGGCATGGCGATGGGCCTCGTCGGCATCACCGGCTTCGGCTACCTGACGGGCTTCGCGCCGGCGCTGAAGCTCGTGGGCCAGACCACGATGCGCACGGTGACGGATTACTCCTTCGGCGTGATCCCGATGTTCCTGCTGATGGGTGCGTTCGTGTCGGTGTCGGGCATCAGCCGCGAGCTGTTCCGGGCCGCCAACACCTTCGTCGGCCACTGGAAGGGCGGGCTCGGCATCGCCACCATCGCCGCCTGCGGCGGCTTTGCGGCGATCTCGGGTTCTTCGGTGGCGACCGCCGCGACATTCTCGGCCGTCGCCTATCCCGAGATGCGCCGCTTCGGCTACCCGAAATCCTTCTCGACCGGCGTGATCGCCGTCGGCGGCACCCTGGGCGCCATGTTGCCGCCCTCCACCGTGCTCGCGGTCTACGGCATCATCACCCAGCAGGACATCGGCAAGCTGTTCATCGCCGGCATCCTGCCCGGCCTGCTGGCGATCGCCATGCACATGATCACCATCGGCATCATCGGCGTGGCGAGGCCAGGCTTCCTGCCGACGGCGCCGCGCCATTCGTGGAAGGAGCGCATGGCGGCGATGGCCGACGTCTGGTCGCCGCTGCTGCTGTTCGTGTTCGTGATCGGCGGTCTCTACGGCGGCTTCTTCATCCCGACCGAGGCGGGGGCAGTGGGCGCGGTCGGCGCCTTCGTCATCGGCGTCCTGCGGGGGCGCCTCTCGAAGGACGGCATCCTGGCGTCGCTGCTGCAGGCCACGCGCACGGCGGCCGCGGTGTTCACCGTGCTGATCGGCGCGCTGTGCTTTGGCTATTTCCTCACCATCACCCAGACGCCGCAGGCCGTGACGGCGTTCCTCACCGGCCTCGGCATCGGTCCCTACGGCGTGCTGGTGCTGATCCTGCTAATGTATCTCGTGCTGGGCTGCCTGATGGACGCACTGGCGATGGTGATCCTCACCGTGCCCATCGTCTTCCCGGTGATCACGGCGCTGGGCTTCGACCCGATCTGGTTCGGCGTGATCATCGTCATGACGGTCGAGCTCGGTCTCATTCACCCGCCGGTCGGCATGAACGTCTTCGTCATCAAGAGCGTAATCAAGGATGTCGACATGTCGACGATCTTCCTCGGCGTCCTGCCCTTCGTGGTGACCGACCTGATCCGGCTGGCGCTGCTAATCTTCTTCCCGGTGATCGCGACGTGGCTGCCGGAGAGCATGCTGAACTAGCGGCGCACAAAACGCCTGTACAAAAGCCGATGTCATCCCGAGCGCAGCGAGGGATCCTTAAGCAGCGGAAGATAAGGATCCCTCGCTGCGCTCGGGATGACAATCTTCGTGGATCTAGCGGCCGGCCTCAAAGCCTCCGAGGAACTGCACGAGGTTGCGGCCGAGATCGTCGCTGAGATAGCCGCCTTCCTGGACCAGCACCGTCGGCAGGCCGAGACCCGCGATCTTTTTCGCCATCGCATGGAAGCCGCCGCCCGTCACCTTCAGGCCCTGCAGCGGATCGCTCTCGCTGGCGTCGAGGCCCAGCGCCACGACCAATGCGGTCGGTGCGAACTCCTTGATGCGTGCGAGAGCCGTGTCGCCGGCTGCGAGCCATGGCGCGTCGGCGGAGCCCAGCGGCTGCGGCAGGTTGAGGTTGAAGGCGGTGCCTTTGCCCGCGCCGGTCTCGTGCGCATGGCCCCAGAAGTACGGGTAGTACCAGGCCGGATCGGCATGGATCGAGACTGTGAGCACGTCGTCGCGCTCGTAAAAGATGCCCTGCGTGCCGTTGCCGTGATGGACGTCGACGTCGAGCACGGCCACGCGTTGATGTTTCCCGCGCAGGCGTTGCGCGGCGATCGCACTGTTGTTCAGGAAGCAGAAGCCGCCCGCCATGTCGGCGAAAGCGTGATGGCCGGGCGGCCGGCAGAGCGCATAGGCCTCGCGCGCGCCGTCCGTCACGAGATCGGTGGCGGTGACCGCCACTTCCGACGACGCCAGCGCGGCCTCCCAGGTGTGCGGCCCGATCGGGCAGCCCATGTCGGCCTGGTGCCAGCCGGCACGGCCCGCCAGCGCCTTCGGATAGGAGGCATGGGCGCGGGCCGGGTGCATGTTGGGCACGACCTCTTCGGAAGCGCCCGGCAGCTTCGCCCATTCGCGCGCGGCGGTCTCGAGGAAGTCGAGATACTCGGGCGTATGAACGGCGGCGGCCGGCGCGGTGCCGTAGCTCCTGGGCGACACGATCTCGTGGCCGGCGCCGGTGGCTGCCGCCAGCAGGCGGGTGGCGCGCTCGGGCTGCTCGGCGCTGCGTTGCTTCACGCCGCGAACGATGAAAGTCTGCGGGTCGTGCCGGGCATGCTTGTCGGTGTAGACGATTTTCATGCCGGCACTTTAGCCGATTAAGGGAGAGCGATGAAAACCGCGATGTTGGCCCTTTTGGCGGGAGCGTTGCTGACCGTCGTCGCCCAGGCCCAGGACTATCCCGTCACCTTCGGCGAGATTCGCGACGGCAAGGTGACGGCGACGCGTGTCCTCAAGAATTGCGAGCCCTCGACCGGCTACGCCTATGGGTTCGAGATATCGCTGCCGCCCGGCCAGGCCCATGCCGTCCGGATCGGCTTCATGACACCGGAAGTTCCCGGTCAGGTCTGCGTTTCCTGCCGGTCTTTCACCGACGATTTCGGCGCACAGAGCGGCCGCTTCGTGAAGAAGCTCGAAATCGGCACCGAGGTTGGCGACTACGCGCTCAAGGTTTTCGTCGACCGGAAGCTCACGAGCGAGATCGACTACAAGATCGTGAAGTCGAAGAGCTGTCCCTAGAGTTACGTCCCCTCCCCCGAAGACGGGGGAGGGGAATTCAGCCGAGGTTGATCGCCTTGGCGTCCTTCAACGCGGCG
>CAIMEE010000527.1 GCA_903839865.1 Enhydrobacter aerosaccus | reverse complement strand
CGAGCGCGACGAATTTGTTGTGGGCCGCATACGGCGGATCCATGATCGCGTTGGCTACCTGATGCCAGAACGCGTCCTGGTATTTATCGGCCACATCGAACCGCCAGCGCCAGGTATCGTCGATGCCCATGTACAACACCTTGCCGGCGCCGAACTGGCGCAGGACGATGTTCTTGTTGTTCTGCGCCCAGATCATCGGCGCGCCGACCGTGCTGCCGAGAGCCGCGCCGGCCATGACGCCCGCGCCCTTCAGGATCTTGCGGCGTGAAAACCCGCTCCTGGGACCGCCATTCAGTTTTGCCATCTCTCTACTCCTTCTCTTCTCGACGGCAAGGTGCCGCCTCCCGCTACCGACCGAGGACGTGCACGTCCCCGGGCATCCAAGACAAAGTCACTGCCTGCCCCGGCACGACCGGAGCGGCATCGAAGCGCTGTTCGGAAATCACCGCGGACATCGGCTCGAGGCCTGCGACGTCGATACCGACCTGGACCGTGGCGCCGAGGTATTCGACCGAGCGCGCCACGCCGCTCAGCGACGAGGCATCGGTCGGCGCCGAACCGGGCTGGACCGTGATGCGATCGGCGCGGATCGCCACCATCGCGCCCTCGGCGTTGGCGCGCGCGACGGCGGCCGGAATGACATTGTGGCCGCCGATGAACTTGGCCACGAAAGCCGACGCCGGCCTGTTGAAGACCTCGCGCGCCGACGCCGCCTGCTCGATCTTGCCGGCGTTCATCACCACGACGAGGTCTGCGAGCGCCATCGCCTCGTCCTGGCTGTGCGTCACGTGGATGAAGCTGATGCCGAGCCGCGTCTGCAGGCCCTTCAGCTCTTCGCGCATCTTGATGCGCAGGAACGGGTCGAGCGCCGACAGCGGCTCGTCGAGCAGCAGCACCTGCGGATCGGTGATCAACGCACGCGCCAGCGCCCCACGCTGCTGCTGGCCGCCCGAGAGCTGGGCCGGCAGGCGCTTGGCGAAAGGCTCCATCTGCACGCGCTTCAGCATCTCGACCGCGCGCGCGCGACGGGTGTCCTTGTCGACGCCACGCATCTTCAAACTGAAGGCAACGTTGTCGGTGCAATCGAGGTGAGGAAACAGCGCGTAGCTTTGGAACATCATCGCCGTGCCGCGCGCCGCGGGCGGCAGGCCGGTGATGTTCTCGGAGCCCAGGATCACGTCGCCCTCGGTCGCCTCTTCGTGACCGGCGATCATGCGCAAGGTCGTGGTCTTGCCGCAGCCGGAGGGGCCGAGCAGGCAGCAATAGGAGCCTGCCGGAATCTTGAGATTGATCGAGTCCACGGCCGCCGTTGCGCCATAGCGCTTGGTCAGGGCCACCAGTTCGATATCGGGCTGCTTCGCCATGGATCGGAGAAAGCAATCCCCGTGCCACGGTCGTAAAACTTCTAGTTCACAGTTGCAGAGCTGCGCCCTCCGCGCGGATGCGCAACCACAGCACGAGACCGTTGAGCACCGAGAAGACGAGACCGTACCCGACCAGTCCGAAGACCAGCGGCAACACCACGATCTCGGCGGCCACGACGCAGTAGTTGGGATGAGACACGAAGCGATAGGGGCCACTGGCGATCAGCGGCGCGCCGGGCAGGACGATGATGCGCGTCGTCCAGCGCTCGCCCAAGGTGGCGATCACCCAGACACGCGCGGCCTGCAGGAGAACGAAGACGCCCAGCCATACAAGACTCACCGGCAGATCTCGCGCGAGATACCAGAGCCCCGCCAACCAGGCCGCGTGAAGAGCGACGATCAGCGGATAGTGAGCGGCTCCCACTTCCTGCGCGCCTCTGGCGCGAAGCCGGGCGGTGTTGCGCTGCGCGAGTACCAGCTCCCCCAGCCGCTGCAGCGTGACGAAGCCCAGGATCAGGATTGCGAGCGTCATGTCACCAGCGACAGGGCCGAACAGGAAAAGCCCGGTCCCATTGCCGTCATGACCGTGCGGCGCGGCAGGCCCGCCTTCAGCAGCCGCTCCATGACGAAGATGACGGTGGGCGCGGACATGTTGCCGTAGTCGGACAGCACATCGCGCTCGTGATCGAGCGTTCCTTGAGGCAGCCGCAACGCAGACTCGAGGGCTGTGATCACCTTGGCGCCGCCGGGATGGCAGGCGAAGCGGTCGACCGACGCTGCATCGACGCCGATACGTCCCAGAATGCCTTCGACCGCAGGCCGCACCTTCTCTTCGACGAACGGCGGGATCGAGCGGTCGAAGATGACCTCGAGCCCATTGGCATCGACGTCCCAGCCCATGATGTCGAGCGTGTCGGGCCACATGTGCTGGCCGGACCCTTCGACCCGGGCGAGGCCACCCTCGCCCGCCCGCACCACGCAGGCCGCGGCACCATCGCCGAACAGCGCCGAGGCCACGATGTTCGCCTTGGTCGGCTGGTCGCCGCGGAACGCCACGGTGCAGACCTCGACGGCGACCATCAGCACATTGGCGCCCGGTCGTGCCGCCGCCAGCCGGCTCGCGACCGCGAGCCCCGATACGCCGCCGGCGCAGCCCAGGCCGAACACCGGCACCCGCTCGATGTCGCTGCGGAAGCCCATGCGCGAGGCGACCCGCGCCTCGAGGCTGGGCGTCGCGATGCCGGTCGACGAGATCGTCACGATTGCGTCGATTTCGCTCGCAGCCAGACCGGCCGCATCGAGTGCGCGGGTTGCGGCGTCGATAAACAGCGCTTCGGCGCCCCGCAGATAGGCTTTCATGCGATCTGGCCAGCCCAGCTTGCCGGAAAGATACCACTCGGCCGCTTCGACGGTGTACCGCGTGCGGATGCCCGCCGTTTCGAACACAGGCGCCATGCGCTCGTAATTGCCGAAGCGACCCGAAAACACCTTGCAGGCCATCTGCGCGGCGTCGGACTGATTCATGCGGTGGGGTGGAACGGCGCTGGCCAGCGACACCAGGCGCGCGCCGCCGGAACGAAAATCTATGCCATCCATGAGGGTCAACGTATGCTCTCCTCGATCGTTGCGCCAATACAAGCGCGAGAGGGTTGGCTCGACTTTTGCAAACTTTCGACAAAATCGTCGTGGGAGGCTTTCGATGCGGCTGATCGGCGTGGATGTTGGCGGCACCTTCACGGACCTGGTCTATGCCGACACCGAGGCGGGCGAGACCGGTGTGAAGCTTGGCGTGCACAAGGTCTCGACGACGCCGGATGATCCCTCGCGCGGTGTGGTCGAAGGACTGACGGCGCTCTGCGACAAATACGACATCCCGCGCGAAACCATCGACACGGTCTTTCACGGCACCACCATTGCCACCAACGCGATCCTCGAACATGACGGCGCCGTGACAGGCATGATCACGACCGGCGGCTATCGCGACATCCTGCACATCGGCCGCCACCAGCGCCCGCAGCACTATTCGATCATGCAGGACATTCCCTGGCAGGACCGGCCGCTGGTGAAGCGCCGCCACCGCAAGACGGTGAAGGAACGCCTGGTGCCGCCGCGCGGCGACGTGCTGGAACCGCTCGATGAACAGGGCGTCCGTGACGCCGTGCGCGAGCTGAAGGATGCGGGCGTCCAGGCGATCGCCATCTGCTTCCTCTTTTCCTATCTCGATCCCGCGCACGAGGCGCGTGCGATGGAAATCGTGCGCGAGGAATATCCCGAGTGCTTCGCCACGACCTCGTCGTCGGTGTCGCCGCAGTTCCGCGAGTTCGAGCGATTCACCACTACGGCGATGAACGCCTTCGTGGGGCCAAAGGTGCGCAACTACGTCACCAAGCTCGAAAGCGATATCGAAAAGAGCGGCTTCAAGGCCGACCTGCGCATCATGGCCTCGAACGGCGGCGTGGCCACGCCCGCGATGGTGGCTGAGCGGCCGGTGCTGACGCTTCTGTCGGGTCCCGCAGCGGGCGTGATCGGCGGCGACTGGGCGGGCGGCCTCTCGGGCAGGCGCAATCTCATCACCTTCGACATCGGCGGAACGTCGGCCGACATCGGCATCGTGACCGACGGCGGCTTCGGCGAGGCGACCGCGCGCGACACCTGGATCGCGGGCTTCCCCGTGATGGTGCCGATGATCGACGTGCACACGATCGGCGCGGGCGGCGGCTCGATCGCCTTCGTTGACCAGGCGGGCGCCTTCAAGGTCGGCCCGCGCTCGGCCGGCGCCGTGCCCGGCCCCGCCGCCTACGGCCGTGGCGGCACGCGCGCCACCGTCACCGATGCGAACGTCGTGCTGGGCCGCCTCGACCGCGGCAACTTCCTGGGCGGCAGCATGTCGCTCGACGAGGTGGCGGCCCGGCGCGTGATCGGCGAACTCGCGAAGCAACTCGGAATGTCGGACCTCGAGGCCGCGGAAGGCGTGATCACCGTGATCAACGCCAACATGGCGAACGCGATCCGTTCGCGCACCGTCCAGAAGGGCATCGATCCGCGCAACTACGCCCTCGTCGCCTTCGGCGGCGCCGGCCCACTGCACGGCGCGGAAGTGGCCGACATGCTGGGCATCCCCGAGACAATCATTCCGCCGCATCCCGGCATCACGTCCGCAGTCGGCTTGCTGATCTCCGACCTGCGCTACGACGCCATCCGCACCTCCTTCCAGGTCTCGGGCGCGGCCGATCTCGCCCGCATCAACGCCGACTTCGCCGCCATGGCCAAGGAATTGGCGGGACGCTTCACGGCGGACGGCATCGACCTTTCCAAGGTGACCTTCGAGCGGCGTGGCGATCTTCGTTATGTCGGCCAGGGCTATGAGCTCCGTGTGCCCTTCCCCGACGGCCCGATCGACGCGGCAGCACTCGCCACGGCCTTCGACGCCTTCCACGAGGTGCACAAGCGCGAGTACGGGCATCACTTCGCAGACAGTGCCATCGAGATCGTGAACCTGCGCCTCGTGGGCGCCGCCAGCGCCGCCAAGATCGCCAAGCCCGCCGTGGGCGCCGCCAAGTCGCTCGCCGCGGCCAAGGTGCGCGACGGCGTCGGCACGTTCCGTGTCGGCACCAAGCTCTCGGACTATCCGACGACCTTCTATCGTCGCGATCTCCTGCCCGTGGGCGAGCGTATCGCGGGCCCCGCCATCGTGCTGCAGATGGACTCGACGACTGTGGTGCCGCCCCAGCATAGTTTCGAGGCTGATCACGCCGGTAACCTCATCATCCGCAAGGAGGTCGCCCAATGAGCACCGCCCCTCTCCGCCAGCCGGTCCCGAAGCCCGACCGCATCGACCCGATCACCACCAGCGTGATCCAGGGCGCGCTCGAGAATATCGCTATCGAGATGGGCTACAAGCTGATGCGCATGAGCTACTCCTCGATCATCCGCGAGTCGGAGGATTTTGGCGCCGCGCTCGTCGACGCCGAAGGCCGCGGCCTCGCGGAGAGCGCGCAATCGACTCCGCTGCAGTCCGGCCCAATCCCGGGCTACATCCGCGGCATCGTGAAGACGCTGGCGGCGCGCGGCGAGACGATCCGTCCCGGCGATGTGATCATGCACAACGACGCCTACTCCGGCGCCAGCCACGGGCCGGACGTCGCCTTCGTCGTGCCGGTGTTCGTGGGCACGCGCCTGATCGCCTTTGCCGCAACGACCGCGCACCATCTCGATATCGGCGCGCTCTCGCCCGGCTCCTGCGGCATTGTCGAAGCGATCGACGCCTATGCCGAGGGCCTGCAGTTCAAGGCGATCAAGGTCTACGACCGCGGCGTGAAGAACGATGCGGTCTGGCAGATCGTGCGCGACAACATCCGCGCCTCCGACCTCGTGGTCGGCGACATGGATGCCCAGGTCGCCGCCGCGCGTATCGGAGCCGATCGTCTGGTCGAGTTGATCGAGCGTTACGGCGTCGAGACCTTCGATCTCGCCTGCGGCGCGCTGATGGATCACGCC
Organism: Enhydrobacter aerosaccus; assembly: GCA_903839865.1. Classification (GTDB taxonomy): domain Bacteria; phylum Pseudomonadota; class Alphaproteobacteria; order Reyranellales; family Reyranellaceae; genus Reyranella; species Reyranella aerosaccus_A. The sequence goes on along the minus strand of CAIMEE010000527.1, from coordinate 5,441 downwards.
GAGCGGCTGATGCGCGGCGCCATCGCCAAGCTCCCCGACGGCGTCTATCGCGCCGAGACCGCGATCGACGGCTATCTCGACAGTCCCGACGCCAACAAGAAGGAACTGCCGATCGTCGTCACCATTACCAAGAAGGACGATAGCCTCATCGTCGACCTGACCGGCACCGCGCCGCAGGTCCCCGACCGGCCGATCAACATGCCGCTCGAAGGTACCGCCGACATCGCGATCTGGCTCACCATCCGCTCGGTGCTGCTCGACACCGAGATCCACGGGCACATCCCGGTGAACGCAGGCCTGATCCGCCCGATCACCATCGTCGCGCCCAAGGGGTGCCTGGCGAACCCGACCTTCCCCGCGTCCACCATCGCGCGCTTCTGCCCCGGCAATCAGCTCGCCGATACGGTGATGAAGGCACTGTCGGCCGCGATGCCGAACAATGTCTCGGCCGGCATCGGCAACCTCAAGGTCATCGCCTTCTCCGGCCTCAAGGACGAGACGCACTGGGTGCACATGGAGATCTTCGAGGGCTCGTACGGCGGCCGGCAGGGCAAGGACGGCATGGATGCCGTCGACACGCTCTACGCCAACACGCGCAACAACCCGATCGAGGACATCGAGACCCACCTGCCGCTGCGCGTGCTGCGCTACGAACTGCGCGAGGACGTGACCGGCGCCGGCAAGTGGCGCGGCGGCCTGGGCTCGGTGCGCGAGTTCACCTTCCTCAGCGACGGCGGCGCCTCGGTCGAGGGCGAAGGCCATCGCTATCGTCCGTGGGGCTTCCTGGGCGGCAGCGAGGGCGCGCCGGCCAAGCTCGACCTCGAGACCGGCGGCACGACGCGCGCGCTGCCCTCGAAGGTGCCGCACATGAACATCGGCAAGGACGGCCGCTTCATCTGCTACGGCCCGGCCGGTGGTGGCTACGGCAATCCGCTGGAGCGCGACCCGGCCGACGTCGCCGACGACGTGCTCGACGGCGTGGTCTCGGTCGAGACCGCGTTGCGCGACTACGGTGTCGTGATCTCGGCGAAGGGCGTGGTCGATGCAGCGGCCACCACGAAGGCGCGGGCGGCCCGCTAGCGGCAGATGGTTACAAAAAGTAACGCTTTTAACTACGGAGATAAAGACGTTACGAAAAGTAACCGCTAAAATAGCGAGAAAATAGCGGGCGCGTGGCAGGCGAAGTCCCATGCGCCTATTCTACGGCCGGTCGACTCCAACCAACGATTACGGTCGTTACTGAAGCTAAAATCCACGCCGGCTTGGAACGGCTGCTTGCGCTACACTGCCGGCTATGAAGACTCTTCACATCGCACCGGGCGATTCAGCCGGCGGATCGTTGCGGGAAGCGATCGGTCGCGCCGGTCTCGACGACGAAGTACTCGCCTGCCGCGACGATCTCAGTTGCGGTCCCATCGCGACCGACGATCCCGCAGAGCGCGCTGCCTGGTGGGCGCACTATCACGACGACGCTGACGACGGTCACCTGGCGCTCTTCTGGGAGCGCGTGACGGGCACAAACGACAGGCTCGTGCTCTGGACAAGTCGTCTGTGCGCCCAGGAACACGCCAGCTTCCTCGCTTGCGTCGACCGGCTGGCCGATCGCCCTTATCAGGTGATCGACGTTACGCTGGGGAACCTGCGCGTGAGTCACTTGCGGGCCGAAGGGCTGCACCCGCTGATTGGCAGCGAGCGGCCACTGTCGGCCACAACGCGCACCCAAGCGCGCGAATGCTGGCGGAAGCTGAAGGCCGAGAATGCGCCCTTCCGGCTCAACACGCCCGACGGGCTGGTGTCGGCACCGATCGATTGCTTCGATGCGTTCCTCTTGCAGCGAACACCCATCGAAGGCGAGCGGATCATCCGCGTCGTGAGCGAAGTAACGGGCATCGATGCAGAAGATCAGGTCGGCAACGGGCTACTCGTCGCGCGCGTCGTCGCCCTGGTCGAGGGCGGCCAGCTCGTGGCCGATGGCGCCCCCTGGGACTGGATCAAAACGCGCATCAAGCGGCCAAGCCAAGAGCAGTGAACGCGAGAAAAATGCGCCTCGGCGCGGCCCACTGAAGCGAGCGACGGCGCTGCTACGGCCGACGCGTCATGTACAGGTACTGCCGGTTCGTGTTGGGCTTGTAGCTCACGTCGTAGTGGAAGTTGTGAGCCACAGCCTCGCAGCTGTTGCTGTTGGCTTGCACGCGCGGCAGCGCATAGGTCGTCCAGGCGGTGCCGCCCGTCAGGTCGACGTCGATCTGGAAGGTCAGCTCCGGAGACGTGGTCGACCCCTCGCCATACCTCCAGCACAGCGTCTCCTGATTGCCGCTGCGCAGGTAGTCGGAGGTCCACTCCTTGTTTCCCCACTTGTAGCGGAAATTGATGCGGTGCTCCGTCTTGTTGTGCAGGCAGGCACAGCCGAACCTTGCCTGCGCGTGGGCCGGCGCGACCGTCATCGGCCCGAATCCCATCGCGCACACAGCCATCGCCGCCCACACGGCGAACGTCGTTCTCTTCGTCATTTCCGGCTCCCCAGCCCCAAAGTAATGAACCGTACCTAGCATAGGGCGCAGGAGCCAAAAAAGGACCGAGGCCGGGACGCGTCCGCTTTCGTACGGGGTGTCCACGCGCGATGCGGCCGATCCGTCTGGCCAGAGGACTACGGTTGTTACTGGCCTTGAAATGCACCCCGGGCGAAATCGGCCGGCTCGCTCAGCACCTTGGGTTCGTTCTGGGAGCCGTCCGGACGGAAGGCGTGTTCATGGTACAGCGGCACGCCTGCCGGAAGGACCGTGCCGTCCTGCGCTGCGCCCGTGAACACGTGGCGCACGATGCCGGAGGCGAGGCCGAGCTCGCCTGGATTGTCGAACGAGCCGGCGAATGTTCCCACAAAGCCGGGAAAGCGCTCGAAGCCCAGCATCACCCGCGCGCCGCACGTGGCGCAAAAGTGGATGGTCACGCGCTTGCCGCTTCCCGCGGAGATCACATCGTAGGTTTTGGGCTTGCCCGCGGTGATGTGAAAGTCGGGCTCGGCGAACACCGGCTCGACCAGATACGCCGTGCCAGTCGTACGCTGGCAGAAATGACAGTGGCAGACGGTGACGCGCGCGGGTTCCTTGTCGACCTCGAACCGGACTTCGCCGCACAAGCACCCACCTTCATGACGCGCCATTCTCGTCTCCATTCACGTTGTCAGGTCGTCGTTTAGAGCAGCGTGACGGCGGATCAACGCACTTTCCCTCGGGGACGCATGAGGTGATTTATCGGCTATCATCCGCCGCATGAAAGAGTTGGAAAAAGGGCGCCGAATGATGCGCCTCGGCGTCTTCGTACAGACCCCCGGCCATCACGTCGCCGGATGGCGGCATCCGGATGCTGAAACGAAAGGATGGCCGAACCTCGGCCTGATGCAGCACATCGCCGCCACCGCCGAGCGCGCGAAGTTCGACATGTTCTTCCTGGGGGACGGCTTCGCCACCGGCTATAGCGAGCATCCCTCGACCATCGGCAAGTTCGAGCCGATCTCGCTGTTGTCGGCGCTCGCGATGGGCACGAAGCATCTCGGCCTCGCGGCGACGGCCTCGACAACCTACGCCGAGCCGTATCACGTGGCGCGCGGCTTCGCCTCTCTCGACCATATCTCGGGCGGCCGTGCAGGCTGGAACGTGGTGACGACGGCCTACGCCAAGTCGGGCGCCGTGTTCGGCCGCCCACACCCGCCGCATGCCGAGCGCTATGCCATGGCCGAGGAATTCGTGCAGGCCTGCCGGCTGCTGTGGGACACCTGGGACGAAGACGCCTTCATCGGCGACAAGGTTGCGGGCAAGTTCGTGAAGCCGGGGAGCCTGCACCAGCCCGACTTCCACGGAAAATATTTCACGGTGACCGGCGGCCTCAACGTGCCGCGCGCGCCGCAGGGCCATCCCGTGCTGATTCAGGCGGGCTCCTCCGGCCCGGGGCAGGCGCTGGCGGCGCGCATCGCCGACGTTGTCTTCACCGCGCAGAACGACCGGACCGAGGCAAAGGCCTTCTACGACGCGCTGAAGACGCAGGTCGCGGGCTTCGGGCGTGATCCCGCGGGCGCGCTGGTGATGCCCGGCGTCTTCCCGGTCGTCGGCCGCACCGAAAAGGAGGCGCGCGAGATCTTCGCCGAGCTCAACAGCCGCATCGACACCGAGCAGGCCTTCACCGTGCTCTCGGACCGCCTCGGCACCGACATGTCGGTCTATCCGCTCGACGCGCCGGTGCCGGAGCTGCCCGAGACCGAGCATCTCAAGAGCCGCGCGGCACTCCTGATCGAGATGGCGCGGCGCGACAGACTCACCCTGCGCGAGCTCTATCATCGCGTCGCCGCCGCGCGCGGCCACCTGCTGCTCGTCGGCAGCCCGGCCGAGATCGCCGACGTACTGGAGGACTGGTTCAAGGCGGGCGCCGCTGACGGCTTCAACGTCATGCCGCCCTTCTTCCCCGGCCAGTTCGACGCCTTTGCCGACCAGGTCGTGCCGCTCCTGCAGGAGCGTGGCCTGTTTCGCGCCGACTACACCGGCACGACCTTGCGGGAGCATTTGGGACTGCCCATGCCGGTCCCCGTGCGAACCCGTTCGAACGTGCGCCCCGCCGTGTAATTTTGTTGCGTGGAGGGGGGTGGCGGAATCCGGTACAACTCGCCTGGAAGGCCCATGACATATGGCTCGGAGGTGCCCCAGGATTTGGGGACACTTTGCCGGCTGCGGGCAGAAAAAAGCGGGGAGAATTGAGCCCTTACTTCCTTGCACGAGCCGCCCCGACTCCTGATATAACGCCCCCGAGGGGCCAGTGTGGGCGGAGCAGTCGCCAACCCGGTCAGATCCGGAAGGAAGCAGCCGTAACGAATTCGCTTCGGGTCATGCTGGTCTCTCACCCGTACCTTTCCCGCGCGCCGCAGGGAAGCCGGGACGCCCGGGCGCGATGACCGCCGGGCGCTAAGGGGCCACGGCGCAGAAGCGGGTGACAGCATGGCGAAAGCCACCAAAGACGTCGCTGGCGAAGCAGCCGACACCACCCTTCCCTATCGCGTCCTCGCCCGCAAATACCGCCCCGTCGATTTCACCACGCTTGTCGGCCAGGAAGCCATGGTGCGCACCCTGCGCAACGCCATCGCCACCGGCCGTATCGCGCACGCCTTCATGCTCACGGGCGTCCGCGGCGTCGGCAAGACCACGACCGCCCGCATCATCGCCCGGGCGCTGAACTGCGTCGGTGCAGACGGCAAGGGCGGCCCGACCGTGGATCCCTGCGGCGTCTGCGACAACTGCAAGGCCATCTCCGAGGACCGCCACGTCGACGTGATCGAGATGGACGCGGCCTCGCGCACCGGCATCGACGACGTGCGCGAGCTGATCGAGGGTGTGCGCTACCGCCCGGTCTCGGCACGCTACAAGGTCTACATCATCGACGAAGTGCACATGCTGTCG
>CAIMEE010000526.1 GCA_903839865.1 Enhydrobacter aerosaccus | reverse complement strand
CGGCCGTGATGACGCGCTTGTAGACCACTTCGATCTGTTCGACCTGGAGCAGGGGAGCGTTCATTTGCGCGTGCCCGCCAGCGGCTTGTATTTGAAAGGCCACAGCAGAAAGTAATTCTGCAGCCGCCGCCAGATGCCGACCAGACCGAGCGGCTCCAAGATCAAGAACAGGATCATCACCACGCCAAAGGAGGCGTAGTTGACCGCGAAGATATCGCCGGCGAGTTTCTGCACGTTCGGCAGCAGCTTGAGCAGGGCCTCGATCGCATAGGGAAAAACGGTCACAAAGGCGGCGCCGAGCAAGGCTCCCAGGAGAGACCCCATTCCGCCGATGATGATCATGGCGACGTACTGGATCGACAGGAACAGGTCGAAGGCCTCGATTGAGACGAAACCACGGTAGTAGGCGAACAGGCACCCGGCGACGGATGTCATCGCCGACGAGATCACGAAGGCGAGCAGCTTATAGCCGGAGATGCTGATGCCTAGGGCTTCGGCGACCGTTTCGCGCGCATGGATGGCGCGCCAGGCACGGCCGCTGCGGCTGCGCAGCAGATTGATGCAGATCAGCAAGGCCGCAGCCGCGAATATCAGCAGTACGAAGTACCAGGCGCGGCCATCGGTCAACTTGAAGCCGCCGAGGCTGGGCTTCTCGATCAGGATGCCGGTCGAGAAGCCGCGCTTAGTTTCGTATTCGCCGCCGAGATAGATGACGATGAAGTGCAGCGCCAGCGTGCTGACGGCAAGATACAGGCCGCGCAGACGGAGCGACGGCAGGCCAAAGACCAGGCCCAGGACGACACCAGTCAGCGCCGAAGAGGGCAAAGTGAGCCAGAAGGGCGCATGGATTTCGCGCGTCAGGATGCCCGTGGTGAAGGCGCCGGCGGCAATCAGTCCGGCATGACCGAGCGAGATCTGGCCAGCATATCCGGTGAGCAGCATCAGCGACAACGCGCCGATCGAGGCCAGAAATACCTGGCAGGCGAGATCTAGCAGGAACGGCGTCGCAAGAAACGGCAATGCCAGCAGAACGGCGACCAATGCGGCAAGGCCGATGCGCTCGGCGCGCGTCTGCAGCAGCGCCAGGTCCTGCGCATAATCGGTACGGAAATAGCCGCTGGCGCGCGGTGTCGGCCTAAACACGGTCAAGTTCCTCGCGGGTACCGAACAAGCCCCAGGGCCGCACGAACAGCATGGCGACCAGCACCAGGAAGGGCACCACGTCCGACAAGAGCGGGTCGACGTAATAAATCAGCAGCACCTCGGCGCCGGCAACGATCAGCGCGCCGATCAATGCGCCGCCGAGGCTGTCGAGCCCGCCGACGAGAGCGGCCGGGAAGGCCTTGAGCGCAATAACAGGCATGCTGCCGGTGACACCAGAATCGAGCGCCATCAGGATGCCGGCAAGTGCACCGGTCAGTGTCGACAGGCTCCAGGCCAGCGCGTAGACGCCATGCAGATTAATGCCGCGCTGCGCGGCGAGCAGCGGATTCTGCCCGGCGGCGCGCATGCGCATGCCCCAGCGTCCGAAGCGCAGGAAGCCGAACAGCGCGCCGTAAGCGGCGAGGTTGGTGAGCACCAGCACCAGCGACCACAGCGAGATGTGTCCGTCGCCGGGCAGGGTGAAGGTCGGGTTGGAGATACCCAGTGCCTGCGCCGGGTACTGCTGCTGCGACGACCAGAGCAGGACGACAACGCCGCGGACCAGAATGCCGAGCGCGACAGTAGTGAGAATGGCGGCCAGCACCATCTCGCCGGTCATCTTGCGCATCAGAAAGACGTAGACCAGCGCGCCGGTGATCAGGCTCAGCAGCACTGCGGCGCAGAGCGCCATGACGGGATGGCTAGTAAACAATGAGGCGCAAGCCAGGACAAGGTAGGCGCCGAACATCATCAGTTCGCCATGCGCAAGATTGAGCACGCGGCTGACGCGATAGATCAGAACGTAACCGCAGGCGATCAGGGCATAGATCGAGGCGAGGACGATGATGTTGATGAGGAGCTGCAAAGAGCGGACTTCCGGATGGCCGAAAAAGTGAGAGGGATTTCAAACGCCCGCGGATTGATCCCTCCCCCTGTTTAGGGGGAGGGAATGCAGGCGACGGACTACAGCGCTCTCTATTTCACGTCGTATGACTTCCAGTCCTGGACTCTGGTGATCTTGTCGCCGGACCAGGTGTAGACGCGGTAGTAGAGCTTGGTGCGGAAGTGGTTGTCCTTGGTCCATTCGATCGGCCCGCCGCGCAGCCCCTTGGTGTCAACCTTGAGGTTCTCCATCGAGGCCTTCAGCTTGGCCGGATCGGCCGGCCAACCCGCACCTTTGAGCGCGGCTTCGATCGCCATGCCGGCGATCCAGCCTTCGGCCATGGTGGCGGCCGGATATTTCGAGCCGGCCTTCTTGGCCGCGTCCTCGATCTCTTTGTGGATCGGCAGGGCTTCCTGGAACAGAGAATTTGAGTTCACGACGAAGAACCTTCCATCCTTGAGTCGCGATAATTCGCTCTCCGCTTCGAGATGACCCCAGGCGACGTAATCGTCCTGCCAGCCGAGCTTGCGCAAGGCTTCCAGCGTACGCACCTGCGTGACCCAGGGGGCCCACGAATAGACCCAATTGGGGCCTGCGTCCTTGAGCTTGGTGGCAAACGATGTGTAATCCGCCGTCGGCGGCGGGATCACTTCCTTGTCGACCGGGGTCATGCCCATCTCTTTCGACAGGTTTTCGGCATAGTCGATCTCGCCTCGCGACAACGGGATTGCCATCGCCGAGAAGCCGATCTTCACCGGGCCTTTCGCGTGCGCCTTGATGAAGTCGAGCGTCGCCTGGCTGTCGTAGTTCGCGGCAAAGCCTGTGGTGCAGAACTGCAACGGCTCAGCCGGCGGATAGACGCTCTTCGGGCAGACCGAGCTTGCAAACAGCAACGGCACACCGGCGGCCTGTGTCTCGGCGATAACCGGCGCGTAGGTCGACGACAGGCTGGCATTGAGGATCAGCACCGCCTTGTCCTGCGTGATCAGCTTCTTGGTGTTCGCCGCCGCCTTTGACGGTTGCGCACCGTCGTCCTCGAGAATGAGCTGGATCTTTTTGCCGTTGACGCCGCCGGCTGCATTGACGCGGTCGATGTAGAGGCCGAGGGCATCGACAGCAGGTGCATAGGTGCTGGAGGGCGGGCCGGTGAGCGCACCGGTCAGACCGACCACATAGGCGTCCTGAGCGGATGCCGGAATCGTCAAGGCGCAAATCGCTATCG